>CANHWU010000030.1 GCA_947464415.1 Flavobacteriales bacterium
GGATCTGTACAACCAAACACATCGAAAGTACAGCTACCATCGTCGATCGTCGCTTGATCGTTATAGTTGTTCGCTCCAGGATCGGTACAACCGAATACATCGAAAGTACAGCTACCATCGTCGATCGTCGCTTGGTCGTTGTAGTTGTTTGCTCCAGGATCTGTACAACCGAACACATCGAAAGTACAGCTACCATCATCGATCGTCGCTAGGTCGTTGTAGTTGTTGGCTCCAGGATCTGTACAACCGAACACATCGAAAGTACAGCTACCATCGTCGATCGTCGCTTGGTCGTTATAGTTGTTCGCTCCAGGATCTGTACAGCCAAACACATCGAAAGCACAGCTACCATCGTCGATCGTCGCTAGATCGTTATAGTTGTTTGCAGTAGGATCGGTACAGCCGAAAACGGGACAGACCAAATCAGCGCCATCACAATCCTCGTCAATTGAATTTCCACAAATATCTTCCTGACCCGGACCAATTAGATCATTGTTATCATCACAATCTCCGGCACAAGTAGTTATTCCATCGAAGTCGAGATCGAAACCTTCATCAGCCACATTATCACAGTTGTTATCGATGCCATCACATATCTCCACTGCAAAACCATTAACTGCGGGATCAGAATCATCGCAATCTCCATCACAAATCGCCACTCCATCACCATCATTATCAAATCCCTCATCTATTAAACCATCGCAATTATTGTCCACCAAATCACAAATCTCCAATTCACTGGGATTGACAAAGTTCAAAACATCATCGCAATCTGTATTATCTTCAACATAACCGTTCGGTTGCGAACAATCTTCTACACTTTCTCCAATGAATCCGAAGCCATCGCCATCGCCATCTACATAATATATTACATTGATTCCATCATTAATAAGCCCATTACAATCATTGTCCAATAGATCACAAACTTCAGGGTTAAGTGGGAAAACATCCGCATTGTTATCATCACAATCATCCGCCAATAATGAATATCCAACAGGAACATCACAACTCAAAGTTTCGCTTGACGTCTCTCCAAATCCATCTCCATCGTTATCAACATAAATGAATAGCTGAACTTCAAAATCAATGAGGCCATCACAATTATTGTCAACCCCATCACATTCCTCTTGAGCGGCGGGGTTAATAGCGGGATCAATGGGGTCGCAATCATCCGTATCATAAATAACACCGCAAGCAACCGCGGGTAAAGCACCAAAACCATCATTATCGATATCATCATAGGTGATTTGAAAAATATCACAATCGGTATTATCTAAAACATAACCACTAGGCACTGTACATCCCGAATTGGTCACCGTTGCATCTCCAAAGCCATCACCATCAATATCTTCGTAAGACACAATAAGGACATTCTCATCTACCTGATTATCACAATCATCATCAGCCTGATTACAAATCTCAATGGCTCCAGGGTAAATCAATCCATTGCCATCATTACAATCGGTATTATCTAAAACATAATTCGCAGGCTGAGCACATGCCGTAACAGGAACAGCAGCATTTCCAAAATCATCCGCATCACCGTCCAAATAGTACGTTAGAAATGGAAGACCATCATCAAAAATGCCGTTACAATCATCGTCCACCCCGTTACATTCTTCAGTTGCTGATGGATTGATGAGCGGCTCGTTATCATTGCAATCAAGATTATTAGTGACATAACCTGCAATCGCAATGCAACTGGCCTGAATCACATCTGGATCACCAAAAAAATCTTGATCTACATCCGCAAAATAATCGGTGGTCGGGTTAATCACCACATTCACATTTTGAGTAGCATTACATCCACTCAATGTGGTTCCCACGACTGTATAATTTCCTGAGACATTGAACGAGTTGGAGGCATTATTAGGAGAGCTTCCTCCGCTCCACTGATAAGAATTGGCACCACTGGCAACAAGATTCACCACCCCACAACCTGAGTTATTACCTGAAATTGCAATGACTGGCGCGGGATTAATTGTAACAACAATTGATTCTGAAACAATATTAACCGATTGGCCGCATGCATTGGTCGCAATTAATTGACAAGAAACCGCATCGCCATTGTTCAAGTTGCCAGCAATAAACGTACTCGATGTTTGATTCAGTACATTTTGACCATTCACCCTCCATTGAAGGGCAGGACTTGCGCCTGCATTGAGGGGGTTGGCGGTAAAGCTTATGGTTTGCCCTTGACAAGCGGATATTAAATCAGACTGTATTCCAATAGTGGGCGTATTGCTATCCACTTCAATAGTGGATTGGTAGTTTCTTGAACAACCGAAGGCATTTGTCACTGTTGCTGTATAAGAAATAGAGGCATTTACAGTAGCAACAGGATTGGATACATTAGAGGCAGATAAACCCGAATTCGGAGACCAATTGTAAGTAAAGCCAGTTCCAGTTCCTGAAATATTGACATTATCAATGGCCCAATAACGATCATTGTTTCCGGTATATTCAAATCTAACTTTAAAATTGTTCGTAAGGTAAATGGCAGGTATGCTTTGAGTTTGAGTACTAAAATTGGTTCGAGCACCCACACTAGCATTCAAAGGTGTAGCGGCCACCCAAGTATTACCGCCATTGCCTGAATAGAAGACTCGCGCGAAGTCTGTTCCATCTAAATCCGAGAAATAAGTTCTGTAGCTGAGTGTGACATTGCTAAAACCTTGTAAATTGTAGGTGGGGGAAGTCAAATTCGCTACCCCGTTAGCACCTTCAGAAGTAACAAATAAAAACGATCCATCATTGGAGTTGTATGTATTTCCCCCGTATACATATGGACTCACTCTGTAGGTCCAATTGATATTGCCCGTGTTGGTCAACGCCCACTGATTCTGTGAAGAAGAGGTGTTAAAGTCATTTCCGAATATAACTCCCGAATAAGTATTGCCTCCAGCGTTCGTTAGAGATAAATTCACCTGCCCTCCATTACAGATGGCCGTATTTACTGGATCAATCACAAAGTTGGGAGATGCTGTTACCGTTAATGAAGCTGAAGTAGAAGTCGCACTAGGACAAGTTCCACTTTGCACGATAGCTCTATAAAAGGTGTTAGACGAAATATTCGAATAGGCGTATGTAGTTCCACTGTTTGTAAGGGTAGTCCAACTAGTACCATTATCAGTAGAGGATTGCCAACTGGTTACATCTCCCACATTTCCGATCACTGACAACTGACCACTGTTATTTCCCGAACAAAGTACCAAGCCTCCCCCGTTAATCGTTCCACCTACCGCTGTTGGACTTACCGTAATCAGACCACTGACAGGAGAGGTTATTGAACATCTTAATCCATTGTTGTTAACTCCCACAACGGCATAATAATAGCGTGTATAGGCAATATTAGAGGGGAGGGTTAATTGCGCTGTATTCGCTCCTGCTACGAGCGTGCCGCCAGAGTTGATAGGCGACGAATTATAATACCATTCGTAAGTGTAAGTAACACTTGTGCCACTCATAGAAACAGACAATGGGTTAAGATTACCATTGACACAAGTCGATTGACTAGCAGATGAAGGATCATTGACCATTACCGTAACCCGCACCCTCCTTGAAACATTTGAAGTTCTGGTACCGCATTCATTGGTCAGCACACAGTAATAATATAACGAACTACTTACATTAGTTGGTATTTGATAGCTCGCAGAGGTAGCCCCTGGTATAATAACTCCTCCCGTATTACTATTATTGACATTACTGTACCATTGATATGTAACATTTGTAGAGGATGTAACTACCGAAAGCACATAGATTCCACCTTCACAGATGTATACGGTAGTACCCGAACTTGGCTGAGTAGTGATCGCAGGGCCATTAGAAATTACATTGAGTCCTGAAACTTCCGATCTAAGACTACAATCTCCATAGGTCACCTGACAGAAATAATACCTTGAACTCGCCGTGTTATTAGGAATCGTATAGGTGCTCTGAGTTGCACCGTCAATAAGAGTGCCCGAAAAATTATTTGCCGTAGTTGAGAAATACCATTGATAACTCGGCGCTCCTGTACCTGTAGCACTAACACTTAGCGAAGGTAAATTTTGTCCAACGCAAACTGTATTGTTCTGAGTAGAGGGTTGAGTGGTAATCACAACCTGAGCAGATGGAATAGTGCTATACTCGGTCACTGTTACGTTATTGATGGCCCAATATCGGTCATCGCTCGCTGTATATCTGAATCTGATTCGAACACTGGGTTGATTTATTGCCTCCGAATTCAGGGCTACCACTGCGTTAGAAAATGAACCAGATTGACCTTGATCTGAAGAGTAAGTAACCAATGTTGTCCAGTTGACGCCATCAATACTAGACTCCACTCTGGCCAAATCATCTGCTCCCCCATTATTATTGTAATAATGCGACAGTAAAATATTGGCCGCGTTTACTCCAACTGTGCTGAAAGCAGGTGAAGTCAATGTTACATTTGTGGTTCCTCCTCCTTGTGTTTCACTATCAGCAAGAATAAAACCAGAACCAGGGGTGTAAGTAGTTCCTCCTGGATTTTGATATCCAGAAGCTCTATAAGTCCATGCAGCAGCGGCAGCGTTGCCTCCATTAGAATTGTTAGTAGTGACCCAAGATGGATTCGGAGCATTGAAACTCTCCGTTAACACATTCACTGGATTTGTGGCATTCACCGTTCCATTGAAGCTAAAGTCTAAAATGGAAAATAACCCACTAGAACCCGAACTAATAGAGTTCCAACCGTACAAACGGAAAGTGATTGACTGAGCAACATTTTGATAAACAGGAGCAGTTAAATTGATGGTTGTACCCGTACCAACGGCCGTTCCAATTGGACTTCCATAATTATCTAAACTAGATCTTAATTCAAACAATCTTGGCCCATTAGCACTTACTGACGAAGAATACTGGAACGAAGTGAAGCTAATGCTCGAACAAGAACTGGGTGTCAATGTAAAATAATAGTAATCACTCGTGCTTCTGTTGGTGCTAGTAGTCCAACTTGAAGCTGAGTAAGCATCCACCAAAGTTCTGCTCGTCAAACCCGTTCCTCTTCCGATACCTGAAACGGTAATACCATTGGCCTTGACACTTTCAGAAAAAAAAGGATTCGCCGAACTGGGCGATGCTCCATTGATTGGATTACTCCAAATAACGCCCTGCGACCAAAGACCTAGTGAGCATAAAAAAAATAAGACACTAAAAGAAACAACACTTTTTTTCATAATTTCAAAATAAAAAAGGGGCTTTCACCCCTTTTTGTTAATTCTCAATAATCAGCGGAACAGCGTATAACTTGTTGTCGCCCACCAATTTCACTACATAAACACCCGAAGAAAGATTTAAATTTCCTCTCCATAATGACCTTTGTTGTGCCCTTTCTGAATACACTACTTGGCCCAACAAATCCACTACTTGTATCTCATAGTCATTTTCGATATCCCGAGGTACTTCCATGCTTATATCTCCTCTCGAAGGATTAGGCCAAACATTCAGAGTGCCTTGACTCCATTCGTTTACACTATAATTGGTGGTATCAAAATTCACTATGTAGGTAAGGGTAAATGATGCGTTAGGACCACAATTCTCATCGGTAACAACAAGCGTGATAACTCCCGTTGGAATGGTCGCTGTAGCATTGGACCAAAACACCGTAACCACAGATGATGTATCAATGCTGCTATTAGGTATAAATACACCCAAAGCGTTCAATGTCCATTGGAAAGATAAACCTGGTATCGTATCAGGATATGAGTACTGGTGAGCTTGTGTGAATGGAAGCACCAAAGAATCTCCAGTGATCGAAGCCAACTGCAAGTTACTGTATGTACATGACCCGTCCTCGTAGGTAGCATTCTCATCATAATTACAAGCCACTAAGTCTGTACAACCAAATAACAGACCTTGGCAAGAACAATCCACTTGATAGGTATCCAAAGTATCCAAATCACTGCCATTATCGCAAGAAGAACCTGGACCTAGCAAGGTCGCATCGGTATCATCACAATCCTGGAAGTTCACAACAAACCCCGGAAGCAAGCTACATGCGGCAATCGTATTGTTGGGATTACCTAAACCATCCCCGTCCACATCGGCATAATAGGTAGTTAATACACCATCATCGGTCAATCCATCACAGTCGTTATCCAAACCATCACATTCCTCAACAGTCGGAAGGGTACAACTACCATCATCAATGGTAGCAGCAGGATCGAAATTACACGCCAATGGACTGGTACAACCTAAAGTACCACATGGGCTGTCAACACCATCGCAGTCTTCATCAGATCCATTGCCACAAATCTCAGTTGAGGTAGGATTAACACTAGCATCACTATCATTACAATCTCCAGAACATGTCGTATAACCATCTGCATCCAAATCAAAACCTTCATCCGACATTCCATCACAATTATTGTCTTGTGCATCACAAATTTCAACAGCGGCTGTATTGATTAACGCATCTGTATCATTGCAATCCGTATTATCAGTAACATAACCCACCGGCTGTGCACATGCGTTGGTTAATGTTGTTTGATCACCAAAACCATCACCATCCACATCGGCAAAGTAATCTTGGTATGTAAAGCCATTGTCTACTGCTCCATCGCAATCATTGTCAAGACCATCACATACCTCTGTTGAAATGGTAGTAAGACTAGCATCATTGTCATTACAGTCGTCAAAATTCAAAACATAACCAACGGGCTGATCGCAAGAGGCTTGACTAAAGAAAATATTTCCAAATCCATCACCATCCGCATCTTGATACCAAATGCTGCCCGTAGCTTCATCAATTGTACCATTACAATTGTTGTCCAAATTATCCAAACAAATTTCGGCCATTCCTGGATTGATGGACGCTTGGGTATCATCACAATCACCTCCGCATGAGCTATAGCCATCTGCGTCTTGATCAAACCCTTCATCCACGTTGGAATCACAGTTATTATCCAATAAATCACAAGAC
Source organism: Flavobacteriales bacterium (assembly GCA_947464415.1). Taxonomy (GTDB): domain Bacteria; phylum Bacteroidota; class Bacteroidia; order Flavobacteriales_D; family Sanyastnellaceae; genus CAMCTV01. The sequence goes on from CANHWU010000030.1 coordinate 6,944, forward strand.
TCTGTGGCTCCAGGATATACTGCATTATTGGCATCATCACAATCTCCAGGTAAGGTAACATACATGGTCTCCGCAGGACAAGCGACGGTCCAAGAGTAGAGAGTGGTCCCTACCAAGACATTACTAAAATATGGTAAATTGTATAGGACATTTCCACTTGGATCCAAAAGATCTAAGCCCATTTCACCGGCATAAAAACCTCCATTCGTCCAGAACAGGTTATAAGAAGCTCCATTGGTCAATAATGCCGTTTCCACAGCATTGCTTCCACCTGCGAAGCTTGCGCCTATATTTTGAATGCTCACCAATGTGATGCCATCTTGAATATCCAAACTTCCGCCATTCCAGCCATCACCAAAATCATCTGAAAGATTGAACGTGTAGTTACAATATAGAGGATTCGCTGGATCATAACACAAGTCCACGGGATCCATTCCCACACCATCACCATCCGCATCCAAGTAATAGGTTGTAAATGTCAATCCATCATCTATGGTTCCATCACAATTATTATCCAAATCATCACATATTTCGGTGGCCCCTGGGAAAATAGAGGCATTTGCATCATTACAATCCTCTGTATTTGCATAAGTGTCACCGTCATTATCGATAATGGCACACGTTGCAGGAGCAACATAATCATAAGTGGCAGAACAGGTGGTAGCTGTAAACGCTGCAGACAATGTATGACTCAAACCATCTGAAGCCAATGCTGTAATGTTTAATGCATAACTTGAATTAAATGGCGCATTGATAGTTTGAACTACCACCCCATCCAATGAAATCTCTAAAGATCCCGAAGCGGGTGCATTGACCAAAGAAACAAAATTACTATTGGCACTGGTCAATGAGTAGTTATTGTTGGTTACATCGCATAGTGATGGAGTGATGCAATAAGGGAAGGTGATTTCACATACAGTCTGAATAGTGCTTGGATCAACTGAATAAACTTCGAGTGGACAACCCGCAGTTGAGTTGTATGAACCAAAATAGCTATCGCCCCCTGATGTTACACCAACAGTTAAATCTACATCAGCCACTACAGTGGCTGAAAAGCACATATCGAATGTACAACTACCCGGGTCACCAAAGTCATCTCCACCATTACCATTGTTATTGTAATCAAAATAATAACCACCGCCTGTTGGAATTCCATTCGTAGAGGTAGGCGTATTGCTATCCTGCCAAATCCAAGTGCCGGTTGCGAAAGCAGAGCAAGTTGTAGGAGCCAATGTTCCCGTAGGAATACCCCAACCACTGCCCAATGTTACCACCATCCCATCTAACCAATCACCACTGGCCTGAGCATATTGTAAGGTATAACAAATATTGACATTCGTGCCCACGGCCCAAGTGCCATTGGTTGGAAGAGGATCAAAGCTGATGTTTTGCGCACCTAAACAAGAAGTCACAAAAGTTCCTCCTCCACAACTGCAATCGGCTTGAATGGTTTCGCCAACGCTGGAGGGATCTCCGTCATCGCAAGTCGCCCCGGGGTAAATGGCTGCACAGTTGTCATTACAGTCAATGATGATGTCAAATCCATCACCATCATTATCAATATTTCCACAACCATCATTAATAGTTCCATTGCAATCATTATCCAATGCATCTGTACAATCTTCCGCTACACCAGGGTTAATAGTAGCCAATACATCATTGCAATCCGTATTGTCAGTTACGAAACCGAATGGAGCGTCACACAACACCAACAATACATCAGGATCACCATATCCATCAAAATCTCCGTCAAAATAGTAGTTGACAACGTTGAAGCCTTCATCTATCGCGCCATCACAGTTGTTGTCAATTCCATCACAAATTTCCGTTGCTCCTGCATTGACCAATGCGTTGTTATCATCACAATCCTCGGCTGTCACATATCCATCACCATCTACATCGGTAGCACATCCTTCATCTACTTGACCATCACAATTATTATCGATGATATCATTACATACTTCATTGGCCAATGGATTGATCGTTGCGTCATTATCATCACAGTCCCCTCCCGTAGTAATCCAACTTGGATCCGGGGTACAGGTATAGATGGCACTATTATTTCCATATCCATCCAAATCAACATCCGTATAATAGGCCGTTGGAGTGGTACAATCGGAGGAACAGAAACTGAAATCAATCAATCCCCCACCGTAAGCCCATAATTGAATATAAATCGGGGTACCCGCTGGCTGCGTAACCGTCAATTGAGGCATTAAACCAGGTCCCGTGTCGTCGTCACAACCCACTTGAGTGTAAGTGTTGGACAAATTATCATAGGTGTATGCCGCCATACCTGCATCTACTGATCCTTGTGGATTGAGAAAAAGGGTACCAGATGTGGGTACGTTGAGCAATACCCAAACGTCAGGACGAGGATTAGCAGCAAAATTACCTGCGCAACCTGCCGCCCCTGGCGGATTGGATGGGGTAAATAAACTTGGATCTACTGTCACAGCAATACAACCAGTCAATGGATCAGCCGTAAAAGCATTACATGGCTCATCCCCTCCACTGCCGCAACCTTCATCCACACATCCTGAACAGTTGTTATCAATACCATCACCACAAGCCTCTGCAGCGCCTGGGCTAATTGAATTGTCATTATCATTACAATCAACAGTAGTATCATATCCGTCACCGTCCACATCCGTACCGCAACCTTCATCTACCACATTATCACAATTATCATCTATGCTATTTCCGCACACCTCAGGGGCTCCTGGATATATACTTGGATCAGCATCATTGCAATCGGCTGAAAAACCAAAACCGTCTCCATCCCCATCTGAACAAGCCGCAGGTGCGACATAGGTAATCGAAGCAGAACAACCCGGCGCATCGCTAAAGGTCGCCACCAAGGTATGAATCGCACCATCGGAATCTAAATTTACAATGTTCAATGCCGCACTACCTGCGAATGGAGCCGTGAAAGATTGAACTGGCAATCCATCCAAGGTAACGTCCAATGTTCCTGTGGTAGGGGCATTGTACATCTGTATTAAATTACTATTGGCCGGCGTTAATGCATATACATTCGTCAAAGCATCACAAGCTGAGGGAGTGGCGCAATAGGGGAATGACAACTCACAACCCGATGGAACATTGACTGGATCAACTGTGAATGGAACCAAAGGACATCCAGCAGTGGAGCTGTAAGAACCATAATAACTATCTCCACCCGAAGCCACCGCTACCCATAAATCCGTGGATGCCACAGTAGTAGCGGAAAAACACATATTAAAGGTACAACTACCCGCATCGCCCCAATCATTACCTCCATTTCCATCGCTGTTGGTATCATAGTACCAACCATATCCCGAAGGAACACCGCTTGTTGCAGTAGGAGTATTGGAAGTTTGCCAAATCCATAAGGGGGCTCCACCGCCACAATTGGCTGGGGCTATGGTACCAGTAGGTATTCCCCATCCCGTACCTAAAGTTACTGCCATTCCATCTAACCAATCACCAGAGGCCTGGGCATAATTCAAAGTATAACACACCTCAACAGTGGTTCCTACGGGCCATGAGCCCGCAACGGGCGCTGGAGAAAAAACGATACTCTCCGATCCCAAACAGTTGGTGATAGTAACTCCTCCACCGCAAGTACAATCCACTTGTATGGTTTCTCCTGTCGTCGAGGCATTGTTATCATCACAAATAGCACCTGGAAAAATGGTAGCACAATTATCGTTGCAATCCAAGGTAACATCAAATCCATCACCATCAGCATCCGCAATACCACAACCTTCATCAATGCTTCCATCACAATTATTATCGATCAAGTCCGCACATACTTCAGCAGCACCCGGATAAGCCAAAGCCTCCAAATCATTACAATCACCTCCCACATCGATTCCGCAGGCGTCCATGGCTCCACCGTATCCATCGTTATCTAAGTCTTGGTAACTGATCATCATGTCATCACAATCTGTATCATCCGCTACATAACCTACTGGAGCAAAACAATCGAAAACACTATTATTGATGTCTCCAAAACCATCATTATCCATATCTGCGAAGAAAGCAAGTTGAGCAAACTCATCTATCTCCACATCACAATCATTGTCTATGTAATCACAAATTTCAATCGCCGAAGGATTGATGCTTGGATCATTATCATTACAATCTGTGGTGACATCAAATCCATCACCATCTGTATCCAAATTACAGTTATTCAACCCTGGGTTCACTCCGGCATTGGCATCATCACAATCCCCAGTAATCAAAGCATAGCTTCCCGTTGGTGGACAACTGGTGGAAAACGTGGTTAGCACCGTACCTACCAATCCTGAACTCAAAGGAGGAAGAGAATAAATCAAAGTTCCTGTTGGATCCACCACATCCAGTCCAATTTCTTCTGAATAGAAACCGCCTAAATTCCAAAAAAGATCATATTGAACATTATTACTCAGTTGTACCGTTTCGGAAATGCTTGTACCCGTTGTAAAAGTATTACCCAAGGTAGCGGCCACCGAAGCACCTCCATTAGTAGTGATCTGAATAGTGCCAGTATTCCAGCCATCTCCGAAAGTATCTGTTAAATTAAAAGTATAATTACAGAAAGGTGCGGGATCAGCTGGATTGAAACAAAAATTGGCCGACACCGCATTCCCCCAGCCATCACCATCCACATCCTCGTAATAAGTAGTAGTAGGAACCCCATTGTCATTCACTCCATCGCAATCCTCATCCGCAAGGTTGCAAATCTCTACAGCTCCTGGATAAATAGTAGGATCGTTGGGAGCACAATCTGACGCGTCTACGACTCCATCCAAATCAGAGTCCACTGCACAGCCCTCATCTACCTGACCCTCACAGTTGTTATCCAAACCATCACCGCAATTTTCTAAAAGAGTATTGTTGATTTGAGGATTAGTATCATCACAGTCACCATTAGTGGTTAACCAATTGGGATCTGGGGTACACGAGTAAACTGTAGCATTGGATCCAACTCCATCACCATCATTATCGGGATAGTAAGCCAAAGGAGTAGTACAATCAGACGAACAGAAGCTGAAATTTATCAATCCACCTCCATACGCCCATAACTGAATATAAATTGGAGTTCCCGGTGGTAAAGTCACTGTGAATTCAGGCATCAATCCAGGCCCTGTATCATCATCACAATCTATTTGTGTGTAAGTATTCGTAAATGCATCAAAAGTATACGCCGCCATACCTGCGTCCACTGAACCTTGTGGGTTTAGGAATAGTGTACCCGAAGCAGGCATATTGAGTAAAACCCAAATATCAGGACGAGGGTTTGTAGCAAAGTTTCCCGCGCAACCCGCAGCTCCTGGTGGATTTGAAGGAGTATACAAACTTGGATCGACCGACACCGAAATACAACCTGTAAGGGGATCTGCGGTGAAAGCAGTGCTTGGCTCATCCTGACAAATAGCCAAATTTGGCACAAATGACAAAATCAGAATTTTCACCGTGCTCGAAATCAATCTGTTCCTCAAATTTTTAAAAATAAATTGCATGACTACTCAATTTTGGTTAGTTAGCAAAAATAAGTAAGAAATTGAAATTCTCCACATTTTATGAGCTTTGATCATTTTTTTAACAAAAAGTCTTTTGTTCACAAATCTTTCGGCCTAGCTTCGCGAGCCGTGGAAATTGACCTTGAAGAAGAAAGAAAAGAGATTTTAAGGCGCTATCGCTCCCTGTTGAGGGTCTGCAATCGTTCTAAAACTCGGGCAGATCGAGCAAAAATTCGAAAAGCCTTTGAGGTGGCCGTTGAGGCACACAAAGATATGCGACGCAAAAGTGGCGAACCTTACATCTATCACCCATTGGCCGTAGCGAAAATTGCCGCAGAAGAACTCGGACTGGACACCCTCGCTATTGTATGTGCATTATTACACGATACGGTTGAAGATACCTATATCACGCTGGAGGACATCCAAAATCTTTTTGGAAAAAAAGAAAGAATTATCATCGATGGTCTTACCAAAATATCCGGAGTATTTGATCATCAAAACACAAGTCAACAAGCGGAAAATTTCAGGAAAATGTTGCTCACCTTGAGTGACGATGTGCGGGTGATTTTAATCAAACTGGCGGATAGATTGCACAACATGAGGACCCTAGATCACATGTCCAGGGAAAAGCAACTTAAAATTGCGAGTGAAACCCTTTTCATGTATGCCCCACTTGCGCACCGCCTCGGACTTTACAACATCAAAACAGAGTTAGAAGATTTATCACTCAAGTTCAAAGACCCGGAATCCTTTGAAGATATCAGCGGAAAACTACAAAAGACACAAGCCGTCAGAACAAGATTCATCAACCAATTTATTTTACCCATCAAAAGGTCGTTAGACGAGATGAAACTCGGTTACGAAATCAAAAGTCGACCAAAGTCTATATACTCTATTTACAATAAAATTCACCAAAAAGGGGTTCCTTTTGAAGAGATTTATGACCTATTTGCCATCCGAATCATCATCGACAGTGACGAGGATCACGAAAAAAGTGATTGTTGGAGGGTTTATTCCGCCGTCACTGATTTCTATCAACCAAGTCCGGAAAGATTGAGAGATTGGATCAGTATTCCTAAATCGTCGGGCTACGAGGCCTTGCATACTACCGTGATGTCTCCAACAGGTAAATGGGTGGAAGTGCAAATTCGTTCTACTCGCATGGATGAACTTGCGGAGAAAGGATATGCCGCGCATTGGAAGTATAAAAGCGCGATAGAATCTCCAGAAACTATCATGGATAAGTGGCTCAGTCAGGTAAAAGAAGTGCTCGATAGTCCCAGTGATAATGCCATTGAATTCATCGATAATTTTAAACTTTCGCTTTTCTCTGAAGAAATATATGTTTTTACTCCCAATGGCGACTTGAAAACACTGCCCAAAGGGTCCACCACTATTGACTTTGCTTTCCACATTCATAGTCAAATCGGGAATCACTGCATCGGAGCCAAGGTGAATACCAAATTAGTCCCTCTCAGTCACAAACTCAGAAGTGGAGATCAGATAGAAATTCTGACTTCTAAAAAGCAACGGCCAAAAGAAGAATGGCTTCACATAGCTGTCACGGCCAGCGCCCGTCAAAAAATAAAGGCCGCATTAAAAGAAGAAAGAAAAATCATCGTGGATGAGGGAAAAGAAATGCTCAACAAGCATTTTTCTCAGATCAAAGTGGATTGGCTCTCTGTAAATGTGGATGAATTGGTGAGACATTTCGATACCTTTACCTCCAGCGAACTGTTCTATCGCATTGCGAAACAGCGGATTTTGCTGGATGAAATGAAGAGTTTCAAAGTGGAAGGAGGCAGAATCAAATTTTATAAGAAAAAAAGCAATACTACCTCACAACAATTGATTACTTCATCTCCCTCCTTCGGTAATAACACAGTGTTGATAGGAGATAATACTCAAAAAGTAGACTTCACACTGGCCACCTGTTGCAATCCCATTCCGGGTGATGAAGTTTTTGGTTTTACTACCGTTGGAGAAGGTATTAAAATTCACAGAACTACTTGTGTCAATGCGCAAGAAATGATGAGCAAATATGCTTACCGCGTTATCAAAGCCCGGTGGAATAGTCAAAATTTAGTTCAATTTGAAGTGGGTCTAAAATTTACCGGAATCGATGATGTAGGTTTGGTTCAAAAAATCACCAATATCATCTCCACCGATATGAATGTGAATATGAGAGCTATTTCCTTTGAAGCCAGAGATGGAATTTTCGAAGGAAAAGTGGTGGTGTTGGTGCATGACACCGATCACCTTAGTACTTTGATGCAAAACCTCAAAGAAATTGATGGAGTATTGACAGTTGACAGAATAGAGTCTGAGTTTTCTTAATATTGCAAATATGCTAGATAATGCGCTCATTGAAAGAGTAAAGAACATTTTCACCTTGTATTTGGAAGAAAATGGCCATCGAAAAACTCCAGAGCGTTATGCAATTCTCAATGAAATTTATTCCGTAGAAGGCCACTTTGACATTGAGGCTCTATACACCCGCATGAAAGAGCAAAAATACCGAGTTTCCCGGGCTACATTGTACAATACGATTGAGATTTTACTTCATTGCGGATTAGTCAGAAAGAATCAATTCGGACAAAATACTGCCCATTTTGAAAAGGCCTTTCAAAACCAACAGCATGATCATATCATTCTTACGGATACTGGAGAAGTGATCGAGTTTTGCGACCCTCGCATTCACCAAATCAAAAAAACGTTGGAAGAACTGTTTGGTGTTGAGATACAATCTCATTCTCTTAATTTTTACGGTAGAAAATCACCGTCTCAATAATTTTCGCCTCTTTTACGATTACTTTTGCGCCTTAATATGAATTTATGCAAAAGGCCGCCGTTTTATTAGGTTTACAATGGGGAGATGAAGGGAAAGGGAAAATTGTAGATGTGCTCACTCCACAATATGACATCATTGCTCGCTTTCAGGGAGGACCGAATGCAGGTCACACCTTAGAATTTGATGGCATTAAACACGTTCTGCACACCATTCCATCCGGAATTTTTCATAGCAATGTATTGAATGTGATAGGCAATGGCGTGGTCATTGACCCTATCATTTTTCAAAAAGAACTACAAAAACTCGAAGATCGAGGGGTGGCGTATCAAAATCGACTGCTCATCTCCAGAAAAGCACATTTAATTTTACCTACTCATCGTCTTTTAGATGCCGCCTCAGAAGCCGCCAAAGGGGCTGCAAAAATTGGTTCCACTCTCAAAGGTATTGGCCCTACTTATATGGATAAGACGGGAAGAAACGGATTGCGTATTGGAGATATTCTTGAAGATAATTTTGACTTAAAATACAACGAGTTAAAAGATAAGCATTTGAAAATGCTCGGCCAATATGACTTTCCTTTTGATTTGAACGCCATGGAATCAGAATGGCTCTCGAGCATACAATTCATCAAAAAACTTCAAATCATAGACAGTGAGCATTATCTTGATCAAGCTTTAAAAAGCGGAAAAAAAATTCTCGCAGAGGGGGCACAAGGTTCGCTGTTAGACATCGATTTCGGTTCTTATCCTTTTGTCACGTCTAGCAATACAGTTGCGGCCGGAGCATGCACTGGATTGGGTATTGCCCCCAACAGAATTGGCGAAGTTTTTGGAATCTTCAAAGCCTATTGCACGAGAGTAGGCAGTGGACCATTTCCTACCGAACTAGAAGACAGTATAGGCGAGGCAATGAGAAAGGAAGGCAATGAATTTGGGTCTACCACAGGGAGAGCAAGGCGTTGCGGTTGGTTAGATATTCCCGCCTTGAAGTACGCCTGCATGATCAATGGCGTTACTCAACTCTACATGATGAAAGCCGATGTTTTGAGCATTTTTAAGGAAATCAATATCTGCACTAGTTATCAATGGAAAGGAGAGAATATCGATTACTTTCCTTATGATTGCCAACCTCACCAGTTGACCCCCAATTACATTACCTTGCCTGGATGGAACCAATCATTGACTGATTTACAAGACGAGAAAGACTTTCCAGCTGAGCTGAAAGGGTACATTCAATTTATTGAAAAACTAATGGAAATTCCCATTACCCTTATTTCCGTGGGACCTGACCGTAAACAAACCATTCTGCGTCAACCATGAAAGGAGCGTTGAGATATACGCTTTTCATTTTATACATGGGTTTTATCCCCAACATTATTGGTCAAAACCAAGTAGAACTCATTCATGCTGATGTCATTTATTACAACAAGGAATTAGTGGATGCTCAGCGTCTAATAGGCAATGTGCATTTCTTAAGGGATGGTATTCATCTCTATTGTGATAGCGCATATTGGTACGCTCAAAAGGATTTTACCGCATTCGGGGAAATTGAAATTAAAAAAAACGGTGGATTCAATTTAACCGGTGAACAAATGTTCTATCGAAACGAAGAAAACAAAGCATATGTCAACGGTAACGTTGTTTTATCAGACAACGACATGGTACTCACAGCTCCAAAACTCGATTATCGATTAAATGATAAATCCGCGCATTACAGTGGCGGTGGGAAAATTGTCTCGAAAACAAGAAAAGACATTCTCACCAGCCAAAATGGAATTTATTACTCAGAAAAAGATCTATTTCACTTTGAAAAAAACGTCAAAATTCTTCATGAAAAATATACGCTGACCACCTCTAAATTAGACTATTTGTACTCCGAAGAAATTGCCACATTCATTGCTCCTACCATTATTCAAAGTGAAAAACAAAAAGTAGAATGCTCAAAAGGGTTTTTCAATTCCAAAACTGAAAAAGGCGAATTGTACAGCCGACCCAAAATCACTTACGAGAACACCCAACTCATTGGAGATACGATTTATTTTGATTCGAAAAAAGGTTATGGAAAAGCCTTAAAAAATATTGTCATAAAAGACACCACTAAAAAAGAAATCATCTTTGGTCATTGCGCCGAACATTTTGATGAAACCTCTATCAATATCATCACTGACCGACCCCGTATTGCTGAATTGATGGAAGATGATACGCTCTGGATTCAATCAGACACATTATGGATGATTCAAGATAGTGTCAACGGTGATCAAATCAAGGGTTATCACCATGTTGTATTATTTAACAATGATTTTCAAGGTAGATGCGATTCTTTGTTTTTCAATGGAAAAGACAGTGTTATGACTTTGTTTCATGAACCTATCTTTTGGATGGATAAGAGACAAATTACAGGAGACACCATTCAACTTTTCATTCAAAATAAAGAAATCAATTACTTTAAAGCCTTTCCCAACGCCTTTGTAATAGGAGCCATCAGCGAGACCGACAGCCTTCACTTCGATCAAGTAAAAGGAAGAAAAATGATTGGTTTTTTTAAAAAAAATGAGTTGACTACAATCGAAGTGAATGGTAATGGTCAAATCTTATATTTCCCGAAAGAAAATGAAGATGATAACAACGCCATAGGCATGAACAAAGGAGATTGTAGCGAAATAAGTATCTCCATTAGAAATAGAAAAATCAAAAAAATCAATTTAAAAAAGAAACCCGATTCCTATTTCATTCCCATGAAAATGACGAAAAATGAAAAACAAAAGTTGGATGATTTTCATTGGAGAATTGCCGAAAAACCCAATCGTTACAGTATAAAAAAATAATCTATGAAAGACAGCGCTATCGCCCAGCTCATTGAGCAAGAAAAGAAAAGACAATTGGAAGGTATTGAACTCATCGCATCAGAAAATTTCGTATCGAATGATGTCATGGAAGCCATGGGCTCTGTACTCACCAACAAATACGCAGAAGGACTACCCAATAAGCGATATTACGGAGGATGTCAAATAGTGGATCAAGTGGAACAACTGGCCATTGATCGTCTTAAAACCTTGTTTGGTGCGGAATGGGCCAATGTTCAACCCCACAGTGGAGCCAACGCGAATAGCGCAGTAATGCTGGCGTTGTTACAACCTGGGGATAAAATCATGGGTTTAGATTTATCACAAGGCGGGCATTTGACGCATGGCTCACCTGTTAATTACTCTGGTAAACTTTATCAAGCTTGCTTTTATGGAGTAGATATCGAAACGGGCAGAGTGGACATGGATTTGGTAAGAGAAAAAGCCCATCAAGAAAAGCCAAAAATGTTGATTGTTGGGGCTTCTGCCTATAGCCGAGATTGGGACTACGCTGCCTTTAGAAGTATCGCCGACGAAATTGGAGCAGTACTATTAGGAGACATATCTCACCCCGCAGGACTGATAGCCGCAGGGCTACTCAATAATCCACTTCCACATTGCCATGTAGTGACCACCACCACCCACAAAACTCTGCGAGGACCAAGAGGCGGGGTAATCATGGTAGGAAAAAACGAAGCCAACCATATTGGCATAAAGAACAACAAAGGAGAAGCCAGAACTTGGGGCGGATTGCTCGATAGCGGGGTATTTCCCGGAATGCAGGGAGGCCCCTTAGAACATGTGATTGCTGCAAAAGCTGTCGCCTTTAATGAAGCGATGCAACCCAGCTTCAAGGAATATGGAAAACAAGTGATACTCAACGCTCACACATTGGCGAATGAACTCATTAGCTTAGGTTTTGATATTGTGAGTGGGGGGACGGATAATCATTGTATGCTCATCGATCTGCGCAACAAAAATGTAACAGGAAAGGAAGCGGAAGCTATTCTTGGCCAAGTGGATATCACCATCAATAAAAATATGGTGCCAGGAGATACACAATCTCCTATGGTGACCTCCGGTATTCGTTTAGGAACACCAGCTGTTACCACACGCGGATTAAAAGTAGAAGATATAAAATCAATGGCACATTTGATCAATGAAGCCATTGTACAAAAAGACAACGCCCCAGCATTGACTGCAATTAAAAAAGAAGTACATACTATGATGTCTCAAAAACCGTTGTTTAGCGCATGAGCAATGAATTAAGAAGACATCCTAATTTGTATCTACAACAACACGGAAACAATCCAGTTCATTGGAAGCCATGGGGGACAGCTGTTTGGGAATCTGCAGTTGAGCTCAATAGATTGGTAGTGGTGAGCATCGGATACAGTGCTTGTCATTGGTGCCATGTAATGGAGAAAAACTGCTTTGAAGATGAAGAAGTGGGACACTATATGAACCAATATTTCGTTTCCATCAAAGTAGATCGAGAAGAACGCCCAGATGTGGACAGCATTTACATGTCCGCCATCCACGCCATGGGAAAAAATGGAGGTTGGCCGCTAAATTGCGTTTGTTTGCCTGATGGAAGGCCCATCTTTGCTGGTACCTATATTCCCAAACAAAAATGGCTGCAAACTTTACAAGAGCTACATCATCTTTTTATTCATGATCACGATACGGTTTTAGATTACGCTCAGCAACTAGAAAGCCACCTCAAAGACACACGAGATTGGTTTGATAGCCCTCTGAAGGAGGAAATTCCGTTTGACTTTGATCAATGGCTTACTCAATTGGATCATCAATGGGGTGGGACGATCGGAAGTCCAAAATTTCCTATGCCTCCATTGATAATGTTTGTTTTGAGAAAAAGCGTGGCAACCCAAAACTCCATGGGTTTAACCTGGGTGCGCACCACCCTATCCAACATGATATTAGGAGGTTTATGGGATTGGATAGACGGAGGTTTTTCAAGATACAGTGTCGATGAAAGATGGCACATTCCTCACTTCGAAAAAATGCTCTATGACAATGCGCAACTATTGGAAGTGTACACATTGGCAAAACAATGGATTCCTCATGAAAAATGGGATATTGTGACTCATCACACTCGTCAATGGATAAATGATTTTCTGTTAACAGACAAAGGATTGTATTACAGCGCAACAGACGCCGACAGCGAGGGAGAAGAGGGAAAATACTTTTGCTTCGATGTTGCGGATTTGAAAAATCTATTGGGCCATGATTACGAAGAAGCCAATTTCCTTTTTGATTTTGAAAACAACTCTTATTGGGAAAACAATCAATGTGTGTTGCGTTTAAAAGATTATGATCAACACATACCCTACAACATTTTTAAAAAACTATTCACGCAAAGGAGACTTCAAATCAGGCCAATCGCAGACAATAAAGTTTTACTGAGCTGGAATGCACTATTGCTCAATGCTATGGCACAAGAACCCGAATCATTACCAGAAGCTGTAGCACTTTGGAGACACCTTAAAAAAGAATTACATCACCCCCACGGTTGGGTGGGGACTCTGTATCCAAATGGCACTGCTGCTGCCTGCACATTAGATGCTTTGGCCTTCTTACAAAAAGCACTGATTACACTTTTATTTCAAACCAGTGATGGGATTTATTGGAAGGATATCATTGACATACAACAAAACATCGAAAATAGATTCAAAGATGCCACCTCGGTTTTCTTTTTCAGCAGTGATGACTCACCCCTTTTTTTAATCCCTAAAGATCTTCATGACAGTGTGATTCCCTCTGCTAACGCCGTTATTGCGGAAAATTTATATTGGATGGGAATTATTGATGCTAATCCGTTATGGGTGGAGCAATCGAAAACCATGACCTATCAAAGATGCCAGGCTTTACAAAACCCAATGAGCAGCGCTCACTGGTGGCAAGTAAAAATACTTTTTGAACAATCCGCCAGTGTAATTGCAGGAAATTTCATCGATCCAGCAACAAAAAAAAGATTACTACTGCACAAGTATATTGAGACATCGTACAAGACTTCCGATTTGAACTTCCTCAAAAACAAACCAAACGACAGCAAGGTTTATTATGTTTGTAATTCAGAAACATGCTATCCACCTACAAGCGATATATCTCATTGGCTATACTCTTCATTGGGCTAGTCCCCAATGTGTGGAGTCAAATGATTAACAACAAAGAGGGCAAAGCATTCGAATCTCCCCTCACTTTTAATCGTTCTTTCCTTTGGGAAAATAAAATTGCTCAAATAAATGAAACCGTCATTATCAAAATGGCTGGAAGGCCACTCATTGATACCGATGAAACCATCCATCATTATTTTGGATTAACTGGTTTACTAGAAAAAACGAGTCAACATTTACCGACCACTGAACCTCAAGATACTTCCTCTATCCTTTATAAGAGAAACGACATCGGACAATTGTTTGCGATAGAAAAAAACAATGGAAAAAATATCACTATCACAGAAAACACTTATGATCATACTGGTAAACTAAAACGAACAGAATCTAAAGAAAGAGTAATCAACGAGGGTGTAGAA
>CANHWU010000031.1 GCA_947464415.1 Flavobacteriales bacterium
ACGTTAATGTTGTTCAAAATCTCCGCCTCTGTCTTTGGATCCAAAGTCATCGCATTCAATCCACTTCCTTTTCCTTCAATGCGTGTCAAGGCCACTCCATCTCCATATTGTGCATTCAAAATACTACCACCAAATGCAGGTTGAGTGTTGTGAGGGATCGCAGCCATTACCTTAATGGCTCCAAATACAGATTTTCTTGAGGCCAAGAAGGCATTGTCTTGTCCCGTTCCATTGCCCACATTATAGGGACGATATTGATTGTAGCCATAGGCGATGGCCATGAAATAATAAGTCTTGTGATTGATCAATCGATTGTCCCCTTGAGCGAAAGCATCCTCAGTAATTTGAATACTCCTTTGTATACCTTGATCCGCACCCTGCACTTTGAGCACAGGTACAGTAAATCCAGTGGTGGCATCCTTTTCAAAATTAACAATATTCGCCACCCCATTTTGCACATCACTCTGTGCTACCAAGCGGGCTTTGGTGATATCGTACAAATCTGCGCTGGTTACCTTCTCATTGGCCAATTGATACACCAAATAACCCTCAAATTGATAAGTTCTTTCCGCCTCAGATAGAGGCTGCAAAGCAGCATCAAATTCCGGAATAGTAGGATCCAACATGGTGTACGATTCATTGTAATTGGAACTCAAAGGATTGTCATTGGTGAGCATGAGAATAACCTCGCGATCCAATTCACGCACGGTCACGTCGGGAGCATCGGGGCCAGAAATCAGCTCGAAACAATTGTCAAATAACGCCTGTGCTTTATCATCCGCCGCCCTCACCAAATTCACAGATTCAAATGGATTTCCACTTTCTGCTCTGGCATAGACTACTCCCACGGTGATATTGTTGTAATCACCAGGTTCTAGGGTAAAGGGACCCGCACTTTGCATGAAACGTCGATCACCAGGAACATTGCCACTGCTCACTTCCGTCCAGGGTGTGGTGACGGTTCCAAAAGTACCGAAGTGATAAGGATCGGTATCTCCTGGAAACATGAAATCAGCTGGAACTCCCAAATCCGCACCACTCGCCTCAGAGAGCGCATTACCACCATAGGACATGCGTTGATTGTTCTTCCAATATCCTCTGAGGTAATTGTAATAATGCACCGCAACAGTGGGATAACCCGCAGGGCCGGTACCCGAAATGTGATACAAAAACTTGCGCATACCAAATCGCTCATTGTCCACTATTCCATCGCCATAACCAATCCCGATGCCCTTGTACGGAATTCCTTTTTGCTCAATAGCTTGAAGAATATCGGTAGTCAATGGATTGTCAATGGAATCGGCATCTTGATAGGGGCCTTCAAAAAAATCTACCCCCACCGCAGGAGGGTTGGCTCCATAACCGGGCGAAAGTCCTGTAGGATTGTCCACGGCGGGGCCATTGTACCCGTATCCCAAACCGCGCTGTACATCGCATCCTACATAATCATCAGTATGCCCTCCGATATCGCAATCGATCCATGTTCCGAAATAAGTCTCTTGTAATGTTTGCGTGCCTTGATTGATCAAAACATAATTGTAAAAGGTCATGTTATTGATTTCATCATTGGTATTAAAGGCAAACGCTTGTGCTCGGATCTCCATTCCAATCGGCTGCCCTTGCGACTCCGTGTGGGCATTTCCTTTATCATTGAATACCCAATAATAATTGATATCCCCAAACAACGGAACAATGTCTTCTCGCTTCCTAGTGGAACAATTGATTTCCCTGAGAAAATCAAACCAAGGATAATCACCATTCTCGGGGGTGTACATTCCATCTTCATCAAAATCATAAAAAGGAGCGATATACAAGTCTTGGCCCACTGCGGTATTTCCCATAGCAGGGTAATCATAGAAGTAACCAGGGATAGCATAACTACCCCCCATCGTTGTCTCTACATCACAATCCGCCTGGCCTAAACATTCAAAGTACTGCCGATGTCGCTGTGCGTCTTGACGATAAGATACAGTAAATCGATCCCACTCATTGCAAGTGCTTTCATTCACCGAAGCTGTTCCATCATTGGTTAGCGGTCCAGCCCAAAAATCGTTTCCATTGTATCGATACAACACTGCCGCCATTTTCAAAGTCTGATCCGGAGATATTCCACCCAACCACAATGATCCCGCAAATAACACTGAGACATTTCCTTCTTTGGGTACATAATAATGTGATCTTCCAGTGGCTCTATCTTGCCACAAAGAGCCGCCCGTTTCAATCAAGGCATTGACATTATTCCATTCCAAATCTCTTAATCCGGTGGCCGGTGCGCACGCTGCCGCGCGGTATTCTTGGAGTGGCTGCTCTTGGTTCTTGGCTACCACTTTCCCATAGGTAATCAAATCCTGTTGACACCGCGCTGAAGCATGGAGCAGAAGAGCGCCCCATAACATCATGATTACTTTCAATAATTTTTCCATTCCATATTGTGCGTGTACAGAATTGCCGACTGAACAGGCACTTGGCAAATCTCGTTCAAGGCATTGGCATATCCAAGTATTTGTTCCGCATCTTTAGTTTTAGGTTTTCCAGTTTTGAAATCAATCAATTTTACCTCTTTGTCCAAAACACAAAACAAATCCGGCCTTACCTCTTCTCCATTGGTGAGCAGAATCGGTTGCTCTACAGACCAACGCCCATCCAAATTCCTGAACTGCTTGAGTACTTCATCCGCCTCAGCTCTTTTCCATTGGATTCGTAGTGCCTCCACTCGCTCTTTATCCACCTGTGCAAATTGTCCTTGAATCCGTTCCAAGGTGTCTTCCAAAGACGCCTTCAATACAAATTGCTGCAACAAGACATGCACCTGCTCTCCCCACTTTCCCTTTTCCCATATCGCTGCCATCTCCTCTCTTTTCGTTGCACTATAGCGCAACTTTTTTTCTTTGAAATGATACAAGTGCACTCCCATTTGCTGTATCTCCATGGCTGGCTTTTTCTCCTCTTCCAAGGGCTTCTCATGCTGCCCAATTCGCCACACCCCCTCTTGCACTTCGGTACCATTTTGGTTGAAGTAGTGAAATAGATAATCGGAATAGTTCCAATCGAAGGTATCCTTGGTTTTTGGCACTGGGCTAGGGTCTTTCACCTGTTTGCCATTTTTGGTTTCCGACTCCATTTTAAACTCCTGTAAAATATACAACCGCTGCGTGGGACGCGTCTGTGCCACATAGATCAAATTCGCTGTATCCAACTGATCATCCCAATATTCCTGAACCATGTCATGAGGTTGAAAATACTGGGGTTTGCTCGATTTGTAATTGACCAAAGCATCTTGAATCGGCAACCCATCATTTTCTGTGTTTAACCATAAAAATCCACCCGGTGTTTGGGAATTAAATCGAGGATAAATGACCACAGGAAACTCCAATCCTTTGGAACGATGCACCGTCATCATTTTCACCGCATCGTTAGCACCCGCCGCATTGATACATAATTTATCCTTCGCCTTTTCCCACCATCGGCGCATTTCTGCTGGTTGGAAACCGATGCTTTGGGCACGCTGTGCCAATTGATCGAGCAAGAATTCCAGATATTCATCCATTTCCAATTCCAATGCGTTCATCATGCGCTTGGCCATTTCAAAGGCGCTCATCCCTGTGGGCCATTTTGTAGGCAAATCCGCATTCCATTCTTCTAAAACGGTATTGATCTCTGCAAATCGATACCCTTGCTTGCCTTCCTTTTGCCAGGGCACCATGCAATCATCTAGCATTTTTCCTCGATCCACATTCTGTGGAAAAACCTCTGCCAAACAACGGATTAAATCAAAGCGATAGTAACTCTCACGAGGAGCCGACAGATAAGTGAGATAGGCCATCACCAAGCGCACCTTAGGAGAAAGAGACAGTAAAAAACTATCTTGAGTGCTCACGGCTATGCGCTTGGAAGGCTCCACAGTAGCATTGTAATCTTTGATGGCCTGCGCAATCGGCCCCGATTCTTTTTTCCCTTTTCGGGTCAGTATCGTGATATCCGACAAGTGAAATCCATCCTCCAAACAAGCCTGAACGATTTGAATAATCTCAGAACACATTTTTTCTTTTGGATCATCAGGGTCAGCGCACCAATGAAGCTGCACCATTCCCTTTCCCTTTCCCTTGACCTCTTGTTGATGCTCCTCAGACACCTTGGAGTGAGTACCTAATTTGGAGCGGTATTGCTCAAAAATGGCATTGTTAAATAATACAATATTCTCTGCACTCCGATAGTTGTTATTTACTCCTTTCGATGGCTCCGAATATGACACCTCCATAGCGCGTTGCAATCCCTGGACATTGGGAGTTTCATCAATAACAGGCAGCTCAACAAATTGCTGGACATTTCCATTTCTCCATCTATAAATACTCTGCTTACCATCCCCCACCACAAAAACACTTCCCTCCTTGGCCAAGCATTCTTGGACCAAGGGTAAAAAGTTGCGCCATTGCAAATCAGATGTGTCTTGAAACTCATCAAACAAAATATGTTCGTACCGTTCTCCTACTTTTTCATAGATGAAGGGAGCGTGATTTTCTGAAATCACTTTGGACACCATTTGATGAAAATCGTCAATCATCAAAAAGTTTTTTTCATCCTTCAACAATTCTGAGATATTATGCAAATAGTGAATGAGTCCTAGGGCGAAAAAATTGCGGGTAATTTTGCTCAATAAAAACCAACGATTGAACTCCGGGCTATGGTACCAATCAAACAAAGATTTCACACATTGCTCTACACGAGGTGAAACTGATTTGAATTGAGGTGCCAAGACTTTAGGGGTAGATCCACCCATCCAATTGGCATTGATCGCTCCCAGCAATCTACCTTGAAGCGTCTCCTTGCACAAGCTATTTTTTTCAGAATCGGCAATAATATCCTCCGCCAGCGCTTTCAGTTTGAAATAGGCCCCAACTCCACTATAATAATGATCGGTTGGGACAGTGGAGCATGAGGAGAGCAAATCAAAAGCTTCTTGCGCTAAAGCTTTGGGTAACACCTCCAAGTCATTCATCATTCCGTACAACTCATGGCGGACTTTGGAAAACTCATCTAATGTCATTCCTTGCTGGCGATCCAATGCCTTTATCCCCTTTTCAGAAACCAAGCTTTTGGAAAAATCCAACATGATTTTTTTTGGATTCCAAGACCTTCCTTCTTCCATCTGGAAGAGTATCAAACTTTTTAGATATTGCGTTAGATCGGCATCCCTTCCCACTTGATCCAAGCATCGATCCACTACTTCTTCCAGCACTTGATCTACATCCATTTGAATATCAAAATCAGGATGCCTTCCTAAATCACGGGCAAATGTTCTGACGATTCTATGGATAAAAGAATCGATAGTAGAAACGGAAAATCTACTGTAATGATGGAGGATATTGGTAAGCATCCGCTCTGAACGCACTTCCAATTCCATAGGATCAAGCTGTAATACCTCTCGGATATCATTGAATAATCCTCGTGCTTGATGATCATGAGGCAAAGCGCTCATGTGGGAAAAATCATGCAATCGAGAAACGATGCGATCTTTCATTTCTGCGGCCGCATTATTAGTAAAGGTAATGGCCAGTATATTGACATACGCGCTTGGAGAGGCGTCCTTGAGCGCAATGGTGAGGTATTGTTTGACTAAACTGTAGGTTTTTCCACTTCCCGCAGAACTCCTATACACAATAAACGAGGGCAATTGAACTGGCATATCTCATAAATATAGCCAACTATTAACAAAAGTCAATAGCGTAGAGGCAATTGTTGATATAATTTTAGCACTATGAAAAAAATGTTTACTTCAGGATGGGCGCTTTTGCTTTTTTTGACCTGTATGCAATGCAATAGGTGTAAAGACCCTGTAGTAGATCCACCCTCTCCCCATACCACAGCTCAATATCATTTTCATTGGAATGCCGTTTTCGATGATCAAGATTTGGTTCAAGGTCAAACCTATTACGACTATCTCAATCGAAGATTTTTGATAGAAGACCTTCGTGGCTATGTGAGTCAAATCAAAGTGTACAATGAAGTAGATTCAGCCCTGGTGCTCAAAGATTATGCATTGTTGAATTGGTTCACTGACCCTACCATCAGTGTTAACGCTCCACCTTGGAAGGTAACCAAAATTGAATTTTCCCTCGGCGTACCTTCAGATGTCAACACATCCACCGATCCTACCACTTATGCTAACAGCCATCCACTCAGCGTAGCAGGCTCATCCGGAATGTTTTGGACCTGGAATACAGGATACATTTTTTATATGCTCAACGGAAAAACCGATCTATCTGGTTCCACTTCCGCCCCCCTCATCGATCCACTAGCTTACCATTGTGGTGATGATACTCTTTTCCGCACCCTTACCTTTTACCCCACACCGATCGAAACCCAGTTGGGAGGAAGCTATACTTGGAATTTCGAATTCAATGCACGGAAGTGTTTTTTAAACGATACAGACACCCTGCATTTCGATACAGAATATCTCACGCACACAACAGGCAATTTACCGTTGGCCCTGAAATCCATGAATCTGTATCAAAGTGCATTTTCCTACATTCCTTAATTTCATTGGAAGGTTGGATAAGAAAAAGTCAAAAGTGGTAAAATTTTCAACTGCTTTTTTCTATTCAATATTCCTCCTTTTTGCGCATCAAGGTTGTCTAACATCAGAGGCGCATTGCCCTTCTTGCTCCACAGATTCATTGTCATTTCGACAAGCCTTCTTCTTTCCCCCTATCCACTTTCCTGAGGATAATTACCCCACCGAATGTCGATTAGAATTGGGAAAAAAACTATTCCATGACCCGCAACTGTCAGCGGATGGGCAAACCTCTTGCGCAAGCTGTCATGCATTGACGGGCGCCTTTACTGACGGACAAAGCGTGGCCGTGGGACATGATCAACATCAAGGCATGCGGAATACCCCGACCCTTTTCAATGTAGGGTGGCAACCTTATTTGATGGCAGAAGGAGGGGTGAAAAGTCTCGAACAACAAGCACTGGCCCCATTGCTTTCTACCCATGAAATGTTCAATTCATCGCAAGGTTTGCCAACTGCCATTTTGAAAAATGAATGTTATCAGACATTGAGTCAAAAAGCCTACAATCGCGATTTGGACTTTTACACTGTGGTTCGAGCCCTCGCCTGCTATGAGCGATCATTGATCAGCTATGACACACCTTTCGATCAAGCATACTACTTCAAAAAACGCCGAATGTCCCCTGAGGCGGAGCGAGGTTGGCAATTGTTTCAGTCAGATAAATTGGCTTGCATTCAATGTCATGCCTTGCCATTTTTCACGGATTATCAATTTTATTCAATAGGGGTAGCGGACTCTACAGATCTCGGAAAGGAGAGAGAAAGCTACCACATAGAGAATAGATATCAATTCAAAACTCCCACACTTCGGAACATTGAACTCACCGGACCCTACATGCACAATGGATCACTGCGCACATTGGAAGATGTGGTGGAATTTTATAATCGCGGAGGAGATTGGCATCCCAAACAACAAGATCATCGCATCCGACCTTTGGGTTTGACCCCTCAAGAAAAGTTGGATTTGGTGAGCTTTCTTGAAAGTTTAACGGATTGGAACGCTGTTCAAAACCATTCCTTTTTACCTTTGAATCAATGAGAAAAGTACTCCTCCTTTTGATGGTATTTACGCTATTCATGGCCTGTCGCTATGATGTCCTGGAACAGCCAGAAGAAACCATCATGGATGATTTCAGTGCCACCACCGCTTACCCCCTCTCCATTCCACCATTTTTTCCTCCAATGGATATTCCTGCAGACAACCCATTGACCAATGAATCTGTTCTGCTGGGTAGATATTTGTTTTGGGAAAAAAAATTAAGCATTAACCAAACTCAATCCTGCGGAAGTTGTCATTTACCACAACATGGATTTTCGGATAGTGCGGTATTTTCCGTTGGAGCTGAAGGACAAATCGGAGAAAGACAATCCATGGCCTTGATCAACTTGGGATGGGCACGGTATTTCTTTTGGGATGGCAGAACAGCCACATTAGAGGATCAAGTAGTACAACCCGTGGAGAATCCCATCGAGATGCATGAAGAATGGAGTCAAGTGGTGGAAAAATTACAAAACGATACCTTGTACCCTCCTCTTTTCAAAGCCGCATTTGGTAGCCCCAAAGTCACCAAAAAAAGAGCCGCCAAAGCGCTTTCGTCCTTTTTGAGAACAATGATCAGTGCAGGTTCCAAATTTGATCAACAGCGCATCGGCCTATACCAATTTACCGATTCTGAGTACAGGGGATTTGTACTCTTTCAGACAGAAGGCGGAAGTCCAGATCAAGTGCCTGGAGGCTCATTTGGTGCCGATTGCTTCCACTGTCATGGATTTGGTGATATGCAATTCACCAATGGACTTTTTCATAACAACGGCTTGGATGCTCATTTTTCAAAAGATCCGGGCAGAGCTTTGGTCACTTTCAATCCACTGGATAGCGGGAAATTCAAGGTGCCTACCTTGCGCAACATCGCCCTCACCGCACCGTACATGCATGATGGGAGATTTCAAACTTTATCCGATGTCATTGAGCATTACAACAGTGGTGGGCATCCCTCTACCACTATCGATTCCTTTATGAAATTCACTTCTGGAGGCCTGCAATTGTCTGAAACTTCCAAGTCAGATTTGATAGCCTTTCTGCATTGTTTAACAGACACTGCCTTCATTCACAACGAATCCTTCTCTGATCCCCATGAATGAAGAATATCGAAAGTGGCTAGATAGAGCTAAAACCGAAAAAAAAATCAATCAGAAATGGTTGAAGCAGCAAAAAGGCCAAAAAAACTTGGACGAAAAATTTCACACCAAACACCAAGCAGCCTTTGAGAAAATAGATTGCCTTCAATGTGCCAATTGTTGCAAAACCACTAGTCCGATATTCAGGGATGTGGATATTGAGCGCATAGCGCAACATTTAAGAATCAAGCCCTCACAATTTACTGAACAACACTTGCACATAGATGAAGACGGGGATTGGGTGCTCAATCAATCGCCATGCTTATTTCTGCAAGAGGATAATACTTGCCGCATTTATGAGCATCGCCCCAAAGCGTGCAGGGAATATCCACATACCGATCGAAAAAACATGAGCCAAATCGTAGATATGACTTACCGAAACACCCTGGTCTGTCCAGCGGTAGCGTGGATTGTGCAGGAAATCAAGCCTTGATTTACCCAAGAATCATTTCTCAAGAAATTTCTCTTTCTCACAAGTGATTAATGAAAAAAAATGATACAAATGCTCATTTATGTCACTTTTCCTGCGCAATTTCGTAAGAGTGATGAAAATGCAATTCAAACTTACCATTATATTAGTGTTGATTTCCCTTGGGGCAAGTGCCCAATGCCCTCAAGTTTTCGATTATGAAGGCAACGCTACTGTTCATCCGTATTGGTATGACTGCGATGGAGGAAGTTTTGATTTCAATTTACAATCCCCCCAAAATTGGCCCAATGTGGAGATCCATTGGGGGGATGGAACCACCAACACTATTCAATCCAATTGGTCTGTCGGTAGCCCCATCAATCACACCTACGCTCCCTCAGTGGACACATTTGTCGTTACTATCTCTAATTTGAGCGGATGCATCATCACAGGGGTAGTGGTGATGGAACAAGCGGCCTCTGCCTCGATACAGATTCCTGTGGGCGGCATCACTCAAGGTTGTGCCCCACAAGCAATGGATTTCATCAACAGTTCAACCAATGTTTCCGCCACAACGCAATTTCAATGGGACTTCGGTGACAATAGCCCCGATCTTTTTTTTGATGCTCAAAACTCCAATCAAAGTGTCAGTCATTTGTACGAACCAGGAACAGTAAGCTGCGAAACTGTAGTAACTCTTTATGCTGAAAATTATTGTAATACCATTCAAGGGGGGGCCTCCATTGCTACTTTTAATCCTATACGCATTTGGGATAAAGATCTCCCTCAAATCACCACACCCTTTGCCACTTTATGTTATCCCGATACAATATTTTCCTTCACCAACAACGCACAGAAAAATTGTTTTACACAAGGCAATATTTTCCAGAGACAAGAAAAATGGAACTTCGGAGACTATTGGGGATCTGGCGTTCAGGAAACCGATTGGATTCCCTTTCCTCCTAATCTACCGCAAACCGTAGCTTTTCCTGGTATAGGAGACTACATAGTATCTGTTCAAGACAGTAATTATTGCGGGATTCAAACGGATGATATTACGGTACATATCATATCACCCCCAATAGCGGATTTCACCATCAGTCAAGACACGGTTTGCGTCGGACAAAATATCACCTTCTTTCCAACATCCACGGGAGCCAATCAACATTTTTGGAATTTGAATGGAAATTGGACCTCGGCTAATGGTGGTAATATGAACTTTAGTTTTAACGCTCCCGGAATATTCAATGTAAGTTACAGAGTGGCTCAATCCTTGTCCCCTACCTCATGTTCAGATACCGTCACCAAGACTATTGTTGTGCTGGCCGCACCCACCACTCAAATCATCACTGCCAACGCCTCCGCCTGCGACTCATTGCATGTTGAGTTATCTCAAAATTCTACAGGTAATCCTATTTTGTATGATTGGACATTACTCGATGGAAATACTTTCAGTGGATCAACCCCTGCTCCTTTTGACATCACCAATACCGGTAACTTCACAATAACCCTCCAAGTTACCGCTTCTAATGGCTGTACCGCCACTGATACCCAAATCTTACAAGTAGTAAACACCCCAACAGCACAATTTTCAAACCTTGGGAATTGTCAAAACAGCAATATAAGTTTTATCAATGAAAGTGGTGGGCCTAATACACCATCTCATTGGAATTTTGGTGATGGTCAATCTTCCAATGCTTTTTCACCCAATCACATCTATGCACTTCCTGGTGATTACACCATAGAATTGATAGCAGGGATCACAGGGTGTCAAGATACCATCGAGAACACCATCACAGTGGACCCTCTGCCCTTGGTACAATTCACAGTCAATGATAATGTAGGATGTACTCCATTTGGAGTCAGCTTTAACAACAACAGTGTCGGCATTTCCTCTCAGAATTGGACTTTTGGTGATAACACTTCCAGCACAGATTTATCACCCTCTCATGTTTTTCTCACCTCCCAAGGAAGCAGCAGTAACTTCACGGTTACTTTATCTGGAACCAGTGACATGGGTTGCTCAGCCACCGCTAACACCCTAATAACCGTGAATTCAGGGGCCTTTGCTAGTTTTATTGACCCCAATTCCGTTCCGGAATGCAGCCCACACACCAGCGCATTCCTCAACAACTCTCAAGCAGCTGTTTCTTACTTATGGGATTTTGGAGATGGAAATACCTCCACTGAATTTGCTCCTACGCATGTTTACGAGAATAATACAACATTAGTAGGTTTCTTTACAGCTTCACTGATTGCTTATTCCACAGGTGAATGTCATGATACCACAGAACAAACCATCGTGGTTTTTCCATCGGCTACTTTTAATATCGATTTCAATTCCTTTACAGGCTGCAGCCCGGTCGAAATTCCTATGCCACTGCTGACGGGGGCAGCTGAATTTCATTGGATTTTTGGAGATGGAGCTGAATCTTTTGAAGCGCTGCCAACCCACATCTATCAAACGACATTACCCATCGATACATTTGAGGTGTCATTTATTGGCACTTCCGTTTTTGGATGCACAGACACCACCCATAGCAGTGTAATCATACTGGGAGGACCCACTGCCTCTTTCAGTATTGACCATACAGATGGTTGCGAACCGGCCTCGGTGGTATTTTATAACAATAGCTCCAATGTGGATAGCTACCAATGGAATTTCCAAGATGGAAATATTTCGAATACAAGTGATACTTTGTTCACACATGTTTTTGAACAAGAGGGTGATTTTTTAAGCTACTTTAATATTGAGTTAGTAGCTACCTCAAGCAATGGATGCACCGATACAAGCACCACTCTGTATACCTTGCACCCACAAGCCATTGCTCTATTCAATCCTTCCTTGTCAGCAGCTTGCGCACCTTTCAATTGTCTTTTTCAAAATAACTCCTCAGGAGCTACCCAATTTCAATGGGATCTTGGGGATGGCACCTCCACCTCTGTTATCAGTCCAAGCCATACCTATCAAAATCTGATAACGCAGGATAGTACCTACACAGTTTCTCTTATAGCGGCCAATGATTATGGATGTTCTGACACCCTCACAACAGCCATCGTTGTGCATCGCACACCTGTCGCCTATTTTGATATGATCGATACCACGGGTTGCTACCCACTTACCATCACCTTTGAAAATGGTTCGGTGGGTGCAGATCAGTACAGTTGGAATTATGGTACTGGACAAACCAGCATCAATGCAGAGCCTATTCATCAGCACAATTTCTTTAACTTGACCAATGTTGCGGTAACCAATGCCGTTGTGCTCGCTGCTATGACTACAGATGGATGCTTCAGTACCTATACCATGCCTGTCACAGTACCTCCTGGAATCACCGCCAATTTCACCGGTGACCTAGAGGGGTGTCATCCTTTCAATACCTTGCTTCTCAATCAATCCATTGGAGCACAAAGCTATCATTGGGATTTTGGTGATGGTCAAACATCAACATTGTTCAATCCCGCTCACACCTATCTCAATCCCAATGATACTGACACTAGCTACATTGTCACTTTGACGGCCACCAATGCCTTGGGATGTTCTCAAATAATCTCACAACAAGTGCAGGTATTTCCCGTCCCCTTAGCGCAATTCACGGCCTCTCCTAATCCACAAACATGGCCCAATGCCATTTCCATAGAAAACAACAGTATTTCTAATAGCTCCACCTCCTACTTATGGGATATGGGAAATGGTAATTTACTTCAACAAGAGAACCCGGGCAACTTCAACTACAACACTTGGGGTAATTACAACATCATTATGATTGCGAATAATGGACAATGTAGTGACACCGCGTACCAAGCAATGACCATCCTCGCACCTGATCCCGTGGCTGGTTTTATAGGCGATAAAAGTGGATGTGCTCCTTTGACAGTTGCGTTTCAAGACACCTCTCAATATGGAAATGGATGGCTCTGGGAATTTGGTGATGGTGGAGCCTCCATCAATACCAGTCCAGTACATATTTATGATACACCTGGCTTATACACTGTTCGACAAATTGTAATCGGCTACAATGGTCAAATAGATACTGCAGTGCATCCATTATCAATAGAGGTATTTCCACGGGCTATCGCTATTTTTACCGTAACTCCCCCTCAAGTAACCATCCCCCAACAGCCAGTGTACATTGTCAACCTCAGTGAAAACGCCAATTATTTCGAATGGAATTTCCAAGATGGAGACACCTCCATGTCCTTTGCCCCTCAACATACCTATACCGAACCTGGTTTGTACGATATTCAACTGATAGTAAACAATGAATTCAACTGTCCGGACACGGCTGTTCAAATAGGGGCGGTCAATGCTATAGGCGGAGGAGACATAGTATTTCCGAATGCCTTCAGCCCACTCAACACTGGACCGACAGATGGTCGATTTGACATGAATAGTTATGACAATAACGTATTTTTTCCAAAATTTGAAGGGATAAAAAACTATGAGCTGCAGATCTTTGATAAATGGGGAGAGATTTTGTTCTTCTCTGATGATATCTACAAAGGTTGGGATGGATACTATAAAGGTGTAATTTGTCCACAAGATGTGTATATTTGGAAAGCCAAAGGTTTTTTCCAAAATGGACAATCTTATGAATATTCTGGAACAGTAACATTGGTAAGGAAATAGCATGAAAAAAGGATTTTACACCCTATTCATTTCATTGATTGCACTCTTGTCTGCTGCACAGGATCAGCAATTTACACAGTTTTATGCTGTTCCTTGCGCGCTCAATCCTGCATTCGCAGGGGCCGGTTTACAAAGCCGATTTGCCACTCAATACCGTAATCAATGGTCTGGAATTCCCAAAGCTTTCACCTCCTATGTAGCTACTTTTGATACCTACTCTAATGAACTTAAAAGCGGATTCGGATTGGTATTTCAAAGAGATATAGCCGGGGCCGGAGGGCTTTCAAGATCTCAATTCGGTTTTCAGTATGCCTATGAAACTAGATTGAAAAAAAATCTATATATCCGTCCTGCTATTCAATTTTCGATGGGTACTCGTTCTGTCAATTTTAATAACTTGACTTTCTACGATCAATTGATCAGGAACAACGCGCCCATTTCATTGGAAACATACCCAGGGCAATCGGTAGTTTATTTTGATGCCGGTGCGGGCGGATTGATTTATGGACCCGAATTTTGGGCGGGATTCTCGGCAATGCATTTGAATACGCCTGACGAGTCTTTGTACGAATCGCAGGTTTCTTATTTGCCCGTAAGATATGCTTTTCACGGTGGAAAGCGCTTCAGAATCAAAGGCTACTCCTTGAAGAAATTAGACCATCATGTTTTGGTGGCCGCTAATTATCTCAGTCAAGGAAAATATGATCAATTAGACATTGGTTGCTATTACGAATTCAAGCCCATCGTTTTAGGTGTTTGGTACAGAGGATTACCTGTAAAATCGAATGGATATCAATTGCCCAATCGAGACGCTTTGGCCTTATTAGTGGGCGTTCAAAGCGGACCTTTCAGTTTTGGATATAGCTATGATATCACCCTGTCCTCATTGAATGTAAGCAACAGCGGAGGATCACATGAAATCACCATGGCGTACAATTTGGCGGTCAAAATAAAAACCAAGCGCAAAATTGTTCCTTGCGCTAATTTCTAGTCAATACACATTGACTTCACGTTCCAATTCAATTTGAAATTTCTCCAGAATATCGGCAACAATGGCAGAGGATAAATCCCAAATTTCATTTCCCTTCGCATGGGCGTGATTGACCAAGACTAAAGCTTGCCGATCATGCACCGCGCAGGTCTCCCATTTTTTCCCTTTCCAACCGGCCTGTTCTATGAGCCATCCCGCAGGTACTTTCACATATTCAGCGTTGACAGGATAATGTGGCATGGTGGGATACTGAGACAATAAATTTTGATACAAAACCTTTTGAATCACTGGGTTTTTAAAAAAACTTCCTGCATTGCCTAAAACCTTGGGATCGGGCAACTTTGATTGTCGAATAGTACATACCGCCTCACTGATATCCGCAATACCCGGATGGACAATATTTCTCTCTGCCAATCGCTTTTGAATATCCCCATACTCCATTTTTAAAATGGGGTTTTTCGACAATTTAAAAACAACACTCTTGATGATCCATCGATCCTTTTCTGCTCGCTTAAATACACTCTCTCGATAGCCAAATGCACATTGTTCATGCGTAAAAACACACTCGACACCGGTGACAACATGCATGGCGTTGAGCGATACAAAAACATCTTTGATTTCCACTCCATACGCACCGATATTTTGCATCGGCGAAGCACCTACGCTTCCCGGAATCAAACTCAAATTCTCCAATCCCCCCCAACCTTTTTCTATGCAATGCATCACCCATTCATGCCATATTTCTCCTGATTCTACCTCCACTAAAACCTCTTCATCATTTTCCTCCAACACTGCTATACCCTTGGTCTGCAGTATCGCCACCACTCCTACAAAATCTTGAGTGAATAAAACATTGCTCCCTCCCCCCAAAATAATTCGAGGCATCTTTTGCCATCGCTCATCACGAATCAATTCATGCAAATCGGATGAATCTTGAATCAACACCAACCAATCTGCCTTCACCTCCATCCCAAAAGTATTGAAGGATTTTAACGAAGCGTTCTGCTGCCAAACTAACATGCTACAAAGATGAATTTTATTTGAGGGTGATGAAATCGATGAGAAGGTGTTCTTCAACAAAATGATGTTCACGAGCTTTGGATCACCCTTTGCCACTCTGTCTCATCCGAGGGGCAAATATTTCCAGTTGTGTTTTGAAGTAAATCTTGGATTACCCAACGATCGGGTAAAGTATGGGCATGAATTTCCAATAACAATCCTTTGGTTCCTATGCGCTGCCACTCCCAAAAGTGAGATTCGCTCAGGATGCAATAATAATTCTGATCATTTTGGTTTTTTAAAAACACAGGGAAATTATCAACCATGCCACAAAGATGATAGGAATGCGAGTATATTGTGCGTTATGCGAGCATTTTTAAGGGAAGTTGCCCAAACCATTTACAACGAAAACAAAGATCGTTATCAACTCAATGACATTGCCGTCGTTGTTCCGGGTAAGCGAGCCGGACTGTTCTTGAAAAAACATCTTGCTCAACTGTACGGAAAACCGATACTGCCACCTAGCATTTACATCCTACCCGATTGGTTTAAAATGCTCAGTGGAAAAAAGAACATCGGGACGTTTGAATCTACCCTACTATTATTTGAGGTGTACGCAAAAGAAATTGATCAGAAAGAAGATTTTCAAATGTTCATGAAATGGGCTCCACAAGCCATGAATGACTTCAATGATATCGATCAAAGTTTGGTATCGGCGGCTCAAATCTTCCAAAACATCAAAGACATCAAAGGCATTGAGCAATGGAGTTTACAGGGAGAAACTTTATCTGAAATCCAAGAAAAATTCCTGGTATTCTGGGAACAATTTGGCAAGCTCTATCATGCCTTTCAAAAACATGGTGATCTCACACAACAATGGAATTATGCTCAACTCACGCGACGATTGGCAGAAAAAAAAATCGATATCCAAGTTCCTCATTCTAAAACTTATGCCGTAGGTTTATCCTCTCTCACCCCCGCAGAGGAGAAAATTATGGACCGCGTAGCACTGTCCCATCCTCTTGAATTCATTTGGGACGTTGACAACTACTATTTTCAAAATGACCAACACGAGGCCGGCAACTTTTTCCGCGATTTATCACAACGAAAAAGCATCAACACCCACTCATGCCTTTCAGCAGGGAAAAGACAAATCACCTCGTTCCATGCCCAAACCGCCTATGGCAATACCATCCAGATTGCCGAGAGCATCCAAAAGATCAATGCGGAGGAAAGAAGCAATACCGCTATCATCATGACCGATGGTAATTTATTACAACCCCTGCTTTCGCAATTGAATGTTCCAGAGGCCATCAATGTAGCCATGGGATGGCCCATTCGAAATACGGCAGTCTATCAATTATGCAATGCGTATTGGGAATTCATCATCAGTACGCAGAAACAAAAGAGAATTTACTTCAGGGATTTTAATCAGTTCATCGATCAACCCGCTATCCGATTTATCACAGAATCATGGCGCGGCCCCTTGCAAGAAAGCTTGATTAAAAAAAGGCTTACCTATTTTCAATTTTCTAAATTGAAGGAACTCTCCTCCGAGCCGCAATTACAATCCATCGGCCAATTCATGGAATACCTGAATGTAGAATCTATGGATGCACCATCGGCTTTGGCTCAGATGACGCGGCTCTTAGAAAGCATTGCCCTTCACGATTCAAGTGACGAGATCACTGTAGAAAGCGCATTTCAATTGAAGGAGAAGTTACAATCCATTGCCCATTGGCTCACCACCATGCCGCAATTGAATCAGATGGGTTCCTTGGAAATTTTATTTCAACATCTGATTGGAAAGGAACAAATCACCTTTGAAGGCGAGCCATTGCAAGGATTACAGATCATGGGTATGATAGAAACAAGAGCTTTGGATTTTAAACGCGTCATTTTCGTGCAAGCCACAGAAGATGTGATGCCAGGCAACCAACCCTATCAATCGCTGATTCCATTTGACTTGCGAACTGCTTTTGGTATGCCATTGCCAAAAGATCGTGATGCGAGCTATGCATATAATTTGTATCGACTCCTGCAACGAGCAGAAGAAATTCAATTTTACATTCCGGCCACCACCTCCGATTTCCGGTCAGTAGAACGCTCCAGATACCTTCAGCAACTATTGTGGGAATGGCCAAAACTCAATGCTCAAATAGAATGGAAGGCCTTCCAAATCAGTGCACCTAAGGCAGAGGAATTTAACATCAGCGAGTTTGTGCTGGCCAATGAACTTTCCATGTCACAACTCACCTCCAAATTTGCGAGTGGAATCAGCCCCTCGGCCATCAACAAATTTTTGCAATGTCCATTGGATTTCTATTACCGCTACATTATTGGCTTGGGTGAAATCAATGAAATGGAGGAACAACTGGACAGCGCTACCATCGGATCATTGGTGCACAAGGTACTAGAGAATTGGCACCGCCCAAAGATAGGAACTCCGCTTACCGCTCAAGATATCCAAATTTGGCGCGCCGAATGCGAGGTCAAATTGGCGGAAACATTGCGGGAAGGAGATGATGAAATGCCCATTGAGGGATACAATTTATTGGCCCTTGAGGCCGCCAAAAAAATGATTGAAAAGGTCTTGGATTATGACTTACAATTGATCCAAGAAAATCAACCTGCTACCATCCTTTACACCGAGCAAAATGTACATACCACTGTTCATCTGCAAGATGGCACTCCATTGGTCTTCAAAGGAAACATAGACAGGGTACATCAATCAGGCGGAATTATTTACATTCTTGATTACAAAACAGGTCAAGTAAAAGAAAAAGATCTAACACTGGACCCCATTGATGAAGAGAGTTTATTCACCGAGAAAAAAGGCAAGCTCATTCAGATCCTGATGTATGCATGGCTTTCCCACGTTCATCTCCATATACCATTAGAAAAAATGAGCATCGGACTATTCCCATTGGCCGCCGTAAAAGGAACTCCCGAGTTTTTACAAAACCCCAAGTCCTTCCTATCCAGTGGATTCATGGATCAATTCAAAGAATGGTTGATTCACCAATGCGAAATGATGCTCGCCCAAGATCGCTACGTTCACAAACAGGATGCGCAATATTGCCAATTCTGTCGCGAGGCTGAAGGCTGATGCTTATATTTGCCCTATGAAATACTCCCGCATTTTATTGAAATTAAGTGGTGAATCGCTCATGGGCGACAAACAATTTGGAATAGACAATGATCGTTTGATGCTCTATGCACAAGAAATCAAAGAGATTTTCAATGAAGGAGTAGAAATTGCCATTGTCATCGGAGGAGGAAATATTTTCAGAGGCGTTCAAGCCGAGCAAGGAGGGATGGAAAGAACGCAAGGTGATTATATGGGCATGTTGGCCACCATGATCAACTCGATGGCCTTGCAAAGTGCATTAGAAAGTTTAGAGGTGCCTACCCGATTGCAATCGGCCATCGAAATGAAACAAATTGCAGAGCCATTTATCCGAAGAAAAGCAGTAAAACATTTACAAGTTGGCCGGGTAGTGATTTTTGGAGCCGGAACAGGAAATCCCTTCTTCACCACAGATACCGCTGCTTCGTTGAGAGCCATCGAGATTGAGGCGGATGTTATCTTAAAAGGAACCCGCGTAGATGGCATCTACACAGCCGACCCTGAAAAAGATCCTACCGCTACGAAATACGAAAAAGTATCATTTACGGAAGTATATGAAAAAGGGCTGAATGTAATGGACATGACGGCCTTTACCCTTTGTAATGAAAATAAGCTCCCGATCATTGTTTTCGACATGAACAAAAAAGGAAATCTGAAAAAACTGATTCACGGAGAAAAAGTAGGTACATTGGTTGACTTTTAATACAAAAAGAATATGTCAGACGAAGTAAGCATGGCGCTCGAAGAAGCCACCGCCGCAATGGAAAAAGCCATTGACCACTTAGAATTTGAATTGAATAAAATACGAGCAGGAAAAGCCAGTCCTGCGATGTTAGACAGCGTGAAGGTAGATTATTACGGGTCGATGACACCGCTCAAAAACGTAGCCAATGTAAGTACACCCGATGCTCGGACGATTACCGTGCAGGCCTGGGAAAAACACATGTTAGAAGGCATCTCTAGAGCTATAATGGAAGCCAATTTGGGATTGAATCCCCAGAACAATGGCGACTTGATCATTATCTCCGTCCCCATGCTGACGGAAGAAAGGAGAAAAGACCTTTCTAAGAGAGCGCATGCGGAAGGAGAACATGCCAAAGTATCCATCCGCAATGGAAGAAAAGAAGCGCTAGACTTTATCAAACAAGCCCAAAAAGATGGCTTGCCAGAGGATGAAGCCAAAACAGGAGAGACGAAAGTGCAAGAATTGACAGATCGATACAACAAAAAAGTGGAAGAGGTATTGGCGGCTAAGGATAAAGATATCATGACCATCTAGTATTTAACACGCTTACATGTCGATATTGAATCCAAAAGTAGATATCTTTTTACAAGAAGGTTGCGGCCGTTGTCATTTATACCAAACCGCCGCTTGCAGAGCCCTTGTTTGGAATGAAGGTTTACACGAAATGCGCAGAATTGCATTGGAGTGTGGGCTGATCGAAGATTTCAAATGGCAACATCCTTGTTACACTTTTGAAAAGAAAAATATCTTAATCCTTGGAGCATTCAAGGAATATTTTGCATTCAACTTTTTCAAAGGCGCATTGCTAAATGATGATAAGAATTGGTTGGTAAGTCCAGGTGAGAACTCTCAATCTGGTAAACAACTTCGCTTCACTGATGTTAGGGATGTTTTGAAAAAAGAAAAAGCCATCAAGCGCTACATTTTAGAAGCAATAGAGGTGGAACGCTCAGGGAAGCAAGTGGTAAAAAAAACCATGGATCAATATCCAATACCTGAGGAATTGAAAGAAAAATTTACAGAAGACCCTTCCTTCAAATCCGCCTTTTATGCCCTCACACCTGGTCGACAAAGAGGGTACTTATTGTTTTTTGCACAAGCCAAGCAATCCTCTACCCGAACAAGCAGAATCGAAAAATTTATGGATTCTATTTTCAAAGGAAA
>CANHWU010000032.1 GCA_947464415.1 Flavobacteriales bacterium
ACGTTAATGTTGTTCAAAATCTCCGCCTCTGTCTTTGGATCCAAAGTCATCGCATTCAATCCACTTCCTTTTCCTTCAATGCGTGTCAAGGCCACTCCATCTCCATATTGTGCATTCAAAATACTACCACCAAATGCAGGTTGAGTGTTATGAGGGATCGCGGCAATCACTGGAATTTCACCGATAGCGGCCTTACGAGAAGCCAAGAAAGCTTCATCTTGACCGGCCTCTGCGCCTACATCATAGGGCTGATAATTGTTATAACCATAGGCCAATACCATGAAATAATAGGTCTTGTGATTGATCAATCGATTATCTCCTTGTGCGAAAGCATCCGTAGTTACTTGGTATGAACGCTGGATACCTTCATTGGCTCCTTGTACTTTCAACTCCGGTACTATATATCCAGAAATTGGATCACGATTAAAGTTGACAACATTGGCCACTTCATTTTCAATATCGCACTGGGCAATCAATCTTGCCTTAGCAATGTCACCCAAATCATTGGCCTTTACATCCGCATTGGCCAATTGATATACCAAATAACCTTCAAACTTGTAAGATCTAGCCACCGTGTCTAATTGCGTTCCATCTGCCAATTCCTCTGGGATACTTGGATCGAAACCTCCTTGTTGGGGGCCATAAGCTTCGTTGTAATTGGTGCTCACAATATTGTCATTAGACAACATCAAAATCACCTCTCTATCTAACTCACGGACAGCCACATCTGGAGCGTCTGGTCCTGAAACCAATTCAAAACAATTATCAAATAAAGCCTGTGCTTTGTCATCATATTGACGCAATAACTTCACAGATTCAAAGGGCTCCCCACCGGTGGCACGAGCCCAAACTACCCCCATGGTGATGTTGTTGTAATCACCTGGCTCCAAGGTAAAGGGTCCAGCGGACTGAATAAAACGACGGTCAGCGGCAACGTTTCCACTGCTTTCCTCTGTCCATGGCGTAACGGTTACCCCAAAGGTTCCCCAATTGTAGGGATCTGTATCATCAGGAAACATGTATTGAGCGGGAACTCCCGTCAAAACGCCGTTTCCACTCACGCCATTACCACCGTACAACATTTCAGCTCCGTTCTTCCAAATACCTTTCATGTAGTTGTAAAAATGCGCTGCTACTTGAGGCTCACCATTCACTGGATTCAAGTTATTGTTGTAATAAACAAAACGACGCATACCAAAACGCTCATTGTCTGCTACACCATCACCGTATCCTATTCCTAGACCTTTGTAGGGGATACCTGAGGAGTCAGTAGCATTGATGATATCAGTCGTCAACGGATTGTCGATTAAATCTTCATCTTGATAAGGACCCTCGAAAAAGTCAACTCCTACTGCTGGTGGATTCAAACCATAACCAAAAGAAGAGGAGGTTGGTTGGTCAAAAGCATCTCCATTGTAACAATATCCCAAACCTCTTTTTACATCACAACCCACATAATCATCCACCGAAGTTCCTAAATCCGCATCCACCCATGATCCAAAATAAGTATCCGTCAAAGTTTGCGTGCCTTGATTGATCAATACATAGTTGTAGAATGTCATGTTATTGATCTCATCATTGGAGGTGAAAGCAAAAGCCTGGGCTCTGATTTCCATTCCAATGGGCTGACCTTGTGATTCGGTGTGCGCATTCCCTTTGTCATTAAAGATCCAATAAAAAGTCTCATCACCAAATAAAGGAACTATGTCTTCTCTTTTTCTAGAAGCGCAATTCACTTCTCTCAAGAAGTCATACCAAGGATAGTCTCCATTTTGTGGATTGTAAAATCCGTCTTGGTCATAATCATAGAAAGGAGCGAGGTACAAATCCTGGCCTGCCGCAGTATTACCGATAGCGGGATAATTGTAGAAATATCCTGGAATCGAATATCCCTCTTCGCAATCATCACCACCGCTGGATTGACAATCGAAAAACGCACGATGGCGCTGGGCATCTTGGCGATAAGAAACAAAGAAACGATCATATTGATCGCACGTAGCTTCATTCACGGAAGCACTTCCGTCATTGGTCAAAGGTCCTGGCCAATAATCGTTTCCATCGGCTCGGAAAGTAATCGCGGCCAACTTCAACTGTTGGTCAGGAGACTTTCCGCCTAACCACAATGCACCGGCATACAAGGCAGATACACCGCCCCCCTTGGGAACCTCATAGGCGGCCCTTGAATTGGCGCGATCTGTCCACATATTTCCACCCGTCTCAATTTTCGCCTTTACATTGTTCCATTCCAAATCTCTTAATCCTGTCGCTGGAGCGCAAGCGGCTGCTTTCACCTGCTCATTGTTGGACGCTCCTTCACTACCCCTTCTCACATAAACTGATTTGTAGGCACTTGCAGTAAGAGAAATCACGCCTAGGAATATCACCCAGGTTGTTTTGATATATAACGACTTCATTTTCATTTTCTTCTAGCTTAATAATTAAAAATCAAAACGCACACCTAAACGAATTTGACGAGGAGAACCCAAGTTATAGGGGTTATTCACGAACATGCTGTAATAATTTCTGTACGAACTCGGAGAGTTTTGTGACTCAATCTGAGATTGGAACTGCGCAGCAGCCAAGAAACCATCATCATCCGGAGTACCCGTAAAGCGATATACACCCGTGATATTTCTGGTATTGAACAAGTTGTTCACCCAAAGATAAACATTCAAATTGGCTGCCTTTTTCTTACCGTCGCCTTTACCAAACTCAAGCGCAAAATTTCTGTCGATATTCATATCTACATTGAACTGCCATGGCAAACGCGCTCCGTTGATTGAACCCTCTGTGGTAGGTGAAATCTCACCCGTGATAGGGGTAGCCAATACTTGTGGAGTGTAGGGTGTACCAGAACCTAAGTTGGCAATGAAGTTCACACCAGTGTTCTCAAAAATCGGCTTATCAAACCAAACAGGACCATTGTAATCGGCACCAGAACCGTAATGATAATCCACAGTGGTAACAATACGATGTCTTTGATCATAGTTGAATGGAGCAACGGTTCTCAAGTTGGGCAATCCCGCGTTGATCAGAGCTAACTGCGTTTGAGTAGTAGATCCTGTTCCATCTGCAAACTGTAAAGTGTAAGAGGTCTTCATCCAAAGGTTTCCTGTTGGACGAAGATCGTAGGTCAAAGTCAATCCTTTTACGGTACCAAAGTCCAAGTTATCAAATGCGCGATAAGTGGAAGGATAAGCTCCTACAAAGCTTCTTACCTGGATCATGTTTCTCAATTCACGATAGAAAGTCTCCACCTTCAGAGAAGAAGTTTTTGACAACACCTGTTGGAAACCTAAAGCATAATCCACGGTGCGCTCCGGCTTCAAGTTGGGGTTGTTCAACAACACCGAGCGATTGGCCATGTACAAATAATCTACTGGATTGAAACGATTGCTTTCCGTAGGACGCTGTGTCAACACATCATAGTGAGCAAAGAATAAAGCCTCATCCGAAATAGGGAACGAGAAGGCCACACGAGGCATAAAGTTCACCGCTGGATCGTATTCTTTGAACGCCTTTGAAGTCAACTCTGCTTTTGGATCTACTTTCAAGTACGGCTTGACGCTACCACCAGAAGCCACAGAGGTAAATGGATCCGTTACCAAAGCTCCACTGGCGTTGTACCAAGTGTTTCCATCACGATAACCCGTAATGGCTGTGGGCTGCTCAATGTTATCTACATACACTACAAAATCATCTCCGATATTGGATGGACGAGTAGCACTGAATTGGTCAAAATTAACCTCTCCAGCAGTAAATGCCTCGCTGATCACAAATGGATCTTTGGGGACAAACTGATTCGCGTCATATCGATCGATACGCAAACCCACGTTGAAGATCAAATCATCAAACGCAAATTTATCCATGATATAACCAGAAATGTAAATCGGTTCAAAAGCACCTACTCTGCGAGTAGCATAACTCTTTCCTCCTAACTCATATCGCTCAGAAAAGAAGTCGTCGATGGTGGGGCGGCGACCCTTTAGCTTGTTACCATAAGGATCATAGCCATAATAACTTACAATATTGTTACCCTGTGCCAATAAGTCATTCGCTCCAAACATGGTGATATCCAAATCATCGGGATTCATCGCGTCCACATTCACAAAGTCGGTTCCATTGGGATCCAATCCTAATGAAGTTCTTAAGTTATAGTCAAACTCAAACTGATCTTCTCCTACTAAACCACCATAGTTGATGTATGTCAAACCATCATTGGAAAAGTAAGAAGGATCTTCTTCATTGATACCTGAATTGTGGAAGTTGGCGTATTGTCTGGCAAACTGCCATAATCCGATAGGAGCCAATGCATACCCTGCATCTCTTCTTTGCTCGAATTCAAAACCCATTTGAATCGCATGATCCCCGATATCCGCAGAACCCGTTCCAGAAATCCTGAACTGCTTGTTGCTGCTGATAGAGTAGTTGTTACTTTGACCGCCGATATAATTCCAAAGACCATAAGTTCCAATGGGCACTTGACCGTTGATCAATCCATTATTTCCCTGTATATTGGTCATAGAAGAATAAGGAGAATCACCAATCTGATCAATTTCTGAAGTAGCCGACAAGGTAGAAAAATCGAAGAATTGATCATCGGTAATGAATGTGTCAGAACCATCCAACACCTCGTTCACACTGGCTGGAGTGTCAAATAATGAAAAGTACTGACTTGTAATGGCCGCCAAATCTGGATTATACTCACTTGGACGGAATGAAACATTCACATCTTGCCATCCATTTTGCTGATAATAACCTCCCTCAGGCCCCAAAGAATAAGAACGCATTCTCAAGCGATCGAAATAACCTACGTGACCATATCTAAACAACTTGTCACCATGAGAGGCGTCTTGTCTTAGTCTATAAGTACTGCTATAATCTACCATGATAGAGTAGAATACATTTTTGAGGGTAGAGGCGGCTGACTCGTCCTCTGCGTTTCTAAAACGCTGACTGAATTTTCCATACACTCTCCAATCCCAATCCGTAGCTTGTTGATTGTTATCGAAGTTCATCAACATATTACCATAGCTGAACTCATTCCCTCTTCTGAAAGCCCCGGTTCCACCGAAGGTAAGGGTAATGTTCTCCGAGGTATTCAAATCTATTTTACCCACCAAATTCGCCTGACGATTACGCACATTCATGCGTGTTTGCACTTTCTCAAAGTCATTTGCCGTCAAGAAGTCTGCGTTGTACAAGGCCCCATTCACAGATCCGTCTGCTTGTACATTCTGTCTCAAAGGGTCCGTCAAGATGGCCTCAAGAGCGCTGTCTTTCATTTTATACACTCCTCCAAAAGCCGGTCCGTCATCCACGATGTCCGTGTAGTTACCTGTTACAAAGAAACCTAACAGTGGGCGACCCTTAGAGCCATCCTTTTTCTTTTGAAACAACAAAGGGCCAGACAAAGAACCTTCAAACAGATTGTAACCATATTTATCAAGACCATACACATTGTCTCCCATTTTAAAACCTGAAGTGATGGCTTCAATACCACCCGTATAATCTGCAGAAGCTGAGCGCAAAGAAATGTTGATGACACCCCCCGTGGCATCCCCTATATTAGCGGGAATACCCCCGGTAATTACCGAAACCTCTTCAATCGCCGATTTAGGCAATGAAGTGGATCCGCGCACTTTCACTCCGTCGATATATATCCATGTAGAACCCGTACGAGCTCCACGGATCGAGATACCTCCGCCTGTTCCTGCGCTGCTCACACCGGCCACGGTTTGGGCCAAACCCAATGCATCTCTACTCGGCATGCGCGCCAATTCCTCGCGGGTAACGGTTCCTCCAGAGGCACCACCGTCTTTATCAATCAAAGGAACTTTGAACTCAGAGATTTCCAATGTCTTTAATTCCTCGCCCTCCGTCATTTCCATGTTGGCAAACTGAATTTTACCTGCGGTAATCGGAACCCCTTTCAATTCTTGTGATTGATATCCCACAAAGGAGAACTGTACATCATAACTACCGGGATCTATGGGTTTAATGGTGTATTCACCATCAATATCCGTGGCTCCACCAGTCACGAGGTTTCCATTTAAAAACACCACCACATTCACAAAAGGCAAGGGCTGCTTGGAGATTTTATCCGTCACCTTTCCCTTCAAAGTTCCCGTGTTTTGAGCCATGGCAGCCGTGCAGACCATCATGAAACTTGCCAACAAAAGCGTAATCTGTTTCCGCATATCGCGTTTATGTTTTGTTAAATTTCTCTTAATAAAGGTTGCTAAAATAATGAAAAAGGGGTTTTTTAACGCATCTTAACATGCAAAAAATCATTTTTTGTGAAAACCATACTGATAACCACATATTTACATTCTAAAAACAAGACTGAATAACTGCCGTTATCAAGGCCGTTTTATCAATCCCAACACAAGCTGCCTGCTGTGGAATGATAGACGCTGCTGAAAACCCAGGTACGGTGTTCACCTCCACCACATGTGGCAACCCATCATGAATAATAAAATCCACCCTGATCATGCCTCTGCATTTCAATTGGATATAGATTTTCTCTGAGAGATTTTGTATTTCTTCAAATAACGCTTGGTCAATGCGCGCTGGGGTAATCTCATGGGACTTCCCCTTGTATTTCGCCTCAAAATCAAAAAATTCATTTTCTGATACAATCTCCGTCATGGGCAATGCCCGCACTTTCCCTTCCCACTGGATTACGCCACACGTTACCTCTGTGCCATTTAAAAATGACTCGATGATGACCTGACCGTCTTCTTTAAAGGCCTTTTCAATTGCAGGCATCAATTGCCCCAACTCCTTTACCTTGGAGGTACCAATGGACGATCCACCATTATTGGGTTTCACAAAACAGGGCAGCCCTACTCGCTGTAATATGGAATCTACATTCCACTCTTCATTTTTATACAAAACCAC
Organism: Flavobacteriales bacterium; assembly: GCA_947464415.1. Taxonomy (GTDB): domain Bacteria; phylum Bacteroidota; class Bacteroidia; order Flavobacteriales_D; family Sanyastnellaceae; genus CAMCTV01. The sequence continues at coordinate 6,904 of CANHWU010000032.1, forward strand.
ACTTTCCGCTACTGAAAATCCCAAAGATTTGAGAAAAGTAGTGGTGGCTTTTTTATTGAAGGTAATGGACATGTTAAGCACATCACCCGTTGTATAGGGAATGCCCAGCATTTCAAAATAACCCTGTAAAAGACCATTCTCTCCCGGTGTTCCGTGCACAATGATAAAAGCTCCATCAAATTGATGTATCTCGCCGTCCAACATCACCGAGAAATCATTCCGGTTCACCTCCCATTCCGCTCCCTTCCACTCCGCAAACCACCGATTTTTTTGGATTACTATTTTCATGGGAGAATAAAGGGTAAGATCGATGTGCTCCATCACCATGGCGGCACTCCGCATCGACACCTCCGCCTCTCCGCTGTATCCACCGCAAACGACTGCTATTTTTTGCATTGCTTTTTTTTCAAAGATGCACTAAGGTCCTTCATTCCATAAAGTTTTCTTGTATTTCCATTCACCTCTCATGGTTAATTATTCATGGAGATGTTTCAATCTTATGATAATTCGCGCACATTTGCATCATGAAATTTTGGCAACGGTTATTGCGTTATCTCATCGGTTTTGGCTTGGGATGTCTTTTGGTGTTTTGGATGTTTCCCCACTACGATTGGTTGGGATGGCTTCCAGGAAAACAAATTCGCCAACAAATTCAACAATCCTCACTTCAATTCAGTCCAAAAAGCCTTTGTACTATACAACAACAAATGATCAAAGAGGAGGATTGGCGAAAAGTCCTGGAAGATGGAACCATTAATTTTGAGAAAAGCAGCACAAAAGACAAAGAAAAACTTTATCAACTAGAAAGCGATATTATCTACATGCGCTGTCTTCTGCAAGATACCCTCACACAAGTAGTAGAAATTTCTCGCATTGGAGTTCCCATCAATGATCAATGTCTCAACCCTTAATCATGGAAAATATCAAGGAAAAAATCAAAGAACTTACTCATCAAAAAATAGCAACATGGGTGGCCATTCGAAGACATTTACACGCCCATCCCGAACTTTCTTTCCAAGAATTCAATACTTCCCAATTCATACAAAATAAATTAACCGAAGCCGGAATTGCTTTCACTGCTGGCTGGGTGAAAACGGGAATTGCGGCCATGGTGTATGGAAAAAATCCGGAAAGCAGGAAATACACGCTAAGGGGGGACATGGACGCCTTGCCTATCCTAGAAAAAAACCAAGTGGAATATGTCAGTCAGAACCCAGGGGTGATGCACGCCTGCGGTCATGATGTGCATACCACTTGCGCTTTGGGAGCTGCCATTGTACTCCATGAGTTGAGAGAATATTGGGAAGGAACCGTGCAGGTTATTTTTCAACCGGGAGAAGAAATTTTACCGGGAGGTGCCAATGAGATGATCAAGGAGGGAGTATTTAAAGACTTTCAACCCCGTGGTATTATAGGACAACATGTGTATCCTGAATTGCCCGCGGGAAAAGTAGGTTTCAAACCAGGATGGTACATGGCCTCCACGGATGAGATTTATATTAAAATATTGGGAAAAGGAGGCCATGGGGCAAAACCCGATAAATGCATCGATCCCATCTTGATTTCAGCTCACCTCATCACCGCGTTGCAACAAGTGGCCAGCAGGTGGACCCATAACAATGACACTTCTGTTTTGACCATCGGAAAAATTCAAGGGATGGGAGCTACCAATATTATCCCCGACGAAGTTACCATGGAAGGAACCTTCCGCACCTTCAATGAAGAGTGGAGATACATCGCACATGAAAAAATCCAGCACCTTTGTCAACACCTCGCGGAAAGCATGGGTGGAAAAGCAGAGGTAGCAATCAAAGTGGGATATCCTGCATTGCACAACGATCCCGATTTGACAGAAAAAGCGATACAATGTGCCAAAGCGTTTTTAGGAGATGAAAATGTAGTGCCGTTGTCACAAAGGACAACCGCTGAAGACTTCGCTTACTTCGCTCAACATTATCCTGGATGTTTTTATCGTCTGGGAACCGCCGGTAGTGATGGATCTTGTTCAGCCCCTGTGCACAACAATCAATTCAATATTGACGAGAGTGCCTTGGCCGTTGGAGTGGGTCTGTTGGCCTATTTGGCAACTAACATTTAAGCTTTAGTGTATCGATAAATTTCAAAAGAAAAGGAGTGTTTCTCGTCCTTCTCTTGCTTTTGGATGAATGATTTTTTCCATTCCGAAAAATCAATCGTTGGAAAAAAAGCATGCGCCTCCGGAAATGCAGCATCCACATGGGTAATGAGCAGCTCATCCACCAAATTCATCCGAAGACTTTCTTCATATATCTGTGCACCCCCGATGATAAAAACACGCTCTTCATGATGTTCCTTAGCAAATTCTATGGCCTCCAATAAATCCGAAAACAAAAAACAACCCGGTGCGGGATAATCCAATTGTCGGGACACCACGATATTGATTCTATCCTTGAAAGGCCTATATTTCTCGGGGATGCTCTCGTAGTTCTTCCTCCCCATCACAATGGGGTGATGCATGGTTTGCTCTTTAAAAAATTTCATGTCATTGGGCAAATGCCACAACAAATCGTTGTCCTTTCCAATTTCAAAATGCCTTCCTACTGCGGCAATAATGCTAACGATAGCCATGATATTTTATACAGCCACTGCTGCCTTAATGTGTGGATGAGGATCGTAATTTTCCAGTGTAAAATCTTCATAAGTAAAAGCAAATAAATCTTTCACTTCTGGATTTATTCTCATGGTGGGCAGTGCCCGGAAATCCCTCGTCAACTGTAGCTTGGCTTGATCCAGGTGATTACTGTACAAGTGAACATCTCCGCCCGTCCAGACAAACTCCCCAGGAGCTAAATCACAAACTTGCGCCACCATCATCGTCAATAAAGCGTAAGAAGCGATATTGAATGGAACACCCAAAAAAGTATCTGCACTGCGTTGGTATAATTGACAACTTAATTTTCCATTGGCAACATAAAATTGAAACAAGCAATGACAGGGCGGTAGCGCCATCTGATCAATAAAAGAGGGGTTCCATGCCGATACTATGTGTCTTCTTCCGTCAGGATTCTTTTGAATACCCTCTACCAATTTCTGAATTTGATCCATGCTCGTACCATCAGGATTGGGCCAAGACCTCCACTGATAGCCATAGACAGGACCCAACTCACCCTTCTCATCTGCCCACTCGTCCCATATCGACACGCCGTTTTCTTTTAAATAAGCAATATTGGTGGCGCCTTTCAAAAACCACAACAACTCATGAATGATACTTTTAGTATGCAGCTTTTTGGTAGTCAATAAGGGAAAACCCTCACTCAGGTCAAATCGCATTTGGTAACCAAATACGCTATACGTACCCGTGCCGGTGCGATCAGATTTTTGAACCCCGTGATCCAATAAATGACGCAGTAAATCATGATATTGCTTCATGTCTGCGAAACTAATTCAACCAGGTAAAGAATCTATTTTTTTCTATTTAGAATTATCAACCGATACCACTTGGATGTGATTCATCAACTCTCTCGCTACTTGTTTCGCCTCTTCCAGACTTGGGTTCATGACGGTAACGTGTCCCATTTTTCGGTAAGGTGCCGTTTTTGATTTACCATACAAATGCACATAGACACCTGGGTGCTTCAAGGCTTCCTCCAAACCTTCATAATGCGCCTTCCCCGCATGACTTTTTGCCCCCAACAAATTGATCATCACCGCAGGCTGAATCAACTCCGTACTTCCCAAAGGCCAATTCAATATAGCCCGAACATGCTGCTCATATTGAGAGGTGTAGCAGCATTCTATGGTGTGGTGCCCACTGTTGTGTGGTCGTGGAGCTACCTCATTCACCAAAACCTCACCTTGCTTGGTCACAAACATCTCCACAGCCAATAATCCCACTATACCCATTTCATTGGCGATTTGAATAGCTAATCTTTCCGCTTTCTGCTGAATGTCTGAACTTACCTGTGATGGACAAAACAAAAGCTCAACCAAATTGGCTTCAGTATTGAATTCCATTTCCACCAATGGAAATACTGCTGTTTCACCTGTCTCATTGCGCGCCACTATCACCGCAATCTCCTTCTCAAATTCTACCCACTTTTCCAACATGGAAGGGCCAGGAAGAGCATTATCTATATCCCCCACAGATTTCAAAGGATAAACCCCTTTACCGTCATATCCGCCCGTACGCGACTTTTGCATGCAGGGGAAAAAATCCACATGATCCGCCAAATCTCCTTCCACCAGACGAAAGGGTGCGGTGGGGATTCCCCTCTCTTGGTAAAATTGTTTCTGTAACCCTTTATCCTTGATAATCTCCAAAATGGCAGGCTGTGGAAAAACCTTTTTTCCTTGTCTCTCCAACTCTTTGAGCGCTTCTAAATTGACATGTTCAATTTCAATGGTCACCACATCGGCATCTGCACAAAATTGTATGACAGTGTCGTAATCCTTGAAATCTCCTTGTTCAAATTGATAAGCCAATGCTGCCGCGGGAGCTTCAAGAGAGGGATCCAGAATGGCTATGTTCAAATGATAACGTGAAACCTCTTGGAGCATCATTCTGCCCAATTGACCCCCTCCCAAAACAGCAATTTTTGTTGTTAAATTCACGGCTGACATGCCACAAAGATAACCATATCAAAATGGTAACGATTATATTCGCCAACATGAAACACATTTATCATTGCCTTTTTGCAGCCGCGTTGCTTTCCATCCCATTTTATGGAAACAGCCAAAATTTAACAGATATCGAGTCCATTGAATACGATCCCCAACAAGGAAGATTCCTAGTAAGCAATGGTAGCAGCGTAATTCATGTCAATGGAAATGGCGATGGAGTGGCTACGCTGCCTAGCCCAACAGCGGCGGCTTATGGAATGGAAGTGATGAATAATCAATTGTATGCCATTCATGCCAATGCTGTTAAAGTATTTGACCTTAACAGTGGTGCTTTACTGGGTTCCGCCAGCATCACAGGAGCCAATTTCCTCAACGGAATGGCCAGCAACGGAAGCAACTTGGTGTGGGTAACTGATTTTGGAGCAAAGAAAATACATCAAATTGATTTCACAGATGTATCCAATCCTACTACTTCTGTTCTGGTGAATAACACCGTCAGTACCCCCAATGGAATTGTCTTCGACGCGGCCAACAACCGATTGGTCTTTGTCGCTTGGGGCAGCAACGCTCCTATCAAAGCCGTGGATCTTTCAAATAACACCGTCTCTACGCTATTTACTACCAATTTAGGCAATTGTGATGGTATCGATATAGACGGAAGTGGCAACTTCTACGTGGCTTCATGGTCGCCCAATCGCATTACCAAATTCAACAATGATTTTTCTGTCAATGAAATCATCACCGTAGCAGGTGGTTTATCATCTGCTGCGGACATTTGTTATGCCAATGAAAATGATACACTGGCCATCCCCAACTCTGGCAACAATACGGTAGTGTATGTTGGCTTTAATAACAACCCCATTTTTACCGAAGAAGAAACTTCTTTTGATTTTCAATTATTGACCCTTCCTCATCAATGGGAAATTCTTTTTGAAAACTACCAATCCTCTCCTATCTCCGTTCAATGCTTTGATATGAGCGGCAAATTGATGATTTCCGAAACTTTAGAATTGCCTGTAGGAAGAAACCGATATATACTGCCACACGCTCAGTGGGCCAGCGGTCATTACATCATTGAAATGGTTCAAGCAGAAACCATTCAGCGCTTTAAGGTGCATTGTTCGGGAGAATAACCTCCACCCGATCTCTTGAAATAGAGATGCTTTTAATTCCTCCGTTGCGACCGAGAATCATGTAGTGTTCCCCTATTTCTTCGCCTAAGTTTTGTTTGATCAATTTCTTGATCTTTGACATGTTTTGGCTCAACGTCTGATCTTGAAGGTTACATAAAGTGTCAATCACACTTCTTTGAACATCGGGGTCTGTACCCGGCGAACACTGCCGATACAAATTCAGCAACTCATCGAAATATTCATCTACATGCGAAAGCAAAATTCCTTGCGGCCTATTGATGAAAAACCAATACACGGCAAACTGTACAGGGCGCAAGGAGATGGTGAGTCCATTCAATTCGGGAAACACCAATCTCAATTGAGCGGGATAAAGCAGCATTTTCGGCAATTCATTCAAAATCTCAAAACGCTCTCGGAATAAAAGTTGAGATCGCACGCTATCAAAAACCCTCAACACTTGTAAAAACAAGCTGCGATCCACTCCTGATGCTATCATTTTATTCTTACAATCCGTGCAAATGTCTGCTGTGCGCAATTTATAAATCACATCTGGCTTGTATTGGCACATGTCGGACATGCAACCAATCGGATGATCATGTGTATCCGGTAAATACTGCTCAATACTGCCCCAAACATCGTTCTTTAAAACCGTCGCCGCTACATGATAAGCCACCGGGAAGGTAGGCTCAGACATGATGTAATGCTCCCAATACAATAGATGAACAAAAAAGTCCTTCACCCCCTTTGGCGCCGAACCTACAAACCAATTATTTTCATTGCCCTTGTAGGTCAGTACAAAAACCAATTCCGAATCCGCTACTCTCTTTTCTTTTCTGAATTTCCTGGCCACCCTAAACAAATCATCCCACTCGAATAAATCCACCTTTGGAGGATTCAGTTCTATCCTCAACTCATCTGAAATCAAATAATGGGAAGTCATCTCCATCACGGGCATTTCCATGTCTTCAAAATCTTCATCTGTCTTTTGAATAACGCGCACGGCGTTACCAGAAATTTCAAAAGATTCATCATATCCAAAAAAGGTCATGGGGCCGCTGAATTGCTTTAAATACTGCACAATAGCGTCATACACTTCTGTATCCACTTCACGGGTTCGGATAAGATGAATCTTTTTCATAGGCTTTACTTCTTTGGAGTTTTAATTTTCTTAGTCAAATCAAATGCGTCTTGCAGCTTTCCCATTTTTTTATAGGATACATATTCTGTCATCATATTGTCCATGTAATGAAAAGTCTCTTTTGTACGATTCTTTTCATACCGCATCCGCTTATTACTATCAATGTTCAGGCGATTTCCAATGTCCCAAACATCAAAGTCTGCACCCAAGATAACAAAAGTCCATTTTCCTGTAGCTTTTTTATCCGCAATTTTTGATGCAATCAAATCATAACTGTACATTTTTGAGGCGTTCTCCATACCATCTGTAATGATGATACAAATAACATCGTCCTCAGCCGCCTTCTTCTCAGATAGAATATCAATTCCTTTTCCTGCTGCATCCAATAACGCTGTCATGCCATTGGGCTCGATGCTATTGGGATTCAATTCTTCCAGGTGCGCGGCGGGGACATCCATGAAATTAAAATTGACCTCATCATCAAATGTGATCAGATTGGTTTTAATCGGAACATCTTGATTCTTCTTCTGAAGTTTCTGAATGGATTGAATTTGCTCATTCAATGCGCTCATTGTAGCAGACCAAGCATTTCCCATGCTGCCGCTTTTGTCTAGTACCAATAGGTAGTGTGTGGTGGTGTTTTGCATAAAATTAATTTTTAGCAAAACTCCGAAAACAAATAAAGCAAAAGATCCACGACAACCTTGTCGCTATTCCGACAAGGTATCTCTGCCCACCTCCTGGATGGTGGTATCCGGCTCTTCTTCTTCCTTCAAAACCTCGATGGTTTCTGGTTTAATCAGATCTTCTGACCTTGCCTTTTTCAACTTTTGTTTCACCTCCTCTTCTGTCAACTCCCTTTCCCCTGAAATATGTTTGCTAAAAAAATCATCCCCTAAACAGCCCATCACGCGCATGATCTGACCCTTTCTTTTCTGCATGTAGGCACTTGGCTTTGCCAGTCGGAACTTCTTGGGGTTGGGCAAACAGGAGGCAATCAAGGCGGCTTGCTCTTTGGTCAATGACCGGGCCTCTGTTTTAAAATACAAATCTGCCGCAGCATTCACTCCATAGGTGCAGGGTCCCATCTCGATCACATTCAAATACACCTCCATGATCCGTTCTTTGGACCATAAAAGTTCCATCCAAAAAGTGAAATACACCTCCAACCCCTTCCTTACCCATGATCTTGAAGGCCATAAAAAAACATTTTTAGCGGTTTGCTGAGATATAGTGCTAGCCCCTCTCTTCTTCTTGTGATTTTCATTGTATTTCCTGGCCTTCTCAATGGCTTCCCAATCAAAACCACTGTGCTCCAAAAAATGGTTGTCCTCACTGCTGATTACCGCCAATGGCACATAGGGTGATATCTCCTCTAAATCTACCCAATCATAATGATAATCACAATTTTCCACATTGAACTTATCGGAAATGTGCAAAAATGTGATCGGCGGATTCAACCATTTGTACAATAAAACCCAAACAATGCTGATGGCTACAAAAGCCAAGAGAATTCTAAATACCCATCGAAAAACCAAACGAATCATCCATTGAGTTTTTTGGCAATCTCCTTGGGCAATGCGTCTTTGTGGACAATCATACAGATCGTTTTAGCCCTGAAATAGGGAACTGATACATATTGATATCCCTTAGCACTGTTGTTTTCTCCCCAAGAATTTTTGGTAATATAATACAACGATCCATCCTGATCTTTGGCCAATCCCGTGATATGCATTAAATGATCATCCGTTGTTTCAAATCGATCATAACCCTCTTGCCTGCTTTCTGCAGTAACCGTTTGTTCCAAATGCTTTTTGGTGAAGGCTTCTTCTTTCTTCAAAGGCTCTGCTGGCAAAATAGCCATATTGTTTTTATAGGAAAATCCTGGCTCGCTCACATCGGCATCCCAAGCAATGGTGTAACCGTTGTTCAAAGCATAATCTGCCACTTGTTGAAATTCATCCAGCGGTAAATTCCAATAATATCCTTTGGACCAATTATCGGGCACTTCTACTGCAAATGCGCGATAATATGGATGGTGGGTAAAAGAGGTGAGCATGACATAATCACTGGCCTTCAATCCTAAATAATCTCTGAAGGAGGCCGGTGTATACGTCTTTCCATTGTAAGTAAACTCCTTGGGCAGCGGGCCAATGTAGGTGTCCAACAAAGATTCAACACCCAACATCCAATCATTGTTCTGCTCATTGAGCTTGCGCTCAACTACGGCCTGGGTCATTTTTTCTAAATACGTATCCAACACATTGTGGTTGTATTCCTTCTTTCCTCCCACAAATCCAGAATAAGCCGACTCTGGAACCAAACCAAAATCGCGCATGGTGTTGATGACATCATGCCCCAAAGCTCCGGGTCCAAATTGCTGTTTGCCCTGGTAACGAACATAGCTTGCCGCCTTTTGCGGATACACATAACGGGCATTGGCCATCTCCGACAAATCTACCGATTCTCCATTTTTTACTCGCATCACCTCTGCCTCTAAAAAAGAAATGGTGGCAAAGCTCCAACAAGTGCCAGTTTGACATTGATTTTCTACTTTGCCGTGTGCATTATCTTTGACAACAGACATCTGATAACCCAATTGTGCTTGACTATTCAATGTGATAACACTAAAAGTCATGATCGAAATGATGCTCTTTTTCATATTGCAATGGTAAAAATGAAAAACCAAACTTTTGTCAAAGTCGTCAAAAAAACAGCTTTGAACCCTCAATTCTCCTAATTTTGTTGAGTGTTAACCACAAAAGAACTTCAATACCAATATCCCAGAGGAAAAAAAATCGATTTTCCGGATTTCTCCCTTCAACAAGGCGAAACGGGATTGTTGTTGGGGGAAAGTGGTTCTGGAAAAACCACCCTGCTCCATATACTCAGCGGACTCAGAGCCCCAACTGCAGGAGTTGTTCAATATGACAACACTAATTTATACCAATTGTCCAGTGGACAAAGAGATGCTTTTAGAGGAAAAAATATGGGGTTGATCTTTCAAACTCCCGCCTTTATTCAATCGCTCTCTGTGCTGGAGAATCTGATGGCCCCGTTGTACTTGAATCATCAACTGCAAGATCAACACAAGGCCAAACACCTTTTAGAAAAGGTAGGTCTTTATCACAAAATAAACCAACGCCCCTTTCAACTCAGCATAGGGGAGCAGCAAAGGGTTTCTATCATCCGTGCCGTCATTCAATCGCCTCAGTTGATTTTTGCCGATGAACCTACCAGTGCGCTCGACGACAAAAACGCCCATCAAGTGATTGAGCTTTTACTGAACATAAGCGCCGAAAACAAGGCCTCTCTGTTGGTGGTTACTCATGACCATCGCTGGAGTTCTTTCATCTCAAAAACCATTCGATTATGAACTTGATTCTGCTCGCTTGGAAAAATATTCGACACCAATGGCTCGACACGCTTTTGGGCGTTCTGCTGTTAGCTTTCGGCTTGGGAACCATCTCTATGCTTATCTTGATAGAGAAGCAATCTTCCGAGCAATTCAACCGAAATATCAAAGACATTGATATGGTTTTGGGGGCTAAAGGCAGCCCTCTCCAACTGATTTTAGCCAATGTTTACCATGTAGATGCGCCTACCGGCAATATCAAAATCAGAGATGCCAAACAGGTAATTTACAATCCTACTGTGGCCATGGCCATTCCCTTGGCTTATGGCGACAACTTCCAACAGTGGCGCATTGTGGGGACTGACTCCAATTACGCCCAACACTATGCCATGAAATTGCGCGAAGGAATTGCTTTCAAAGAGGAATATGACGCCAATATAGGAGCCGATGTAGCCAAAGCAACAGGACTAAAACTCGGCGACACTTTCTTGAGCACCCATGGCCTGGATCAAACAGAAAATGATGAAGAACATGCCCATCATCATGCGTACAGAGTAGTGGGTATTTTTGAAAAATCAGGATCTGTAATTGATCGTTTAATCCTGACGCCCGTAGAAACCATTTGGCATGCCCACGAGGACAGTGAACCTGCTTCCACCGAAACAGAGGAAAGCAATGATTCCACCAACAGTGCTCCTCCCATGATCAAAAAAGGGCCCATGATGATGCTTCGTCCTGCCAAAGCAATGGCGCCTTCCCCCAATGACAACAAAGAGGTGACCGCCTACTTGATCAAAAGCCGAATGGCGATGGCTCAAATGATTCTGCCCAACCTCATCAAAGAAACCAATATGCAACTGGCTTTCACCGCTATTGAAGTAAATCGCCTTTCGCAAAACTTTGGATTGGGCATGGATACCGTAAAGGCCGTCGCTTGGGTGATCATCGGGCTATCTTTCTTTAGCATTTTTATCTCTCTATTCAATTCATTGAAGAAAAGAAAATATGAGCTGGCCCTGATGCGTTCCATGGGCGCCAGTCCATTCAAAGTATTTGCATTGATCATCACAGAATCTCTATTGTTGGTGAGCACTGGCATCATTTTTTCTTGGCTATTCAGTAGAATTGGATTGAGTATTTTGAGCCATCAGTTAAATAACAGTTTTCACTACACCATGAATGTCAATGACTTTAGTATTCAGGAAGTATATCTCACGATTGCCGCCTTACTTTTTGGTGTAATCGCTGCTTTGGTTCCCGCCATTAATGCTTATAAAATGGACATTTCAAAAACGCTTGCACATGAATAAAATTAACCTAATTGCTCTTCTGATCGTGGGCATTATCTCCTGGTCTTTTTCCTGGCAACCCACCACCACTTATGTACTGCCGGTAAAAGAATTTTCCACCTTTTCTCCTGTCAACGCTCCCATACCTGTGCCCGCGAACCATGTTACCGGAGGACCTTTGGAACTTACATGGAAAACTTTAACGGATGTGCAGTTCAAAGACATTTATGTAAAAGAGTTGGATGCCTATTATTGGAAACCCACCTTTGGACCCTCCATCAAAGCGCTAGAGGGAAAAGAAGTTTTCATCACGGGATATGTGATTCCTGTAGATTTTGACGCTAATTTCTATGTTGTTTCCCGATACCCCTACGCCAACTGTTTCTTTTGCGGTGGCGGCGGTCCTGAATCCGTTGTAGACCTAAGGTTTCCTGCCAAACATCCCAACTACAAAACGGACGACAGAAAAACCTTCAAAGGCAAACTCAAGCTCAACGGCGATGACGTTTACCAAATGAATTACATTTTGGAAGGAGCTGTCGAGTACAACCCTTGAGATTGATTACATTTGCAACCAGAAAAATATTTTTATGGCATCAACTACCGCAGACATCAGCAATGGAATGTGTTTCAGAATGGACACACACATTTACAAAGTAATTGAATTCTTGCATGTAAAACCAGGCAAAGGACCTGCTTTTGTACGAACCAAATTGCGCAACCTCAACAACGGAAAAATCATCGATCATACTTTCAACTCCGGGGTTAAAATTGAAACGGTAAGAATTGAAACCAGAGAATATCAGTACTTGTACAAAGACGACAATTATAATTTCATGAATTTGGATGATTATGAGCAAATCAGTATCCCAGAGCCCATGATCAACGCACCTCAGTTTTTAAAAGAGGGAATGAAATGTATCGTGATGTTCAATGCAGAAGACGATGCTCCGATGTCCTGCGATTTGCCTACTTTAGTGGAGTATGACATCACCTATACAGAGCCCGGCTTGAAAGGAGATACCGCCACCAACGCCATGAAACCAGCTACATTGGATGTAGGAGTGGAGGTGAGAGTGCCGCTATTCATTAATGAGGGAGACACCATACGCGTGGACACCGCCACTGGTCAGTACCATGATCGTGTGAAAAAATAACCGAAAGTCCCTCTCTGAGGGATTTTTTTTTCGATCTTCGTCAATCGGATGGAAAGCAAAGCGAAAGATCGAATTAAAATCAGAGATGGCAAGCTCAATGCCTTGTTGGACTTGACCAATGCCATTAATGCCAACTTGTCAAAGAATGAACTGTTTGAACAGTACAAAAAGGTAATCACTCAGGATTTAGGCATCGCGCAATTTGCCTTATTCATTAAAGAAGAAAATTGGCATTGCACGGCATCTGAAGGAATCTCCCTTCAACAAATCGAAGAGATTTCAAACAATGCTAGCTCATTTGACGACCATGCGCTTTCCATTACAGATTGGGCAGCGTCGGGCTCACTGGATATCGTATTGCCCATTCAAAAAGATGAACAGTCCATCGCCTTTATTTTTTTAGGAGATGGAGAAGATGAGCAGATGAGCATCAGCCCGAGCGTAAAACACATGCGCTTTGTGCAAACCCTGACGAGTATTTTAGTGGTGGCCATTGAGAATAAGAAACTACAAGAGAAGTCTATTCAGCAGGCAGCTCTTCAAAGGGAGTTGGAATTGGCCGCTGAAATGCAAAACATGCTTCTGCCCAAAGTGTTGCCTCTCAATGACCAAATTCAAGTGGAAGCCCTGTATCAAGCACATGGCGAAGTGGGAGGGGATTATTACGATTTTTTCTACATCAATGATCATGAGTGGGTATCTTGTATGGCGGATGTATCGGGTAAAGGAATTAGCGCTGCCTTTTTGATGGCGGGCTTTCAAGCGCACATCAAAGCGCTATTTCATCAACCTCAAACTACATTATCCGAAGCGGTTGTTTCATTGAACCAAAATGTGATTGATGCTTCCAGAGGAGAGCGGTTTGTTACTTTTTTCATTTGCAAATTCAATAA
>CANHWU010000033.1 GCA_947464415.1 Flavobacteriales bacterium
ATTGCAACATCCGATTGTATTTCTACCATTCCTCATTCTCACCCGAAAAGATGAAAATCTTATTTTAAATCCCTACTCCACCTTCAACTCTTGCACCCACTCATTGTAATACCCATTCTGATCCGTTGCCCTAAAGGTCCAATCATACAGCCCGGCGCCTGGCAAAGTGACTTGAATATCGCCTGTTGTCATATTCAACAATCCGGCTCCATCTATCATTTGTGCATCCACCAAGATGCCATCTTCTGAGTACACAGACCAATAGATACTCTCCAGTCCATCACCATCCGTAATCTCCGCACTGAAAGTAAATTGCGGAGCAGTAGCAGGAATGTGCACCAGCTGATCGACATCGGAAATCTCAGGATTCCAAATAAAATCAGCAGACGGCAACCCTTCATTCTCCACATGCAAAGTAGTGAATGCCTCCTCCGCTTCATTGCCTGACGCGTCGATCACCATCACCTCCAAATGCCAATGTCCTTTGATATCTGCCGGTACATTGAAGCTGGCATTCACATTAGCGGCGGTGCCTGAAACGTTGATAATATTGGAATAGGTCCACGTGCCCACATTGGGCTCATACACTTCTCCTGTTCCACCTCCGTGACCATGCCCATCATCTGCAGAGTGAATACTCAATTTCACTTGCTTGAGATTTTCATTGTCGGACACATTGATGGTGACATCGATGACATCCCCGGCGCTCACTTCATGTTCTACCTCTTCGATACCATTGACCACTATCCCATTTACCAAAGGGGCGGTAAGATCTTGGTCTGATTTACAACTGTACATGCTTGCAGCCACCATAAAGAGGGCCGCACTGATTTTTGTAACTTTTTTCATTGTTTTGTTAATTTATTTTATTGAATTTTAATACAACATTGTACCTGAATCCACCTTCCTTGTTCAGGCAATTGAATCCATCGGTAATTGCTTAAATTATTGAAATAGGTCTGATTAAAAATATTGTTGACACTCAATATCCATTCCATGGCTATTTCAGACATTTCGCTTTCAATACTCGCGCCGGCATTGGCGACAAAATATCCAGGCGTTGTTTTCTCATTGCGTTCGGTACGGTTTTGCGCAAAGGCCTTGCGTGCATGAATAAAGAGCTTAGCCGTTTTTGCTTCACGCCATTCTTTTTCATACACCACATTGCTTTTGATCATCACCGGAGGAATAAAGGGCAATCCTAATTGTGTTTTTTGATTATAGGTAAAAACACCTTCTACGGAGAGATCCGTGTGAAGGGGATCCCAGATATGTTTCTCCCAAAACAACTCCCCACCCGTCATGAAAACAGGTGCCTGTAGATAGCGGTACAACTGACCTCCGTCCGGCAAATAGGAAAACTCGGCTTGCGGTGAGAGATAGATGTAAGAATGGTAATAATGACAAAAAGGCGAAAAGTGCCAAGATTGATTTCCCGCTTGTTGACCCACCGTTACATCTGCCTGCCATCCTTTCTCTGGTTGCAACCATGGACTTCCCTCTTCATGCCTGAATGAACCATGATGCACCCCGTTGATTGTCAATTCTGCGGCCTGGGGCATCCGAAAACTGCGCGCGATATTCCATTTCAGTATCCTATGGGGCTTACTCGTCAAAGACCAACCCCACGCTCCTGAAATCGCATGGAACCTTCTGGTCAGAGGTGCGCTACGCATCATTTGTGCCTCACTTTGAACGCCATTGTTCCATGTAAATTGAGCAAAACCGGGAGTCTGAAATCCCGCTTCATCCCATCGCAATCCCCCCGACCAAACCCCTATCTTGGCTGCAGAAGACCACTCCAACCAAGCATAGAGACCCGCTTGCCATTGCTGAAATGAAGGAATTAAAAACTCCACGCCCGCTCTTTGATTTCTTTGATACTGTCCTTGGCCTCCTATCATGAAAATCCCTCTCTCCCAACGCCATTGTTTCTTTACATTGCTCTGAAAAGTCAACAATCGCAATTGTAACGAAAGAGAATCCGCATTTGGCGGAGCAAAGCCATCTTGATGAGGGCGGCCGAGCTCCGCGCGTTGATTGTATTGCGCCCCGCCTTCCCATTGCCAAAATCCATTGTTTTGTTGACGGTGATAATGCGCCATCCATTTATCATGGATCACCTCCGCACTCGGCAAACCAATGTTGGATGCATTGCCATCTCCCACCACCGCGCTCAATGTAGGCACGCCCATGATGCCAGGAAACAATCCGCTTTCCAAATGGTACTTTCGATAAATCAACCGGAAAGTATGTAGGCCCTTGATCATCGCCATCCAAGCGGTGAGATGCCTTTCTTGCGTGGCCGTATTGTTCAAAATCCCGTCTTTCAAAGGCAAGGTTCGATTTAAATAGGTATATTGCTCAGTGGGCAATTGGTAATCTTCACTTCTCGCCAAGGTACCTCTGATGCCCAATGCCCAATGCATTTCCTTTATTTTTAACTTTGTCTTGTAAGACAAACTCGTTCCCTCTCTTTGATTGTTGGAAGAATAAAACGACCGGCACTCCCATTCATTTTTTTTCATCGGCCAAACATGGGGTTGAATCACCACGGCTCCTCCTGCCGCATCAGACCCATACTGCAGGGAGGCCGGACCTTTGATAATTTCAATATGGTCCAACTCATACTGATCCAACTCCCAACCATGATCATTGCCCCATTGTTGTCCTTCTTGCTTGATGCCATTGTCTATGAGCGCAACCCGCGCACCCGACATCCCTCTGATCACAGGTTTGCCTATACCCACTCCCGTCTGAATGGCCATGATGCCCGGAATATATTGCAACGTAGTGGCAAAATTCTGCGAAGCATTCAAACGCATGTCTGCCAACAAAGGTTGAATGGTCATCACAGAGCGATTGGCTTGCATCCGCTGCGACCACGCATCCTCAATCACCAACTGCTTCATCTCAATATTCGTGGACGTCATGTAAACAATGATCGAGTCGGCAAGCGGAAAAATCACATCACGGACAACCGCGGTGTAGCCCACTTTCTCAAAATGCAAATGAAATTCTCCTTTCCATTCAACGGGAAGTTTCACATTGCCTTGCTCATCAGACATGGACACCCTACCCCACTGATGCGCACTAACAGCAACATCAGAAAGCGGATGACCACCATCAGCAAGACGAATTTGTATTTGTGATAAAACGGGCATGGCACCGCTACACAAGCTGATGCAACACCACAAGAATATTTTTTTCAATGCGGGAAATAAAAGGTGAAATGATAAACGCTAAAGATGAGCGAACCATTCTCCTTCGGGAGGACCCCTTCCACTGTGACTTCCGAAAAACTGATTTTGAAATCCTTCTGAAAAAACTACTTGAAAATCATCATCGGGTGTAAAAAGAGTTGCCCTCTCTCCCCAATCAACGGGTCTCAAAAAAGCCGATAGATTCCAATCACACAGATCACAATCCTCCTCTTCTTCATCTTCATCCGCATGATGCTCCCACTGATGATCCACCCATTGGTGGTAGGTTTGAAATCCCAACATCACCATGAGCATTCCTAGAAAATAGGAAGCCACAAAACGAGCGATGGAATTCTTGAAAATCACGATGCAAAGTTAAAGTGTTTTCTTTGAAATCCTTATCTTCGCCAAAATTTAATGATTATGCAATTTGATGTTATTGTATTAGGAAGCGGACCCGGCGGATATGTCACTGCCATTCGTGCGAGCCAATTGGGATTGAAGACAGCCATCGTGGAACGCGAGGCGTTGGGGGGTATCTGTCTAAATTGGGGATGTATCCCTACCAAAGCTTTGCTCAAGAGCGCTTCTGTGTTTGAATATATCCAACATGCCAAGGATTACGGGATTGAAGTGAGCGCTCCTAAAGCGGATTTCAACGCCGTAGTAAAACGCAGCCGCGGAGTAGCGGATGGCATGAGCAAGGGCGTTCAGTTTTTGATGAAGAAAAATAAAATTGAGGTCATCATGGGCAACGGAAAGGTGATGCCGGGTAAAAAAGTATCCGTCACTGCTGCGGATGGCACCACCTCTGAAATTTCTGCTAACCACATCATCATTGCCACAGGGGGTCGCTCTCGCGAATTGCCCAATCTGAAGCAAGACGGAAAGAAAATCATTGGCTACCGTGAGGCGATGACATTGCCTGAGCAACCCAAGAGCATCGTGATCGTCGGCTCGGGTGCCATTGGAGTGGAGTTTGCCTACTTCTACAATGCCATGGGCACCAAGGTGACCATCGTGGAATACATGCCCAACATCGTTCCCGTGGAAGATGAGGACATTTCAAAAGCGTTGACCAAGACATTCAAGTCTAACGGAATTGACATATTGAACAACGCGGAAGTAACAGGAGTGGACACAGCAGGCAAGGGTTGTAAAGTGAAAGTAAAAACGGCAGACGGAGAGCAAGTCATCGAAGCTGACATTGTCCTTTCTGCAGTGGGTGTGGTGGCCAATATCGAAAATATCGGATTGGAGCAGGTTGGAATCGTCACCGACAAAGGAAAAATTGTAGTGGATAAGTATTACCAAACCAATCTTCCCGGCTATTACGCCATCGGCGACTGCGTGCCCGGCCAAGCTTTGGCGCACGTGGCCAGTGCGGAAGGCATCATTTGCGTAGAGAAAATTGCAGGTCATCATCCAGCAGCTTTGGATTACAACAACATTCCCGGATGCACCTATTGCAGTCCTGAAATTGCCAGTGTGGGTTATACCGAGAAAGCCGCTAAGGCCGCGGGTTATGAATTAAAAATTGGTAAATTCCCCTTCAGCGCTTCTGGAAAAGCGAGTGCGGCGGGACACAAAGATGGATTTGTCAAATTGATCTTTGATGCGAAATATGGGGAACTATTGGGAGCGCATTTGATTGGCGCTAACGTAACAGAGATGATTGCCGAGTGCGTGGCTTTGAGAAAATTAGAAACCACAGGCGAAGAATTGATCAAGACCGTACATCCTCACCCCACCATGAGCGAAGCCATCATGGAAGCCGCAGCAGCTGCCTATGGCGAAGTGATCCATTTGTAATACATGACAACAGAAAGATCCTTGATATTACATGCGCAACAGGTCCAACAGACCTTGTTGCGCATGGCTCAAGAAATCTACGAGCAGCATTTTGATTGTAAAGAAATCATCTTAGTAGGCATCAAAGGCAATGGAGAAAAAATTGCGCAAGCCCTATTTGCTAATTTACAAAAACTGTCTCCCATTCCCTGTTCTATCACCACTATACAACTGGACAAGAAAAATCCCACCCAAATGCCATCTTGGGAGCCCGTGGTGCAATTGAAAAAGAAAAATGTGGTGTTGATTGATGATGTGATTCACTCTGGCAAAACGCTCATCCATGCCTCTCATTTTATTTGCCAACAAGATCCCACTCGCTTATCGATGGTGACCTTGGTGAACCGAGAGCACCGACTATTTCCCGTTGGGCCCAATGTGGTGGGCATCACCTTATCTACCAATTTAAAAGAACACGTTGCTGTAGAATACAACGAAGATGGCTTTCAAGTGTTTCTTGAAAACCAAAAGAAATGAGCGCGGTATTGCACCGATGGTTGCACTTTCTTCGTTCGCCCAAAGGTCATCCGTATTTGATTTACTTTTTCTTTCTGAGTCTTACCGCAGGCACTTCTTTTGCCTTGTTCAGCGATTACATTTACAAAGAAGCCGCCAATCCCGATTTGGATACTTACTTGGGACTTTCACATTTTGATTTTGATCAAAGTCCCATCCGCCGGTATCGTGTCATTGTCCCGTTTTTAGCAGCCGGATTGCATGCGTTGTTGCATCCCATTCTAAATTTGATTCAACCCCAGCATTTTCCCGGTCCAGATTTCTCCATGGGTTTTTGTTTTTTGATCATCAACAATTTGATCATGGCAGGGGCCTTTTTGATGATTTATGAATTAGGTAAATCACTCGGTATGCAGAGCCGATTTGCCCTATTGAGTGTGCTGTTCATCATCACTTGTCGATGGACCTTGTATGTATGCGGGTTGCCGCTCGTGGATAGCTTATACTTTTTTATCCTCACCGCTACGTTGTATGCAATTACAACCCAAAATCTCCGATGGACCTACGCGGTGATGTTGCTGGGGCCATGGGCCAAAGAGAGTTTTACATTCATAGCACCCTTGATTTTTTTCTTTGGACCCATTCCAAAACTCAAGCAAATTCCCATTTGGATACTTTCCGGCGCCCTCATTTTTGCTTTTCGCTACGGCTATGATCAGTGGGCGCAATTACCGGTGGAGGAGTCGCTGCAACGCGATGTAGCGCATTTGGGATTTATTGGAGACAGTTTGCACCGCTTGTTCTCTTTCCATGGCGTGTATGAGATAGCGTCCATTGTAGGATTGGGCGGGATGAGTTTTTTGTTGCTGTTACACCCCGCCATTCGCCAGCAATGGAAGTCCGGAGTGCAAACCTTTCAGTGGATCTATTTGCTCATCATTTTGTGGCACGCCTTGCTCAGCACAGACCTTGCAAGGATGCTCTACTTGATGATGCCTGTTTTGGCATTGTGGATGGGGCAATTGGCGCAATTGGGATATTCCTTCAGAGAGAAATAAGATAGTTCAGCAATCTTGGGACAAGGCGACAAAGGGACAGAGGAATTTCTCCCCTCCTACCTGAGCGAAGCGAAGGAAAGGAGGGGTGGCACGTCTCGTCTCGGCTGAGCCGAGACGAGACGAGACGGGGTGGTCTTTAAACGCAAAAAATACTGACATTAAAATTAACAGGGCATACTTTCCATTTCACCCGTTTATATGCACCTTATATGCTTCTTGCACAAAACGTACTTTGATTCAAATTTTACAAAATGAAATGGATGAATCGACAAATTCAAAAAGAGCGAAGAAAGGAACTCAGAAGCAATGCCACCATATCTGAAAAACGACTTTGGAAATTCTTAAACAAAAAACAACAAGATTTCAAATTTCGAAGGCAACACGGGATCGGTCCCTACATCGTTGACTTCTATTTAGCCAATAAAAAAATTGCCATTGAAATTGATGGAAACGTTCATGACAACATCATGCGCCAAGCTCATGATCAGAGACGTGAAGAATATTTACATTCAAATGGAATCAAAGTCATTAGATTCAGCAATGATGAGGTTAAAAATAATATTGACGACGTGATTCGACGGATTCTTTTTGAGTGTGGTGTTGAGTGATTGTTTTTTTTATCTTAAACATCACCCCGTGACGACAGCGCTGAAATGACCACCCCGTCTCGGTTAAACCGAGACACCCCTCCTTTCCGCTACGCGGTAGGAGGGGATATGTTGTCCGCTCTCACTTTCGCACCCGCTCTGAAAAGACCACCCCGTCTCATCTCGGCTAAGCCGAGATCAGCCGCCAGCGATTAATCCCGGACGCAACGCACACTGAAGCCGCCGCGCTTATAGGTGAAGTTGCGGAATACAGTGGAATTGTAGTAGTACAGAAGGCGGTACCATGCGGAGGTAGAAGCGTACTCTGTACTACCCCACCAGTAGCCGTAGTTGCCAATGTAGTTGTATGATCCATCGTCGAAGCGGCAACCGCCAGGGAGGCCCGTGAATCCACTCTCATTGGTGGCACCTTCATTACCGTAATTCCAGCCCGTAGTGGATTTCAATTTACCTCCTGCTACATTTGGCCAAGTGTCACCACCATTTGCACTTGGATCAAGATAATTGATCAGAGCACTCCACTCCGCATCGCTCGGCACATGCCAGCCCGTGGGACATAGGCCTCTGCTATCCACTGTCGTGAACCAGTTGTACAACTTGCCATACGTGGCATCGTTGGTGGGATCATTGTTATAAATGGCATAAGCCCCGTTAGTTGTATTTTGCCACGTCGTATTGCTCAATCCTGTGGGAATGGGATCTCCGTTTCTATACTTCGTCACCGCTAAATTCTGCTGCATCCATTCTTGTCCGTTGATGATGATACTGGTGTATGTATTCCCATCAATATCTGTTGCACCATTGCCGGGAATAAACGTTCCATTGCCCACTGCTGTGCCAGCACAAACACAACTGCCGTTGATGACATCATTGGTGGTGTTGGCATTGTTATCATTGCATGCAGTGCCTTGTATCAAACAAGATCCATTGTCCACATTCGCCGCAGCGTTGTAATTACAAGCCTGTGGATTGGTGCAACCATTCACAATGGCCGTTCCTGTACACTCACAACTGCCATTGATCAAATCATTAATGGTATTAACATTATTATCATTGCAAGTTGCATTCAAATACAAACAAGAGCCATCATCCTGATTGGCATTGGCCAAGAAATTACATGCCGCTCCGTCGGTGCAACCATTCACAATGGCCTCCCCAGAACATTGGCAATTATTATTGATCACATCATTGATGGTATTGGCGTTGCCATCGTCACAAGTTGCTCCTGTATACAAACAAGAATTGTCATTTTGTGTGGCGGCGCTGTTGTAATTGCACGCTGCATTGTCTGTACATCCCAAAATGGTGGGAGGGAAATTGGCGGCGCTGATGCCGGGAATAATCACAAAATTGTCTCCTCCAGTGTATAACGTATCTCCGGTCAATGAAACCTGAATATCACAGGCTCCAGCATACAACGCATACGGCACACTCAACATCTGCTGGGTTCCCAAGTCGTTTCCGTTCATCATTACGTGCAAAAACTTACCACCACTGCCCCAATTGATATTAGAAAAAGAGCCTTGAGATTCTACACCGTTTCCCACCGCACAAGATACCAATCCTTGCGCATTGCTGGTCAGTGCATGGCTCTCTTGGTACACCACCGTTCCGTTGGCAGCTCCATCATGAATCATAAAAGTCAAGCTCACCGCACTGTTGGCCATCACCGTTCCATCTGCATTGCGCATGACGGCTTGGTACGGTATCCCCTGCGGGGACTGAGCGAGCAGGGATGAAGTGATGCAGAGACAAGTGACGGTTAAAATCACATTTTGAAGTAAGGATTTCTTCATGGTATTGAAATTTATAGAGCGAATATAGGGGAAAAATGCTCGCTTCGTGAGCGCGACTCTCTTGTCTCGGCTAAGCCGAGACGAGACGGAGAGGGGACAAGGGACAAATTCAGCTTCGCTCTCGCTCTATAGCGAAGCCTCGCTACTCGCTCTGAAAAACCACTTCATCCCGGTTGATCCGAAACGGGGTGATCACCCATAAACCTGCATAATTTATAGGTTGACTTCAAACGCGACAAAATAGAGATTTGTAAAAATAAATTGGATGGAACAGCAAATATCTTCTCTCGTGTTAAAAATCAATGGGCATCAAGTAATACTTGACTTTGATTTGGCCAAATTATATGGAGTTACCACCAAAGTTCTAAATCAAGCGGTGAAAAGAAATCCCAGCAGATTTCCCAATGACATTGCATTTCAAATCGAGCAACAAAAAAAAGATGAACTGGTCACAAATTGTGACCGGTTGAAAACTTTAAAACATAGTCTTCACTCTCCATATGCTTACACGGAGTGCTTGATTTACACAGAACGTATCACGCCAGCAATAAAATTAGACCTAGAAAAACACAATTCGCAGTATCCAACCATTCATATCCGAATTTTAAAAAACACCCATGATCGTTTCTTGATCATCGACAATAGAGAGCTCTATCACCTCGGCGCATCATTGAAAGATTTGGGAAAACGGTGGTTTGCGTTTTCACTTATCGATGGATTTTTAAAGGAGGTGCAGGCTCGATTGAAATAACTTTCTTTCAGTTTCCCGCGCTCGCTCTGAAAAACTACCCCTTCTATGCTTCGCCGAGACGGGACAAATGAGACAAGTTTGCTCTCGCCAACCCTGATCCGTCCTAAAAAAAGTTTACAGCAAAAAAAACCGAGTCATTCAACTCGGTTCTTCTTAGTAGCGGGGACAGGACTCGAACCTGTGGCCTTTGGGTTATGAGCCCAACGAGCTACCAACTGCTCCACCCCGCAATGTGAGTGCAAAGATACTAAAACTTCTTTCAAAAACAATAATAAAACTTTTATTTATCCCTTCTTAGCGTGCTTGAAGCTGTAGTAGGTAACGAAAATGTATCCCAGCGTTAACATAAAATGAAAGGGAAACAATCCAAAATCGACATAATAAAATGCTAAGGCTAATCCCGTAGCAAAATAGAGTACCATGAACGCCTCTACAAATGTCAAAGGTGCAATTTTCACGGCTCGGTATTTCTTATCCTCCCAACTGCCTTTCTTTCCGGTACTAATGGCAAATTTTGGGGTCCGTACAAATGCCGATTTCCGTCCTGTTAAACCCTCGATGACCGCTACTGCGTTGTGCAAACTCAATCCCATACTGACTGATAAAAACATGGGGAAATCCATCACAAACTTTCCGAACTTTTGAAAGAAAGGCGCAGGTGGGCGTGAAACCCAATAAAAATAAGCCAAAATGAAAAAACTGACTAAGAAAGCGCTGGCTGCAATGAATAAATTTTGAATCAACTCATTGTCATAAAACTCGTTTTTAATGATCAACATCGGTAAACTCAATAAAGAGCATCCTAATATGGAAAGAAATACCACCGAATTCAAAAGATGAAAAGCGCCATGTACCTTGGTACCAAAAGAGATGTCTTTAGATTTGACCACCTTCCCCATGTTTTTCATGGTACACTCCGCGGCACCCTTGGTCCATCGGAACTGTTGAGCTTTGAGAGCGTTCATCTCAGCTGGGAGCTCCGCAGGAGAACCTATTTCTGGAAGATAAATAAACTCCCAACCCTTCAATTGCGCACGATAGCTCAAATCCAAATCTTCTGTGATGGTATCACTCTCCCATCCTCCCGCATCTGATATCGCTGATTTTCTCCAAACACCTGCAGTACCATTAAAATTAATAAAATGGTGATCGGCATTTCTTCCCATCTGCTCCACAGTAAAATGTGCGTCCAATCCAAATGCTTGTAAACGTGTCAATAATGAGTAATCTTCATTCAAATGTTCCCATCGAGTCTGCACTACCCCGATCTTATCATGCAGGAAAAAATAGGGTATCGTTTGTCTTAAAAAATCGGGTCGTGGAATAAAATCCGCGTCGAAAATTGCAACAAATTCTCCCTTACAAAATGTTAAACCGTAGGATAAAGCTCCAGCCTTGAAACCTGTGTTCTTTTCTCTTTTGATTTGTTGAATATCTATTCCCTTGGTTTGCCATTCCTCCACTTTTTTACGTGCCACCTCCAAACTTTCATCGGTACTATCATCCAGCAATTGAATCTCTAACTTTTCTTTGGGGTAATCAAAAGCACATACTGCATCAATGAGACGCTCTATTACATAAAGCTCATTGTACACCGGCAATTGGATAGTCACCAAAGGCCAATCCTCGTCATTCATTGAGGGCTTCTTTAAATTCCTTTTGTAGCTACGGGTAAACTGGATAGCCAGGTTCAATTGCACCAGACTGTAGAAAAAAATGAACAATAAGCATACTCCGTAAACGGCGATGGCTGTGTAAGCAAGTGTCTCCAAGGATAAAAATTTAATATCAACAGCAAATGTACATCAATTATGCTTTTCAGCATAGATTCGGGACACTATTCCATCCCAGAAATCGATTCTTTGTTGATATCCTAAGTCGATTATTTCGATTACTTCCTGCCCTTTCACGGGATCATTACCCACTAATTCCTGAGTCATTTGTGCAGACAATCTCCCGTGATGATCTCCATCCAATTCGATGTGCCTTTTCAAGTAATAAATCAAACAGCTTAAATTCTGATGCTGTGCATGCAAGATATCTACCATTGAAATGAACATTCCGGGTATCAAATCCTCGCGACCATAAGCAAACAATGCCGCTATTTCATGCACTGATTTATTCTCTAACAAGTCAAATGTACAATTCACAAACTTTGCGGCTTCAGCAGGCGCGTGGCATATCTTTAGCGCATCCTTGACTGAACAACCCTCACCCAACAATTTTATAAAGGCATGGATACAGGCAGTAGATGCTCCGCACTCCTCCATTGCCTTTAAATACAACTCGAAATGACTCGTATAATTCCCTTCTGGGTCCACATCACTCTCCTCTCCCAATACAATTTCATTGATAAAAAAACGAGTGGCTGGCGTTCCCACCGGCATCCATGGAGTGCGCGTGCAGGTAAGAGATGTTTGCAGATTTTTCAATAATGACATGAAATCCCAAACCGCAAAGACATGACTTTCCATGAAAATCTGAACATCTCTAAGAGTGGAAATCTGGCTATACAAAGAATGGCGAATGAGCTTTTCTTTCTTGTCACTGATTACTACCGATTCCATACTATAATTTTCTGCAATTTTAATACCTGGTGTGGTTGAACAAAACTTATCTCCCCTCCACATGTAAAATTCGGGTATATTTTTTCAACGATCTCAATATCAAAAAAACAACCAAGGCAAAAAACAAACCGTATAGCCAGAAGGGAGTGATCAATGAACTCCATGTGATAAACCCATAATGGATATAGTTTTTAAAAACATCCAAAATTGCAAAACTCAAGAAAATGGCAAAAAAACCATTGTACTCTCTTTTCAATACCGTTCTTAGTGAAAATCCCCAATGAGGTGACTTCCACTGCATCCACTTTGGCCAAAATGCGGGAGTTTTATTGGACCATTCCAAATAATCATTGCCAAATTTTCCTCTTAAAAAAAACTCTTCGGCAAACATGATACGCTCATAGTACACCCAATACAGCAGACAACAGATGATCGTAAACCACCAGTTTCCCACATATAATATAATACCCAACCACATGAAGAAATTACCCAAATACAATGGATGCCTCACCACACTATAAATACCGGTAGAATTTAGGACTTCCGCCACTTGACCCGCCTTTGTGTTTCTTCCGGAAGTACCGCGCGGTGCATATCCAATGGTAATGGCTCTGATCACCAAACCCAAAATTGATACTAATAGGCATAGCCAGGCAAAAGTTAAATCAAACAGAGGGAAATGCTCATCCCATTCAAAACCAATGACGATGGCGGCTAACACATATAACGCCAATGGAAAATAACTTCTCCATCGAAACAACCAATTCCCAGAAACATTCCACTCTTCAATTAATGCCATTTACTTTTTTTTGCAAAGGTAGCAAATCCAAAGGCCGGTATGGACCACTTGATTAAGACCAATAGTAATACCCAATAAAAATCACCCTCCTTCGGAGGATTTAGTTATTTAAAAAACCATAATTCTTGCTATACATCAGCATTTGCTCACTGAAGCTATTCATGTAGGTTACCTTGATATCCACTATCTCACCCTTTTCATTTTTCTCAGGCACCAATACAGGATTCATGAATCCATTGTAGGCAGGAATATTTAACTTGTCAGAACGCTCCAAAACTTCTCTGTGGATTTTTGCATCCACCTTCTTTCCATATCCGTCTGCCAATGACTTAGCAGCGGCGTAATCTCCCCGGGACGTAATGCGTTGAACTTCTTTCAATAGTTCTCCCACAAGTGCTCTACATTTGTTATAATCCTTGATATCATAATAGGTCTTTCCATCTCTCTTCACTTCTTCCACCACGTTGTCTGCTTTTCCCTTTTCAAAAATCCAATGACAAATCCAAGCGCGATTTCTCATGTGGGCTTCTTCAATTTCTTCGCCCATTTTTAATCTGCGCAATTGCACCATCATACCATTTCTAAAATAGCCATCATATTCCGCCTTTCCTACTTCCAAGCTAGGCATGAGACCCAAATCCACCAACTTTTGATCCATCACAAAATAAAGCGCCACTAAATCGGCTCTTCCTTCTTCTATGGTAGAGGCAAATTCTTTGAGTGTTTGAGAAGAGGGGGCCACACCGTTTTCCAACTGTCCACTGGCATGTCCAATGACTTCGTGCATAGCCGTGTGCAGTTTCCCTGCAATTTCACCATATTGCACGGCTCTGTCGATTTCTTCTTGATCATGGGCAAACTCCTGCAAAATACCAGCGCCCGCTGCTTTATTATTCGCATCTTCAATATTGCCTAAACTTACACTCTTCGATCCATGCATGGTGCGGATCCACTGAGCATTGGGCAAGTTCACACCAATAGGGGTGGATGGATTGGCGTCACCTGCCTCTCCCGCAACGTTTACCACTTTGTAGGTGATTCCTTTTACTTCTTTCTTTTTGTGCTCGGCCATCGTAGGGCTATTGTCCTCAAACCATTGTGCATTCTGCATCATCACTTTCATACGGTCACTCGCTTCGAAATCATTGATTTCTACAATGGCTTCAAATGAGCCTCTGTTTCCTAAAGGATCGTTGTACACCTCTACAAATCCGTGAATGAAATCAATGTCACCTTCCGTAGCTCTGGCCCATTGAATATTGAAATCATCCCATGCCTTGAGATCCCCTGAGGTATAAAACTCTACCAGTTTTCTCAAAGCCACGGCTTGCTTGTCATTCTCTGCAAAGGGGATGGCTTGATTCAAATAGTACACTACTTTTTCCAAAGCGGTACCATATTTACCACCAATTTTATATACTTCCTCTTGTAACTGACCGTCTACTTTAACCAAGTCTGCATTGATTCCATAGGATAAAGGAGTGCGATCTTCAGGATTGATTTTGGCAGCATAGAATGCCTGTGCTTCTTTGGTGGAAACCCCAGGTCCATAAAAATTAACGGCAGAATTTTCTACCAACCCTTTGGCCGCATCTTTCTCTACTTTTCGAGGAGCCACTTTTGCATCAAATATTACTTTTTTGAATTGAGCATCACAAGCAACGCCAGATGCGGCAAGGAGGGTTTCAAAATATGTGGCGCTGAATTTGGGTTGATGTTTTAAATTGCTGTAATGGTGATGAATACCATTGCTCATCCAGATTTGCTTGAGGTATATTTCAAAATTTTTCCAATCCTCCGTTGTTTTATCACCATTGTAAGCGGTATAGATGGACTCAAGCAAGTTTCTGATTCCCAAATTGTATTGACCATTTTGGGCATACATAATATCTCTTCCGGCCAAACCGGCTTCCGTCAAATAGTACACATAGATTCTCTGCTTAGCAGTAAGACGATCAAAACAAGGAATGCGATACTTTAAGATGCGAATATCGGCGAAGCGGTCCGCTTCATACACAAATCCAGAATCGGAGTCCACACAAGGTTTGACCTCATGAACAGACGATGTCTGTGGGGCATTTTGACAAGACGCTAGGCCAATGGAGATGGAGATAAGAAACAGAATTTGTTTTTTCATTGCGAATGTTTTGGAGGCACAAGATATCGCTCGGAAGGAGCTAAGCGCTTTTAATTGATTCGGTTTTTTTTCGAAGTTATGAACATTGTTACATGGGAATCGATTATCTTCGCTTCCATGATTACACTTACCACAGCGGGCGTTACCATCAGTGTTCATACGAAATATGTTCCCCGTATTAGCAGCCCTTTGTTGGATAGTTATGTATTCTCCTATGAAATCACCATCGTGAATGAAAATGAATTCCCTGTCCAATTGATGCGTCGCTTTTGGGATGTTTTTGACTCATCCGGATACTGCAGAGAAATTGAAGGCGCTGGTGTCGTGGGGGAACAACCGGTGATTTTCCCACAACAAACCTTCACCTACAGTTCTGCATGTGATTTGAAGAGCCCAAGAGGTAAAATGAGCGGATACTTTACCATGAGGCAATTGGATAACCAACATTTGTTCATTGCGCGTGTCCCTGACTTCCAAATGGAAGTGCCCTTCATTTTAAATTAAGAGCCAGCTTCTCCCTCAACAAATTTTGGACTTCCTCTGAACTACCCATTCGGAATTGTGCTTTTTCATAATAGCTAACTCTTTGGTCAAACAGGGCTTTTAAATTCTCTGCCGTCTGGTCATCGGATAGAGGTCTACCAGTATGACATCCCAACAACCTGGATACAATGGTACTCCAATCCGTATCCAACCAAACAGTATACCCTACCCTATTTAGCCAATCCATAATATCCGCCTGACAAACACTTCCACCTCCTAACGAGACGATCATATCACCTTTGCTCGCCATCAGTTGATGGATCACATCCCGTTCCATTCTTCTAAAATATTTCTCCCCCCAAGTATTAAAGATATCCACCACACTCATTCCTGTGAACTGTTCTATCATCGCATCGGAATCGTAAAAAGGCAACGAAAACTGTTGAGACAGTTCAAGAGCCAGGGAGGTTTTACCCGCAGCCATGAAACCCAATATGAAAAACTTGTTGTCCACGCACTGCAAATATGACCCATAAACTGGATTACAACTGACTTTTTTTCCTGCTGAAACCAATGATTATGTCATTTTATCATGCAATAAAAGATGGAATCTGAATTGTATGAAACTCGAAAAAAAAAAGATGGACTTGAATCAATTCACCCTAAAAGCACAGGAAGCTATCCAAAGTGCACAACAAATCGCCCTATCTCGCTCCCATGCTCAAATTGAAAACTCTCACCTGCTGAGAGCCCTGTTGGATGTAGACAAAAATATTATCCCTCATTTATTCCACAAATGCAATGTGTCATTTGAAAATATTGAACATTCATTGAATAAGCTTATTCAGCATTTACCAAAAGTGGAAGGAGGGCAGCTTCAATTTTCTTCGGTTGCCTCCAAGACATTACTCACATCTCTGAGTAAAGCGCAAAAGATGGGTGATCAATATGTAACCATTGAACATCTCTTACTAGGGTTAATGGAAAGCAAAGATACCACCTCACAAATACTAAAAGACGCGGGACTCACCCAAGATCAACTGCAACAAGCTATTCAAGAAATGAGGAAAGGTAGCAAAGTAACTTCATCCACTGCGGAAGAAAGTTATCAAAGTCTAACCAAATATGCGAAGAACCTCAATGCTCTCGCCAGAGAAGGTAAGCTCGACCCTGTGATTGGAAGAGACGAGGAAATAAGAAGAGTAGTACAAATTCTCTCGAGAAGAACCAAAAACAACCCCCTGCTCATCGGAGAACCCGGTGTTGGAAAAACCGCCATTGCCGAAGGCATTGCTCACCGAATCATCAATGGGGATGTACCTGAAAACTTGTTGGATAAAACCATTTTCAGCTTAGATATGGGGGCACTTGTGGCGGGGGCAAAATATAAAGGTGAATTTGAGGAGAGACTAAAGGCTGTGGTAAAAGAAGTTCAAGAAAGCGACGGTTCCATTATTTTATTCATCGACGAAATTCATACTCTAGTAGGAGCGGGAGGCGGAGAAGGCGCCATGGATGCGGCCAATATATTGAAGCCTGCCTTGGCAAGAGGTGAATTGCGCAGCATTGGTGCTACCACCTTAAACGAATATCAAAAATACTTTGAAAAAGACAAAGCACTAGAGCGCCGTTTTCAAAAAGTACTGGTGGAAGAACCCGATAGAGACAATGCCATTGCTATTTTGAGAGGCCTCAAAGAAAAATATGAAAACCACCATAAAGTTCAAATCAAAGACGATGCTATCATAGCGGCAGTTGAGCTCTCCCAGCGTTATATTACAGACCGCTTTCTTCCTGACAAAGCCATCGATTTAATTGACGAAGCCGCCTCCATGATAAGGATGGAAATGAACTCTAAACCGGTAGAATTAGATCAAATTGAGCGAGAAATTTTACAGCTCGAAATTGAGCGTGCTGCCATTAAAAGAGAGAACAATGAGACAAGGTTGGCACAAATTGAAAGGGAATTGGCTGAGTTAGTTGACCAAAAATCTGATTTACACTCCAAATGGAAGTCAGAAAAGGATGTTGTCGAGGAAATACAACAAGCCAAAGCCAACTTAGAGAATTTAAAAATACAAGCAGAACAGGCCGAAAGAGAGGGCAATTATGGATTAGTGGCAGAAATTCGATATGGAAAAATAAAGGAAACCGAACAATCCATCCAGTGGGGTAAAGAGAAGTTAGGTTCGCTTCAATCCCATGGGAAGATGGTCAAGGAGGAGGTAGATCCTGAGGAGATCGCCGCGGTGGTGGCCAAATGGACGGGAATTCCTGTTCAGAGGATGTTAGAGAGTGAAAGGGAAAAACTCCTCCGTATGGAAGATGAGTTGAGAAAAAGAGTGATTGGCCAGGAAGAAGCCATTGTCGCTATCAGCGATGCGGTTAGAAGAAGTCGTGCAGGACTCTCTGACGAAAGAAAGCCTATTGGCTCATTCATATTTTTGGGGACCACAGGTGTAGGAAAAACAGAGGTGGCCAAGGCACTTTCCTCTTTGCTATTCAATGACGAAAACGCCATGACGCGGATAGACATGAGCGAATATCAGGAGAAACATAGTGTTAGTAGATTGGTAGGAGCCCCTCCTGGTTATGTCGGTTATGAGGAAGGTGGACAATTGACAGAGGCGGTAAGAAGAAAACCTTATTCCGTGGTATTGCTGGATGAAATTGAAAAGGCGCATCCCGATGTGTTCAATACGCTTCTTCAAGTGTTAGATGATGGGAGATTAACAGATAACAAAGGTCGTGTGGTTAACTTCAAAAACACCATCATTATCATGACCAGCAATCTCGGTGCTGCGATTATTCAAGAGCGCTTTGAACACGTTCCGAAGGGAAAAGAGGAGGTCATTTTTGAGCAAACGAAGGAGGAGGTACTCCAACTGTTGAGACAAACCTTACGACCTGAATTTTATAATCGAGTAGATGAAATCATCATGTTCACTCCTTTGAGTAAAAATCATCTCAAAGGTATCATTTCAATTCAACTAAGAGATTTAGCAGAGAGACTCAACTCACAGAATATTCATTTGCAGCTATCGCAAGACGCGCTTCAATTTATCATCGAAAGAGGTTACGATCCCGCGATGGGCGCTCGCCCTATAAAAAGACTCATTCAAAAAGAAATACTCAATGCTTTGTCTAAGTCCTTATTAGCAGGAAAAGTAAAAAAGGATGAAACCGTTGTCATGGATGTATTCGACGGACAAGTGGTCTTCCGATCTCCAATCGATGAAGAAGATTTAGTAAAACTATAAGAGCTGTTATTTGAGCAGCTCCGCCATCGCCTGACCAATGTGAGCGGGAGAATCTACTACGGTAATTCCACACTCTCGCATGATCTTCTTCTTGGCAGAGGCAGATTCATGTTCACCTGATACAATGGCACCCGCATGGCCCATGGTACGTCCTTTAGGAGCCGTTTCACCCGCAATAAACCCTACCACTGGTTTGGTTCCGTTTTCTTTGATCCACATCGCCGCCTTTGGCTCTAATTCTCCACCGATTTCACCAATCATGATGATGCCTTTGGTGTCAGGATCATTCATGAGCAATTGAACCGCCTCCAATGTTGTGGTTCCTATGATAGGATCTCCTCCAATGCCGATGGCAGTAGTTACTCCCAAACCGGCTTTGGCTACCTGGTCCGCGGCCTCGTAGGTTAAAGTTCCTGATTTCGAGACAATGCCGACACTTCCGGGTTTGAAAACAAAACCAGGCATGATACCCACTTTGGCCTCACCCGCGGTAATCACACCTGGACAATTGGGTCCAATGAGTCTGGCTCCTCTATCTACCGCAAAGGTCTTGGCCTTTACCATATCCGCTACTGGAATTCCTTCAGTAATGGTCACGATCACTTTGATTCCCGCTTCCGCGGCCTCCATGATCGCATCGGCTGCAAATGCAGGCGGAACAAATATGATGGAAACATCGGCGCCTGCTTTTTCAACGGCCTCTTTGACTGTGTTAAAAACTGGACGATCTAAATGGATAGAACCGCCTTTGCCAGGCGTTACTCCACCCACCACATTGGTACCAAATTCAATCATTTGAGTAGCATGGAAAGTTCCTTCACTTCCGGTGAAACCTTGAACAATTACCTTGGAATTTTTGCCGACTAATACGCCCATAATTTTTTATTTGGTTGCGAAAATAAGATAGGATGAATGAAAATAAGCAATTTCTTGTAACTTTCTATCGCTATATTGCGTAAGTCTGAAGGATGGATACAAAGAAAAAAATTGCAATCATAGGAGGAGGTGTTTCAGGGATTCTTACCACGCTTGAAATGCAGAAAAGGGGGTACCATGTTGATATTTATGATAAAGATTATTTAAGTGGAAATCTTGGTTTTGGTTTTTTGGTAATGCCCAATGGTGTGGAAGGCCTCAAGAAGATAGGTTATTGGGAAGAGCTGGAGAAAATTGGCACTCCAATCGCAAAGGTTCAGACTTATCATGACCAGCTGAACCTACTCAAAGAAAGCGAATTGCAAAACGTCTGGGGTTTCAGTAGAGTGGAATTTTTACA
>CANHWU010000034.1 GCA_947464415.1 Flavobacteriales bacterium
CAAATTGATGTTAGGTGAAACGGTATTGTATCAATTTTCTGCGGATGCTGTGTGTGATGAATCGATCATGACCATTGAAAGGGAGTTTTATATTTTACCGGTTAGCAAGCGTCCTGAGGAAGTGTTAGCGAGCAATGATCGAAAGGATAAAAAAGACAAGAAGAAGGGAGAACAAACGGTGGTAATTCCTAAAAAAAGTGTGATTGATCCAGCTGAAACTGCGCAAGAAAGAAAGGAGAATGTCAAAGTGAAAAATGTGAAGCCGGCGGTAGTGAAGCCGGAGGGTCCAAACAAGAAAATCGCGCCAACGAGATTCTATTTCACCTACGGTATTTTCAAAGTGAAAATGGAGGATACTGATTTATTCATGGAGGAATTGATAGAGATCATGGATAAACGTGGAATAACCGACATAGATGTATATGCAAGTGCTTCCAAAGTTCCGAGATTTAACAAACAGTCTAATGAAGAGTTGTCCCGACTACGAGCTCAAGAGGCCTTAGAGACCATTGCGAAGCAATTGGGTAAGTTGGGTTATCAGGAAGGGGTTCATTATCGCTTCAGAAATGTAAAGTCAGAGGTCAACGGTAAGGAGTTTGAGAATGATGCAAGGCAGAATAAAGAAGAGTACGAAAAGTATCAATATGTTCAGCTTTCAGCGGAAGGATGATTTCTAATAACCCCCAAATTTGGGGGTTAATTTTTCAATTTAATACAATGATATGTTTCAATTTAAATTAAAAAGGCCGTTGGCTTTTTTTGACCTCGAGACGACGGGTGTTGATGTCGGAAGAGATCGTATCGTTGAAATCGCAATTTTAAAAGTGATGCCCAATGGTCAGGTGCATAAGATGCCTGCAGAAGGTCAGGAAAGGTTGGTGGTGAATCCTGAAATTCCTATTCCATTGGAGTCTTCTCTTATTCATGGTATTTATCCGGAGGATGTGCGAAGTGCGCCGCTTTTCAGAGACATCGCGCCCAAGATTTATCAGTTTCTCTTCGATTGTGATTTGGCGGGTTTTAATTCCAACAAGTTTGACCTGCCTTTATTGGCGGAGGAGTTCTTAAGAGCGGGCATTGATTTCGATGTAGAGGGCAGAAATTTGGTGGATGTGCAGGTCCTTTTTCATCTGTTAGAGCCAAGAAATTTATCCGCGGCATACCAACTATATTGTCAGAAGGAACTGGTAGATGCCCATGAGGCGATGCCCGATGTTATTGCTACTGCCGAGGTACTCAACGCGATGATCCTTAAGTATCAAGGGCAAGAATTGAAGCTCGGAAAGGAAGAACAGGTAGTGATCAGTAACGAAATGGAGGTTTTACACCATATCAGTGAAAGAAAAAAGAAGGTGGATTTGATGGGACAGGTGGTGCTCAACGAAGGGGGAAGTCCTGTTTTTAATTTCGGAAAGCACAAGGGGAAATTAGTGGAGGAGATTTTCAAAAGTGAGCCAGGGTATTTTGGATGGTTGATGCAAGCAGATTTTCCTTTATATACCAAAAAGGTATTTAAAGATATCAAGGAAAATATGGCATGAAGAAGAAGGTGACAGTTTTGGTTTCCAATGATGTCACTTTGGATAAAAGGGTAGAAAAGACCTGTAAAATATGGTTAGAGGAAGGATGGGAAGTGGAGGTAATCGGTGTTCTTCGTCCTGATTCATTGCCTGTTGCTCGTGAATACAAAGTAACCAGACTGTCGCTTTGGGCTCAACGAGGATTTTTCTTTTATGCTTGGCTGAATGTTCGCCTTTTTTTCAGGTTGTCTTTTATTACTACCGATGTGATTTGGTCGAATGATTTGGATACTTTACTTCCTGCTTATTGGTGGTCAAGATGGAAAGGTAAGACGCTGATTTATGATAGCCACGAATGGTTTACGGAAGCAGAAGGACTAACGGGTAGACCGATAGTGAAGCGATTTTGGAAAATTATAGAATCTTTTTTGTTGCGTAGGGTGAAAATGGCAATAACGGTAAATGAGTCAATCGCCAAGGCATACAAAGCACTTTATCAAGTAGAAATGTTAGTGATTCGGAATGTACCCGATGTGAAAGAGATGAATTTTGCTAAGAGACGATCGGATTGGCCGATGCCTCAAGAGCAGAAGTGGATCATTCTCCAAGGTGCATATATCGATCCAGACAGAGGTGCTGAAGAAGTTGTGGATGCAATGAACTTCTTAGAAGATGTGCATTTGATCATTGCGGGAGATGGCAGAGCCATGCCTATTTTAAAAGCCAAGGCCAATCCTCAAAAGGTGACTTTCATCGAGCGATTGCCCTATGCAGCATTATTGCAGCTAACGGCTTGTTGTGATTTAGGTTTGAGTTTAGATAAGCCGCTCCATAAAAATTATGAGTTTTCACTTCCGAATAAAATTTTTGACTACGCATTGGCTGGGATTCCTGTTTTAGCCAGTCCACTTCCGGAGATTGAGAAGCTCATTCAGCATTTTCAATTGGGTACCTGCATTGATTCTTGGTATCCGCAAAGGTTGGCTGAGTCGATCTCCAATGCTCTCTCTAGTAGTGAATATGATCATTGGAAACAAAACACTCAACGGCTCTTAGCACATTGCAATTGGCAAAATGAAGCGCTGCCCTTGCGCGAATGGATAAAGAAACTGAAGGATTAATGGGTTTTTAGCCACTTTTTAAAAGAAATCCATGGGATATTCATCCAATAGAGTCCAAGGGGGAGTATTCTTTTTTTCATGCATAACTCTTCATCGTATAGCTCTTTCGTGAATTTTTTGGAAATCCCGCGTGCGTCACAATGGGAAATGATCAATGTGGTATGTAGCACTTTTGCATGTCCTAGCAGGGCTTTTAAATGCACCTCGTAGTCGCCGAGAATTTTGCATTGCTCAGAGAATTCTATTTTTTGCAACCATGTTCTCTTGTAAAAACAACCTTGTTGATGGATGGTATTTTTCCAAAGCATGTGGAAGGACATTTTCGAAACGAAACGATGAGGAACCCATTTGCTTTGTACATGTAAGTTTTGAATACTCCCTAGAATCAGGTCAAATTGAGGGTCGGTAAATTCACAAATTTTTTCCAAGACTGTGTCATCCGCTAGGGTATCGTCAGCTCCTAAAAAAAGAATCCAATCCCCTGAGCATCTCTTCAATGCTTGATTGAAGGCATCATAGATTCCTGAGTCGGATGTACTCTTAAGGGAAATTTTTTCGGCGAATTTTTCAAAAACGGACAGTGTCTCTGGATCTGTACTGAGGTTGTCTTGTATTATAATTTCAAAATCTTGAAATGTTTGGGATAGTATCGAAGATATAGCTCGGCTTAATTGCGCTCCTGGTGCATAGGTGGCTATGATAATGCTGAATTTCATTTGCTTTCGGCCAGCTGAATCGCTCCTTCTTTACATACCCATACCTTACCATTAAAATGTTGCATGGCAATATAATCATGGGATGCCATGATGACCGCAGTTCCGGATTGTGAAATATTATAGAGTAGCTGCGTAATTTCTAAACTCAACTGCGGATCTAAATTCCCTGTGGGTTCATCGGCAATGATCAAATAGGGTGTGTTCAGCAAGGCTCTGGCAATGGCCAATCTCTGGCGCTCGCCTCCACTCAGCTGATGCGGCATGCTGTTACCTTTATTGGCCAGTCCGACACTGTCTAATGAAGATTCAATTCTGCTCAGAATGGCATTCTGATCTTTCCAGCCCGTTGCCAACAATACAAATTCTAAATTTTGACTAACAGTTCTATCAAATAACAATTCGAATTCTTGAAATATGACGCCTGTTTTGCGTCTTAAAAATGGAATGTCTTTGCGTTTGATGGTTTTTAAATCGTATCCACAGCTCTCTGCACGGGTGGCGGTAATGGGATGATCGGCGTAGAGCGTTTTTAAGAAACTGCTTTTTCCACTGCCACTTTTCCCAATCAAATAGGCAAATTCTCCTGGCTTGATTTGAAAATTTAAGTTTTCTATCAATGCCACTTTATCATGGTATATAAAACCTTCTTGAATATTGACTACCCACTCCATTGTAATTGCTATTTGAGGGAAATGTACAAAACAAAAAGGTCAACGTTGAGTTGACCCTTTTGTTTTATTGACAATCTGATTTGAATGACTTATTCGAAATGATTTTTCTTGAATTTCGGATTGATTTCAATGCTGTTGGTGATGATTGTGGCATCCTGACCTCCGCCACTTTGCTTGATTTTCTTCGCGAATTTCATCCCTTCAACGTCCATGTATTCCACATAGTTGGTTTCTGAAGTGACAGATTTTTCGCCATCTTTCTTCACTGAAATGGATTTGATTTTAAGTCCATTGGACACATCATAATAATCAGTGGTAATATCACCATTGGGATAAATTACTTCCATATTGTAGGCATCAGCACCGTTGATTTTTTCAATGCCTTTCAAGCTGGCTTTCAATCCAAATTGATCAAAGTGCAATTCAGCCAATGGATCACATTGAATTTTAGCTTGTAGAATGTCCTGCTCATCCCCTTCCATTTTTTGCCCCATTTGCGAAATGGTTAATTTGTTATCATAGAATAACTGAGTCATGAAGGGGGCGCCATTCATAGAAAGGGTCATTTTTAATGATTTTCCTGAAGCCATATCTACTTGCATATCTAACTGAGCCATTCCGGCGTCAATCATCCCTTTTTGTGTCATGGTTTTAATTTTACCGAGTTTTTCTTCACCGCCGCATGCTTTGATATAGTTATTCAATACAGTGGTAGCGGTTACTCCTTCAGGAATTGGTTTCATGTCCACAAAAACGGTTCCGTCTGGATTGTACACCATGGGTTTCTTATCCGCATCAAATGAAATGACTTTCTCTAGTGTTTCTTTATTACCCACGATGGTGATGTAGGCATTTTGGGGAAGCAATAGACGCTGAGCAATTTTTAAAATATCGTCTGCGGTTACTGCGTTCAATCGCTCTAAATAGGTTTCGTAGAAATTTTTGGGCAATGCATATTTCTCGATGTTTTTGGCAAAACGCGCCACGGTTTGTGGACGTTCCAAAGAGCGAGCAAATTGTCCTGTCATGATATTTTTGACAATCTGTAAAGTAGCGTCATCCACTTTTTCTGTAGTCAACTTGCGCATTTCGTAAAGCAATTCTGTGACGGAGCTATCAGTTACTTCATTGCGAACACTGGCTCCTGCTGAGAAATAGCCAATGTAATCATCGGGAGTGATTTCTGAATAAGCTCCATAAGTGTAGGCTTTGTCCTCTCTTAGGTTTTGCATCAAACGAGTTTGAAATCCAC
Source organism: Flavobacteriales bacterium (assembly GCA_947464415.1). GTDB lineage: Bacteria > Bacteroidota > Bacteroidia > Flavobacteriales_D > Sanyastnellaceae > CAMCTV01. The sequence goes on from CANHWU010000034.1 coordinate 5,281, forward strand.
TTCCTCCCAGAATGTTATTGAGGACACTGGCATGCAGGGCCTCATTGGTAGCAGGAACCAAATCAATCGCGTAAGTGATATCAATCACGGACTGCACTGCACCCGGAACGGGAACAAACACCACCTCATTTCCAGCCGGAGCTTTGGGTGCACGAAATTTCATTTTCGGAACTGCACCTTGCGCCCAGCTACCAAAATACTTTTGTGCTTGGGCTTTAGCCTTATCTACGGTGATATCTCCGACGATGATCAAATAGCTGACATTGGGTTTGAAATAGGTGTTGTAATAATTCACCAAATCATCTCGCTTGTAATTATTCACCGTCTCTTCTGTCATCATTTCTCCATAAGGATGATTTTTTCCGTATTTCACCAAGTTTCCGATTTTAGAAGAGATGGAATTGGGATCTGTTTTTTCAGATACCAATCCGGATAAAATTTTCTTTCTGGATTTTTCAATTTCAGCTTCAGGATAAGAGGGGTGGAGCAAAACGTCTGACATCAACTCTAAGATAGTTTCGCTATGTTTAGTTAAGCTGGACGCATAGATACCTTCCGATCCAGAGGATAGCTGCGCTCCAATGAAATCTACGGCATTGCTGATTTCATCTTTACTGCGTGTGGTAGTGCCTGCTGTCATTAATTCACCGGCTGCGGATACTGATCCCGCTTTCTCTCCTTCTTTGATGGGATCAATTTCTAATTGAAGTGAATAAGATACAGTGGGTAATTTATGATTTTCTACTACGATGACTTTCAAACCATTTTCCAAGGTAAATAATTGGTAAGAGCCAATTTGAATTTTGGGTGCAGGACCTGCTTTCGGTGCTTTGGATCGATCTACTTTTTGTGACCAAATTAGCGTTGTGCTCAAACACAACAACAAGATGGGAATGATATATTTTTTCATTGTGTTCAAGTTTTATTGTTTCAATAGACTAGGATCATGTTCGAAATAGAGGGTTACTCTGTTTTCTGGTATGTAATATTTTTTAGCAGCGGCCATCATTTCTTCCTTCGTCACGGCCATATATCGATTGATCTCTGTATTGATCAAATTGGTATCTCCGAAGTAAGTGTGATAGTTGGCAAGACTTTCTGCAATTCCGGCCATGCTAGAATTTCGGGTGATGAAATCACTCTCAATCTGGTTTCGCAATTTTTGAAATTCATTGTCGGAAATGGGTTCGTTTTTCAATCGATCAAATTCTGCGTTCACAGCTGCTTCTAGCTCTTTGATGTCCACTCCCATATTGGCAACTGAATAGCTGAGGGTCAATCCTGGATCTTCTAGGTTGAAGGTAAAGGCACCACAGAATAAAGCAAGTTCTTTCTCATTTACTACGGTTTTATTCAAACGTGAACTTTCGCCATTACTCAATAGGGTATTCAACATGTCGATAGCGTAAAATTCTTTGGTGCCTTGCGCAGGGATATGGTAGGCTTGCACCATCAAGGGTAATTGGTCTTTTACTTTGATGACATCCTTCACTTCTCCGGTGTTGGTGGGTTCAATGATGGTGGGACGCTTGATGTCTTTGCCTTTTTGAATTTCACCGAAATATTGTTCAATCAACTTTTTAGCTTCTTCAGGTTTGAAGTCACCGGCTATGCTCAAAACTGCATTGTTGGGGACATAATAAGTGTGATAAAAGTCAACAAAGTCTTGGTCTTTGGCGGCGTTCAAATCTTCTAAGCTACCGATAGGGGCCCAAGCATATGGATGGTTTTTATAGGCGTGCTTCAGGGTTTCAGGGAAAAGATTGCCATAGGGCTGATTATCATAACGCTGTCTTTTTTCCTCTTTTACCACCTCTCTTTGGGTTTCAATCCCTTCCTTCTCCACTTTGGCATGCATCATTCTTTCACTTTCTAACCATAGGCCCAATTCTAGTTGATTACTGGGCAATAAATCATAGTAAAATGTACGGTCTTGGGAAGTATTAGCATTCAAACCGCCGCCCGCGTTCTCCACGTATTTGGCATATTCTCCTCTGCCAATATTGTCCGAACCTTCAAACAATAAATGTTCGAAGAAATGGGCCATTCCAGTTCTTCCGGGAACTTCATTCTTGGAACCCACGTGATACAGGACAGTGACAGCCACAATCGGTGTGCTGTGGTCTTCATGTAAAATGACATGCAAGCCATTTTTTAAATCGTATTCAGTGAATTGGATGTTTTGAGCCACAACAGTAGATCCCAACAACCATCCTATCCCGAATAGAGAAAGTACTTTTTTCATTGTATAAAATTTATTCGCACGAAAATAGGCGAAAAGCGCTACGCAGGATAAAATTTAAGCTTTTTTCGGTCAGTGACCTCCTGCAGACATCCCATCTAAGGCAATGCCTTGTGCCTTCAGGCTGTTGCTCACCTTCCATGCGTAAAACGCGAGGTAAGCAAAACAAGCCACCCCTACCCAATATCCGCCTTGAATACCGAGGATGTGGTCAGATGACAACGCACCTTGTAATACACTGATGAATCCACCGCCCATGATCATCATGATCAGATAACCTGAGCCTTCATTGGTTTTGTTGCCCAATCCTGCAATGGCCAAGGTATAAATGCAGGGCCATAGCGTACTGCAAAATAATCCGACGCTGATAAAGGCATATGCACTTATCCAACCTGATCCATAGATTCCTGTGATTAGTGAAACTATACCGAGTAGGGAGTAAATTAACAATTGGCGAGCTGGATTTCCTTTACTTGCAATATCCGCAAAAATCAATAGAGGAATTAGTGAGGAATAAGGCAAAAAGGGAAAAATATCCACGCCAGAAATTGCGATCGCTGGAATATATATTAGAAAAAAAGCACTAAAGGGAATGATCAATCTGAAAATTTTCTTTTGAATGTCATTTTTTGCGAATACTAACCCTGCTGATGTTAATCTGCCAATCATCATACTTCCCCAAAATAACATGACAAATGGAAATATTTGACTCTCATCGATTGATAATTTTTGTTTTACGAATTCTGGTAGATTGGAAACTGTGGAAACTTCAACGCCTACATAAAGAAAAATGGCTATCATGCTTAAGATAAGCCTTGGATTTTTTAGTATATTTTTTTGGTTTGATTCACTTACAGTTGGTTGTTCGTTTTCAGGACTATCAGGTATAGAGCTATATAAGAAGAAGATGGAGGCCACTAAAAATAAGGAGCCTAGGATTAAATATGGAAATTGAACGGAGGAAAGTTCCATGTCGGGCCTCTGGCCAAGTGTGATTTTGCCAAAAATAGCGCTTGAGACTATTAAAGGGGCAATTACAGTTCCGATATTGTTGATTCCTCCGGCCAAGCTGAGTCGTTGGCTACCTTCACTCGGATTTCCCAAAATAATGGCCAATGGATTGGCAACGGTTTGTTGAAGAGAAAAACCAATCCCAACGATAAATAGGCCAGTAATAAAGATGATGAATGTAACCCCTTTGGCATGGTCAAATTCTTCTTCCAATGACACTCGGGTCTGCTCATTAGCATCCGCATAATCCAATGTCAATTGCCCCTGATACATCATGCCCATGCGCAAATAATAATCTGTCAACTTTTCATCATGGGTTTCTTTAGCACTTTGGTAATACTGAGCTGCGGGGAAAAATAATCCAGTACCTAGCGCGCTGATCACCAACCCTAAAGCCAATCCTTTCCGATAACCTATGCTTTCTATAATGTCTTGCTTTCTGAATTTAGAGATGAAAATATACAACAATGAGCCGACGGTGTAGGCCACATAGAAGGCAAAGGAAACCATCTGCGACTGCAATTGGGAAAGATTCAATGCGTTCTTGAATACAGGAATAAGGATGTCATTTCCCGCCGCTACAAATCCCCAAAAGAAAAAAACGAGAATCAATGCGCTAAATGCTTTTTTTTGTGATGCGTTCATACTGTTCAGTTAATGTATATTTTACAAAAAGTAAATTTCGTTCAGAGGCGAATATAATCAAAAGGATGGAATAACCTTTATCTCTGAGTCAAGATGGTTATTTTTGTCGCACTATGTTGAAAGGTAAAATCGGGTTGGTAGGGATAGGTATATATTGGATCATGTTGGGGTGCCATCAGGATGTTGTATTTGAAAAGTTGAGCGGTCTATGGGTGGTCCAAACGGAAAATAATATCATCACGGCAGAACGTTGGCAAAAAATTTCGGATGACCATTGGCAAGGGCTGGGGTGGACGACGCAAGACGGAGATACAGTTTTCAAAGAAACGATGGCGATTTTGGCAACGGACAGTGGATGGTACTACAAGGCACACCCTGCCATAGCGTTACGACCCACTTTCTTTAAAATCCAATCTTCTTCAGATTCGGGTTTTGTGGCGGTCAATCCTCGGCATGATTATCCTCAAACCATTCAATATCATGTTGGTCGAAATCACCTCAAGATTGGCATTGAGGGCCGACCCCAATTTGAAGATGAATTAACCGAAGAATGGACGATGGAGAGGGTGGGTCATTGAGGACCTTGAAAGTTCATTTTCTCTGCGTAGTAATCACAGAAATCTCTCATGGTGGCGGCCATTTTGTTATCCCCTGTGGCTTTTTCGAAACTATCGGATAATGTCAATAATGTTTGATGCACAAAGTACTTCATTTCATCCACCGTCATCTCTTTCGTCCAAAGATCTATGCGTAAGGTATTACGTTCTTGTTTATCCCAAAATCCCATGATCATGGCTTTGGCTTCCTTTTGTTCGGGCATGTCACTTGCTGTCCAAGTGATTTTCTCAGCTACTTTGTTGTTATCTAAGTCAATTTTTATTTGAATGTCGGATGATTTACTCATGGTAATGGGGGTTTATAAGCCGATAATATTTTTTGATGATTTCTTTCTTGAAACAAGGCAGCTAAACTGATGTTCTCATTTTTGCTCATGTACGCTTTTACAATTTGCCAACCCATCCAAATGCCCAGTTGAGCCGGACTATCGGAGGGAATGTTGCCCGCAAAAGTGTGCGGTGCCTCATTGAACCATTTCAGAATTTCGTTTCTGTTGGTTCCAAACATTACCTCTTGTCGTGCAATTTCTTTCCAAATTTGAAATTCATGTTCTTTTGCCCAAAGCATCTCGTCTTCACTCCACATCATTTTGAGTGAATCAGCCAATTCAGGTATTAAAAGATCGGTGGCATACATTAATTTTCCGGAATAAATCAAGGAGCTGAGAAAGTCGTTTTTTTCGGGCGGTAAGCTGTCGTATGCAGTGTATCGATAACTCATCCAATTAAAAATAGCGTTGGGTACCAAATATTGCGCTTGCATATTTTTCCTTTTGTAAAGGGGGAAACGATCAGTTGGGAATTCTTTTACAATGGGGTGAGGGTATAGGTATGAATCCAGGCCGATGAATAGCTGTTCATTTTGCGCATAGGAAGCGGCAGCCAGACCACTGTTCGTATATACAATTTGTGGGATGACTTCTTGCGGAAGAATGACCTTTAATCGGGTGAAGGCCTCAGAAAGTGTATGATTGAATTCCTGAATCTGGATGGTGGAGAATTTGTCTTCCACCGCTCCTTGCAAATCTGCGATGTCTTTGAAAATGGTGAATTGGTGTAATTGTCGAAAAGTGGAAGAATCCTCGCACGGGCCCATTCTCAGAATGTCCTCAACCAAGGGGCAAATACTATTTTGTGATGTTTGAATAAGATTTTCTTGGTACTGTTGAGCATTGATGAAAGGACTGTGAAAAACAATAGAGTCTAACCGAATAGATTTCACAATCACAGCGCTTTCTGTCTCAGGAATATCAAAATGTTTGTCTTTCGCTTGATTGCACTGGCATGACTCCCAAAGCAGGGACAAGCAAAAAAGGATAAAAAATATTTTATTTTTGAGATTCATGAGTTAGCTTCGCTGATAATTCAAAACAGTTTTCAAAAATACAACGAATATGAAAAAAGCGCTTTTAATTATTACGATCGTAGCGGTGGTTTCTGGAAGTGTGCATGCCCAAACACGTGCATTTAAAATTGGAATCAAAGCTTCTCCCAATGTTTCTTGGATGAAAACTGAAAATGGTGATATTTCAATCGAGAAGGCACCTTTGAAATTTGGTTATGGCTTGATCTTCGATAAAATGTTTGCAGAGAACTATGCCATTGGAACTGGAATCAATGTTTATAAATTAGGAGGAATGGCCAGCTATACTTACGGAAATAAAGTAGCTGATACCACCTACATCACCCAATTGACAAGAAATCATAAGTTGAGTTATGTGGAGGTGCCGTTGACATTGAAGTTGAGAACAGCCCCCATCGGAGATATTACCATTTGGGGACAATTTGGTTTAGGTGTTGGTTACCTCTTTAAGGGATTCGGTGATGATGAAACCAAGATTTTAAGTGATAATTCTAATGATGGTATGTATTCTAACCTATCTTCAGCCAACCCCACTGTAAAAGACGATGGTAATGAGATTCAGAAAGTAATGAATCCATTCAGAGGCAGCATGATCATTGCAGCAGGAGTTGAATATCCTATTTCAGGAAGCACCTTTGCCATGGCAGGAATTACGTATAATGGCGGCTTAATGTCTATTTACAAACCCAAGGATGAGGTGGCAAAATTAACCAATGGTGTCCCGACGATTGCTGCAGACAAAATGTCCTTTGAGACATCTGCGCGAAAGATTGCGGCCAATCTGATTGAATTGAATATCGGAATTATTTTTTAATGAAAGACCCCCAGAAAGTCATTGATCACATTGTTCACTGGCTTCAAGAATATGCTGGTTATTCCCAGCAAAAAGGTTTTGTGGTGGGTATCAGCGGAGGAATTGATTCTGCATTGACCTCCACTTTGTGTGCGCTCACTGGATGGCCCACCTGCTGTGTTGAGTTGCCTTTGCATCAACCCTCTCATCAAGAGTCCAGAGCTCATCGACATGTGCTGTGGTTGCAATCCCAATATGAGCATGTGGAAGGAGTGAAGGTGGATTTAACAGTAGATTTTGATCGATTAACGGGTGCATGGAATAAGACGGAGGATGCCCATTTACAACATTTGACTTTGGCCAATACGCGCTCTCGGTTGCGCATGCTTACATTGTATTATCAGGCCGGAATCAGAAGGGCCCTGGTAGTAGGGACTGGAAATAAAGTCGAAGATTTTGGGGTGGGATTTTATACCAAGTATGGAGATGGTGGAGTGGATATTTCACCCATTGCAGATTTGAAGAAAACGGAGGTGCGTGCACTGGCGGCTTTTTTGGGTATTCATGATGAGATTGTATCGGCTCCTCCTACGGATGGTTTATGGGAGGATGACAGAAGTGATGAAGATCAAATGGGGGCTACCTATCCAGAGCTAGAATGGGCCATGGATTTTTGTGAAAGCCATTTATCAAGGCACTGTGGACAATGGGTAATGGATAATACCCCTCTTGAGAATATTTCCGAAAGACAGCAAGAGGTATTGAAGATTTATGTCCGTTTGCACAATGCCAATCGTCATAAAATGGTACCGATTCCGATTTGTGAGATTCCATCCCAATGGAAGTGATTTACACTTGAATTCCTATTACCAAAATGTCATCTACCTGTTCCAACGGTCCTCTCCATTGGTCGAGGTAATTTTGAAGAAATTTTCTTTGTTCGGCAATGGGGAGTGCAGCCGCGGATAGAATCGTTTCGTTGAAGTTTTTGCGCATGAGTTTTTTTCCAAACTCACCTCCAAATTGGTCTGCATATCCATCGCTGAATAGATAGAGTAAATCCCCCTTCATACAAGCGAATTGTTGCGATTGAAATGGAATGGAATCTTGATTTATTTTTCCCACACTTTGTTTGTCTCCCTTCAATTCAATGCACTCTCCATTTCTAATGATCCATAGACTATTTTGCGCACCGCTAAATTCTAAATTCAAGGTGTTTTCATCCAAGGAACACAATGAGATATCCATCCCATCTCGGATTTGATCTTCGCGGTCTTGGTTAAAAGCTTTGGCCGCAATGCGATTCACCTGATTGAGAATTTGAGCGGGTTTGGTATACACCTTGGTGACATGGTTCAGTGCATTGTGGGCAATTAAACTCATGAAAGCTCCGGGTACACCATGACCAGTGCAGTCAGCTGCAGCGAACAATTTTTTTCCTGCTTGTTTCTGGAACCAATAGAAATCACCGCTAACTACATCTTTGGGTAGAAAGAGAACAAAATGTTCAGGACAAATTTCTTGTATCCATTTTGTATCGGGTAGTATGGAATCTTGCAATCTTTTAGCATAGGCAATACTCGATTTTAGATCGGAGTACAATCCTTCAATTCGCTGCCGCTGTGCGTCGGCGGCATTTTTTTGGTGTAAAATTTCTTGTGTTTGTTCGGCTACCTTTTGTTCCATTTCGTGACGATAGGAGCTCAAATCTTTTTTCATTTGCAGGAGTGCTTTCCCCATTTCATCCTTCTCTGAAAGGGGCTCAAAATCTACATCTCCTCTTCCTGATCCTATCGCTTGGGCGAAGTTTTTGGTTTTTTCAAAATTGAAAATTAATTTTTTTGCTGCCAGATTCATTTCTCCAATTTCATCTTTGGAAATGATCATTTCTTTGTTGTCATATATGCCTAAAGATAAAGATTGAAGAATCTCTTTTAATTTTTGAATGGGTTGAACAATCGATCGTGCGGTTAAAATGGCAATGAACAATCCCGCAAAAATTAAGGTGATCAGAAAGATGACTAAAATGGAATGGAGAGAGTGGAAGCCCGCATTCATGTTATTTCGTTCTTCATTCATTTGAATTTGAAAGGCATCGGAGAGCCAATTGCAATGTCCCGAAAGTGATTGCATTGTGGCGGGAATGCCTTGTTTCTCTAAAAATAAATCCTCAGATTGCAGACTAAAAAAGGGATCTTGGTATCGTTCAAAGCAACAGAGCCAATTTCTCAAAAGTCCGAAGTACTCCATCAGTTGAACGTGATCAGACTCGATTTTGGCTAATTCGTCTTGTTGTTCTTTGGACCATTGAAGTGAGGCATTTTGCAATTCGAGAAAATCTTTTGGTAGAATAGAATCACAGAGGACTACCAATTTTCTTCTTTCGGGATGATCTTCATTTTGTTGCACAAAAGCCCATTGTTTGGCAAGAGAGGCCGCATCTTGAAGATCTTTATGGTAGCGCTCCAAGATGATCAAAGAGGGGAGTTGAACATTATTCAGATGGTCATTGGTGGAGGCACTTTTTTTCAACGTTTGTTGAGTGATGAGCAGCGTGACACCCAAAATGAGCATCAAAGATCCAAATCCTAGAAACAACTTTCCTCGTATGTTGAGTCTCCATTTCATTGTTTAATCATTAGGAAACAATTGTTGTACTTCGGTTTGTAGTCTTTCAAATGCTTCATCGTTGCCGAGCGCTTTTTGAATGTACATCAAGGCTTTGTATTGGGAGAGTGTTTTTGGACAATCCTGAAATGTAGATTCAGCGAAGGGTAGGGCTTGCCGGAACAATCCAATGGCCTCTTCCTGAAGTTGTATGAGTTGGTCCATTTCTGCTTGGCTTGGAACATTTTTAATCTTGTTCACTCCAATGTTGTAATAAAGTACAGCGAGATTGTGCAATGCTTCGCAATCCGTTGGATCTTGAAGTAACACTTTTTGATATAAATTAATACAGCTTTTTGGATGAATCAAAATGGTGTCAGCGGGTTGCCACAGCTCGTAATGGCGCTCGGCTAGTTTTTTATAGAATTGACTTTTCAATGCGTTGACCGGTTGATCGGTTTGAGATTGTTGGATTTTCTTTTCAAACTTTTCAAATAATTGATACGGTAATGCCTCATTGGATGATTGAAAACTTCTTGCCGCAATTAACGCATCATTGAAATAAGTACCCAACAAAAATTTTTGTGCTTTTTGAATATTGTCTCTTGTAGCGGCGTCTGGTTGTGCGAGTAATGCTTGTTGCAATTTTTCGATGGATTGATCTCTCCAACTTATTTTGATGTCCTCTGCGGGATTTTTCTTGTAACACTCTTTGAGTAAGAAGCCTTCTGTATACATCACAAAAGCCAGTTTTTTTTCTTCTTTGGAAACGCTTTGAGCCATCTCTTGGAGCGCTATTTTCGGATCTTGGTGTTCTTGATACCGCAAAATGATTTGGTCTGTCATCGGATGTTGGGCCATTATGGTCATGATTCCGATGAACCAACCAAACGCAAGAAATAGGTATTTCAATCGTTGATTTTCCATTGCAATATTTTTACACCTGCTTGAATTTTTTCATCGTTCATGGCCAGTTCATTCACCTCATACCGGATGCTGCCATTGATGTTTTTGAAATTGATGTGCGCCCCTGATTTGAGCGCACCATCAAAATTGGTGACGATCAAGGTGCTTTTATTTTTGAATTTCTTTTGCGCCATTGAACATTCATTCTTTTTAGATTTATCAATGAAGATCAAATGGGGAATCCCGGAAATTTGGTTGATGTCTTGAATAAGTTGTACGTCAATGGGCTGTAGGCCTATGGTCTGGGTACCATACTTGTTTTGAAAAAGTTCAAAGACATTTTGATTGCTCACGACATAAATGGTGAAACGACCCTTTTTCATTTCACTCGGCCATTGATTGTGATTGGCAAATTGAAAAAGGAAGTTGGCTTCCATGAGTGCCCGTGTATCGGTTTCATCCAATGTTTGGGCGTGCAAATAGGAGGCAGTGAAATAGAAACTGCTGAATATAGTAAATATGATTAAACTCCTTTTGAGCACAAAACGAAAGTAAGGCATCGGGGGCAGCGCCTGTCTCGAGATATTAGGGGGTATTTAACCTGTCTTTGTTGAGAAAGCGGTCAATGGAAAATGCTTTTGGAATAGGTTGTTGTTGATAAAGATGATCAGCCAGTAAACTAGCTAAATAAGGGCCTTGTAACACTCCTTTCGTTCCAAGTCCATTGAAAATAGCCATGCGTGGATGTTCAGGTAAACTTCCAATGATGGGGTTGCGATCCTTAACGGTGGGACGATGGCCAACATAGGTGCTGATCAAGGAATTTTGGGTGTCGCAATGTTCCCCGAAATTCATGAAAAGCTCTTGGACAATGTCGGTGGAAATACTGTCATCTGCTTTTTCCCACTCATAGGAGGAACCAATGCGAAATCTCTCTGATCCTAGCGGAACACAAAAGTTCCCATAATGTATAATATTTTGTGGGGTCAAATGGGGAGCTGTTATTTCGAGTAAGTGTCCTTTGTTCGGAATCAACGGTATTGTTTGTAACCAAGGATGGGCATCAAAAAGCCCCGTGCAAAAGATGACTTGGCTGTATTCTTGACCATTGTATTGCAGGCCTTCATTGTGCATTTCTAAATCGTTCCAAACAAATTGCGCTTTCAAAAAACTACTTTTTTGGGAAAGTAAAAGTTGGACTTTTTTCAAATAAAGGGGGACATCGAGCCATCCAGCTTGGGAAACAATCCCCGCACCAAAGGGCATTTTCCAGGGAGGTTGTTCTTGTATGGGTGTGTTCAAGAGGGGAGCCATTTTAGGAGAATCAGATTTGACATCCCAATCATTGGCGTAAGTTTGATCTGGAAAGATTCTGACAAGTGGTAATGGATGCAGGAAGTCATCTCCCAAAATGGGTGTCCAACGCTGCCAATGCTCTTGCAATGACTTCAGGTAGTAGTGAACTGAATCATGGGCTGTGATTCTCTTAAAAGAGACGGGATTCCACAAACCCGCTGCTTTGCGAGACGCGCTGTTTTCATCACCCGCATCAATTACGAAACAAGGAATATTTCTTTTGATAAGTTCAAGCGCAATGAAGCTTCCTGCCAATCCTTGTCCAATGATTAAGCAGGGTTTCATGTTAGGCAATGACCTTGAATCTTTTTCCTACTTTAGTAAAGGCGACAATGGCTTTATCAATATGCGCAGGCTCATGCGCGGCAGAGAGTTGAACCCTGATTCTGGCCTGTCCTTTGGCCACTACAGGATAAAAGAAGCCAATGACATAAATGCCTTCTTCCAATAGAGCATTGGCGAAATCTTGCGCGAGTTTGGCATCGTACAACATCACCGGAACTATGGCAGATTCGCCATCTTTGAAATCAAATCCTGCTTCCTTCATCCCTTTTTTAAATTGGGCAATGTTGCTTTCTAATTTATCTCGCAAAGTTGTTGTAGAAGACAACAAGTCAAAAACAGCAATAGAAGCGCCCACAATAGATGGGGCTAAAGAGTTGGAAAATAAGTAAGGACGACTTCTTTGACGGAGCATTTCGATGATTTCTTTTTTTCCGGTAGTGAACCCTCCCATCGCTCCTCCCAAGGCTTTTCCCAGAGTGCCGGTAATGATATCTACCCTGCCTAAGACATTTCTCAATTCAATGGATCCGCGTCCTGTTTTACCGATAAATCCTGTCGCATGACATTCGTCCACCATGACCATGGCTCCGTACTGTTGTGCTAAATCGCAAATTTTATCCAATTGTGCTACATATCCATCCATGGAGAATACGCCGTCAGTCACGATCAATTTGAATCGCGCGTTGCCAGCGGCTTGAAGCTGAACCTCCAAATCCTCCATGTTGTTGTTTTTATACCGAAAACGTTGCGCCTTGCACAATCGCACGCCGTCTATGATAGAGGCATGATTAAGCTCGTCGCTGATGATGGCATCCTGCTCATGGAGCAATGGTTCAAAAACTCCTCCATTGGCATCGAAAGCAGCGGCATATAGAATGGTGTCCTCTGTGTGCAGAAATTCCGCAATTTTTTGCTCGAGGGTTTTATGAATATCCTGTGTGCCACAAATGAATCGCACACTGGACATGCCGAATCCATGACTATCAATGGCGTCTTTGGCAGCTTGTACTACCATTGGATGGCTCGATAACCCTAAATAGTTATTGGCGCAAAAATTCAACACTTCACCACCTTCAGTGGTTCTGATCACAGCGTCCTGAGGGGTGGTGATGATGCGTTCTCTTTTGAAAAGCCCAGCTTCTTGAATGGCCTTTAATTCTTGCTTTAAATAGGATTGCATTGGATAGCTCATGGTTCAATTATTTATTGCGAAAATAAGCAGAACCCTGCTTTTGAAAGTGAACTTCCATTACAATTATGGATGCTCAGCCACACAATGCAAGGGCAGGTGAAAGTGAAGGGCAATCTTTTCAGACAATTGCTTTCCCTCTCTCGAGAACGGCCAGGTGAATAGTGCCTGAATATTGTGATTTAGAAGCAGTTTTTCAATGGCGGCTACTGAAGTTTTAAATGTGATATTTTGATTTCTAAATTCTGGAAGTGTGAGAGCGGAACATAAGTAAATGGTCTCAAATGGCGTTAGTTCAGATGTATTGCGTAACAATTCATTTTCATCCAACTTTCCTGACAAGAATAATTGCATATTGGCCATGGAGGTGGGGAAGATGGTCACCCAGCAGATGGGGCCCTGATCATTCGATATTTCGTTCATGCAAGCGGGATGAAGAGTCTGTATATACTCCATATCCTCTTCTGTGAAAGAAATTTGTCTGGGATCTGTTCGGGCATCGAAATGTTGCTCTGCCAGCGCGATCATTCGAGCTAAGTTGTTGAGCATTTATATGAGGAGTTGATCACAGGTGATTTTTGCGGCCATTTGTTCCGCGGCTTTTTTGGATGATCCTTCTCCAATTCCCATGGAAGCTTGGTCGATTTTGCAAACCATGGAATAATGATTATTGCCTTGCTCTTGTTTGTGTTGAATCACCTCGAAAACAAGCGTCTTTTTATGTTTTTGACACCATTCATGCAGTTTGCTTTTTGCATCCACTTCGTCATGAATGGTTTCTGTCAGTCCATGTTCAATGAGGAATTTCAGCACTGTTTGTCGGGTGCTGATAAAGCCTTTATCCAAATAAATGGCTCCGACTAAAGCTTCTAAAGCATTTCCAAGCATGCTTTCATGAATTTCTTGGCTGCCCAATTCAACCTCGAGCAAGCGGCGTATTCCGATACTTTCTCCGATTTTATTGAGGTTTTCTCTGCGCACCACTTTGCTTTTCATTTTGGTGAGCTCTCCTTCTGTTTTTTGTGAGTAGGAGTCGTAGAGGTAGTGGGCTAGCATAGCGTCCAAAATGGCATCGCCTAAAAATTCCAAACGCTCGTTACTTTTTTTGTGAAAGGAATGGTCTGTGACGGCAGAAGAGTGCCTCAATGCTTGGCGATATAACTCTGGTTTTCGGGTAGAAATGCGAAAGGCGCTTTGCAAAAAATGCTGAAGCGCCTTATCAGTTTTGTTAAAGAAAAATATTCCTTCTATTATTCCCATTTACGGAAGACCGCGGAAGTGTTGTGTCCACCAAATCCAAAAGTATTGCTCATCGCTGTTTTGACCACTCTTTTTTGAGCTTGGTTGAAGGTGAAATTTAATTTTGGATCGAGTTCTGGATCTGTAGTAGCAAAGTTGATAGTGGGTGGAACGATATCATTTTTCACCGCCAAAATGGTGGCTATGGCCTCAATCGCTCCCGCAGCACCCAATAGGTGGCCTGTCATTGATTTTGTGCTCGAGATATTCAATTTGTAGGCATGCTCTCCAAAAACGGCTTGAATGGCCTTGGCTTCCTGTACATCACCGAGAGGAGTGGACGTTCCATGCACATTGATATAGTCTATTTGG
>CANHWU010000035.1 GCA_947464415.1 Flavobacteriales bacterium
TGCTATATTTGTCAGTACACTGACAAGTCGTAAAACGAGTAGTATGGAATACCTTTTTGGGAAGAAGATTAGAGCATTGCGTGAAGCCCAGGGATTGTTACAGCGCCAGGTGGCTTATCATTTAGATATTGATTCACCTATGCTCAGCAATATTGAAAGAGGCGACCGCCGAGCAAAGCGCGAATGGATCCCGAAGCTGGCGAAACTGTTACAGGTGAGTGAGGAAGAGTTGCTCACCTATTGGCTGGCAGACCGGGTGTTTGATGTGGTGGACAACGAAAAAGTGTCCAAAGACACCATTAAAACGGTGGCGACAAAAATGGGAATGAAAGTGAAATAATGGAGAATCAGATAGAAATATTTACATCAATTGACAACCAAACAGTTGTTCAAGTAAGGTTTGAACATGATACAGTTTGGTTGAATCAAAGACAGCTCGGAGAACTTTTTGACAAGGACTCAGACACTATTGGTTTGCATTTGAAAAATATTTTTTTAGAAGAAGAACTCGATGAAAATTCAACTACCGAGCTTTTCTCGGTAGTTCAAAAGGAAGGGAAAAGGGAGGTTAAACGGAATGTTAAATTCTATAACCTAGATGCCATTATCTCCGTCGGTTACCGGGTTAACTCAAAACGAGGCACCCAATTCCGCCAATGGGCCACAAAAAGATTGAAAGACTACTTGATTGAAGGGGTGGCTATCAATGAAAAACGGCTAGAACAAAAAAACAAGGAAATACAAGTGCTCCATGATGGGATACGAATCCTTAGCAGGGAGATAGAAGATCAAGCCATCAATAATCAGGATTACGCTTGGTTGCACCAATTTAGTGTGGGCTTGAAACTCTTGGACGACTACGACCATGAGTCGTTAGACGAAAAAGGAAAACACACTAACAAAGCGGAATACCCTTCCATGGTAGAATACATGGAGCTTGTGGAAAAAATGCGTGCTGAATTTAATTCAGATGTGTTTGGTAAAGAAAAAGATGGCGGATTTGATAGCGCTGTAAATCAAATCAGACAAAGTTTCGGTGAACAAGAGATTTATCCATCCATTGAAGAAAAGGCTGCCATGCTGCTCTATTTGGTGGTAAAAAATCATGCTTTTGTAGATGGAAACAAACGCATTGCTGCTGCTTGCTTTCTGTTGTTTTTGGAGCGTAATGGATTACTATATACAAATTCCGGACAGCCCATTATCAGCAATGAAGCCCTTGCCAGTCTCACCTTATTTGTAGCAGCAAGTAAAGCGGATGAAATGGAAACCGTGAAACGATTATTAGTTAGTGTATTGAATAGAAATTTGAAATAATACAGAGAGAGAGGAAACGAATCCTACAGAGATAACATGTATTTGGCTGTATACATCCTAAGACCAGATTACGGAATATTCACCAATCCATTCTAAAGAGTTAGGCATTGCTGCCAAAAGAACATTTCAATGATAGCTCACTTCCCGATACAGAAAGTAATTAAAAATCGGAAAGTCTTTAGCAGCAATAAATTCAGAAAAACCAATCGCCATAAGGTACAAATGAGGTACAAATTCAATCAAAAATCAACTCTTCTGGAGTTGATCCAAGTTTCTTTATTAGTGTGATACCTAATTTGATAATATAATTTTCAATCGAAATCTGATTCGATTCAAATGTTTCTTTTAGTTTTTCAATTTCTAGATATGTCTTATTAAATTCATTAAGGCGATTCTTCTTTTCTTTACTTCTCTTTTCAGTTTCTTCACTTAAAAGCAATTTCACTTGTTCAGTATTAATTTTTGACAACGCTAGAACTCGCAGTTTCAAGCTCAAGAGATTTAGATCACCTTTCACATTATAAATGACAGCTCTTTTAGAGCATTGAAGCCGACCCGATGTTGCAACAGATATTGCACAGATATTCATACAATTATTAATCCAAGAAAATTTATTCTCTTCCCTATCATATGCACTGGAACATCGGTTTCTAAAGGTCGATTTGGATCCAAATTCAACTAATATTTTCTCATCGAAATTTGTATACTTACTAATTGCTCCACCGCAACTCATCGAAAGTTTAACAATTCCCTTTGCACAACTTATTGCTAACTCTTTGCCTTTTTTCATTTGATCATAGACGCGCGTCAATTCGTCGAATTGACATTTACCGTGAACATACATTTGATACTTATCAAAAAAAACATCCCTTAAAAATAAAAATTTACCAACTGATAGAAAATCAACTAAATCGCTAGAAGCTATTCTATAACCCCCGGGATATCGCTGTAAGGCCTCGCTGCTGCTCCAACGGTTGAAACGTAAAGGATTAAAGATTAATGGTGAGGTCACATTTGTTAATGGGTGACCTTCTTTTGAGAATTTTAATATAAAAAAAGACTCCCGCTCATTAGCTTCTCTCTGGGTCAAAATTCCTGATTGTAATTCTTGAATTTCAATATTTTCCCTGTTTAAGAATATCCAATATACTCTCCTTGGATTGCATAAACGGCTTCCCCAACCTTTCTTCGAAATATTGCTAATATTTTCATTACCGCTAAAATGTGCTAAATGTTCTTTAAATCTTTTAGCGATGTTGTTTGTTTGTCCTATGTAACCAATTTCACCCGAAACCTTATTCCTAAGTGCATAAATTGAATACTTCTTATCGCTCATAAAGCCCGAGATATTTTAATCCATTGGCACACTTGGCAACTCGTTGGATAAAGGAACCTCCGCAGTTGATATTGTGGCTGATGACAACTCTGCCTTCACCTTTTCTTTCTTTTTTAATGATTTAAGAATCTTCTTTTTGGCTTCATCTGATTCCTCACCTTCTATAATCTCTCTCTTTATAACTCCTGAATGAAGGACCTTAACAATTTCGTCATTTGTCACCTTTAAATCTGGATAAATTCCTTTCAATTCTTTTTTAATTGAATTCAGAACAGATTCAGTGTAAAGCAAATTACCAATCATAAATTTGTTCGTAGCTTGTTTCTGCACATAAATATTCTCGAGTGAGTTCTTCTGAATTCCTTCTTTGGTGATCGTGAAAAGCAATTCCAAATCATCTCCAGACTTTGCCCTGATATTTAAAAACTCGAATTGAAACACAGGAATATGTTGAATAGGCTTGGTGAAAAGAATTTTGTACACTCTCCAAGTAACCCCATTTGTTAGAATTACCCAATCTATTCCTTTATTTGCTCCGTAGTCAACAGCTTGCTTCACATGAGGGTCCTTCAACTCAATCCCAACAGCTTTGGCTTCTACAATGATAGAGATATTACCATTAATCTTCAACGCCAAATCGCAAAATGTTCCACGAATAGAATGCTCTGTTGTTATATCTGTGTATTTATCAAACCCAAGAATTTCACTAAAAATGCCCGTGAGTAAAACCACAGTATCCGATTCATTGGCATCTCTGAGCTTTGCCGACTCAACTATAGGTTGAAATCTCTTTAACCCATCAACTATGCGACTTTGAATTTTCGTAGGAATTGCCATATCAATAAGTATTTCAGCAAACTTAAATTATTTGAATCTTAAAACAAAATTATACAGGTAATTTCGAAAATTAATTTTATAGAACAACTATATTTACAAAATGAAGAATTGTATGAAAAAAATTATTGCATTACCATTTTTATTTCTTTGCGTTTTCAGTGCAATTGCCCAAAGTCCACAAGCCATCCCCTACCAAGCTGTTCTCAGGAATGCAGACGGAAGCGTGATGGCTAACCAAGCCGTTACCATTACGTTCACCATTCACAACAATGCAGTTGATGGAACAACAGAATACCAAGAAAATCACAGCACCACCAGCAATGCCTTGGGGTTAATCAACTTGAATGTTGGACAAGGAACTCCATCTGTTGGTACTTTCAGTGCCATCAATTGGGGAAGCGGTACAAAATTCCTTCAAGTAGCTATGAATAGCGGTAATGGAAACATTGACTTAGGAACGCAGCAGATGTTGAGCGTGCCGTATGCGTTGTATGCAGCTAACAGCGGTGCAAGTTCTGTTTCAAACTTTCAGGGAAACATCGGTAAAGGATTCACGATGATTTCTTCTAGTAGTCCAACTAACCTTAATCTATCCCAGTCAATTGCTTTTTGCTATAACCTCGAGGAACAGGGCTATGCTGATTGGAGATTACCGACGCTAGAGGAGGTTATTAGCTATACCACCCTGAATGGGACTTCGAGTATAACAGGAAATATGTGGACAATAACGACTGCTAACACGAATAACCTGTCATTTGCTTTCATCGCATTTAATGGGAATAACTCTTCCTACGGCGCATTTCAAGTTTATGCTGTTCAGAGTTACACTAGTGATTATACCACAACTTGCGTTCGTTAATTCCATTGAGAAGGTGATATTCCAATCTCGATTTCGAACTATTACAAATCAGGATGAATCTGAATAATAACTGGTTCGGGCAACTCTATTTCATCAGCATTCATCCTAGGCATTACAAATGGTAAAAGTTTTACCTAGATGTAGGCCTTCTCTCGTGGCTCCATTTGTTCTAGTAAAGCAGTCAAGTTTTCAATTTCATTTTTGACAATGGAAAAAAGAATTCCTTATCAAAAAATGTCTGACCTACTTACCAATACAAAACTTACTAAAAATCGAATGCAAAATATCATCAGCCGATACTGCGCCGGTGATGCTGGCCAAGTGATACAGGGTGTTGCGGATGTCAATGGCCAAAAGGTCACTGGTGAGCTGGGCACTCATACCGCGCTGTACTTCCTGCAAGGATTTTAATGCCTGTCCCAAAGCCTCATGGTGACGGGCATTGGTGACGATGGTGTCTTGCCCTTGCAACTCTTCTTGAAAATGGGAACTGAGCTGGGTCTTCAGTGCTTCCAATCCTTGCTTCTCTTTGGCGCTGATGCGAACCTGTGGACAGGCTTCCCATAATATCTGTGTATCGGCCTGATCTTGCTTGTTGATGACCAACAGTACATTGGACTCGGGTCTTCGGACTGCCTGTATCTGCTTCCACTCTGCTTCCATTTGTACTTTGTTACAACTGCCTCCATCGACCATCCACAAAATCATCTCTGCATGGGAGGCTTTCTCCCAACTGCGCTCGATGCCCATGCGCTCAATGGTATCCTGGGTTTCGCGGATGCCGGCTGTATCAATCAACCGAAATTGTACTCCGCCCAAATGCAATATCTCTTCTACGGTATCGCGGGTGGTCCCTGCAATATCGCTGACAATGGCGCGCTCTTCATTCAACAGGGCATTCAGCAAGGTGGACTTCCCCGCATTGGGTGCGCCCACAATAGCGGTGGGGATGCCGTGCTTGATGGCATTGCCCAAGCGAAAACTCTCGCGCAATCGAATAACGACCTTTTCTATTTCCGCCAATAATTTTTGCAAAGCACTGCGATCGGCAAACTCAACATCTTCCTCTGCAAAATCCAACTCCAATTCCAACAATGACGCAAACTGAATCAACTTCTCCCGCAAGCCATCAATCTCTTGTGAGAATCCGCCACGCATCTGGTGGACGGCTTGCTTATGCGCCGCTGCGCTTTCCGCCGCAATCACATCCCCTACCGCTTCCGCACGACTCAAATCCAACTTGCCATTCAAATAGGCACGCATGGTATATTCTCCCGGTTGTGCCATACGACAACCTTGCTCTACCAACACCTGCAACAATCGCTGTTGAATGTACCGCGAACCATGCACCGCTATCTCCACAACGTCTTCACCGGTAAAGCTTGCCGGACTTTGAAAATAAGTCAACACGGCTTCGTCCAAAATCTGATCTCCGTCCATGATCGCCCTGAATTGAGCAGTACGAACTCTGGTTTCATGCAAAGGCTTTTGTACAATTTTCTGGGAAATGCTCATCGCATCCGAACCACTGATCCGCACCACGGCAATACCTCCGACACCTTGTGGTGTGGAGAGTGCGCAAATCGTTTCACTCGCTGAACCCATGCCACAAAGATAAGTCGTGAAGCTTGCATGATCACTTCATGGAGAAGCAAAGATTTCCCAAGTCAAAATGTGCTGCACTTAAAAATCAAATACAAAACCTTTCGCTTTGTATTGTTGAAATGCTTTGGAATCAAATTTATACAATACGGAAGGACGATGCCGAACATTCTTTTGGGATTCATCCAATCGCTTCAAAAACTTCACCCCATTGATTTTCTTTCTGAAATTACCCTTATCAAACTCGCGCTGCAAGATGGTTTCAAATAACTCTTGAAATGCAGTCAAAGTAAATTTTTCAGGCAAAACCTTCGTCCAAATTGGCTCGGACATCACTTTTTCTTGTAACTCCTTTACACATTCATTCAATATTTCTTTGTGATCAAAAGCCAATTTTGGAATCTTTTTCAAACTATGCCATTTGGTCTCCTTAGCCCAATTAGAAGGCAAAGGAGTAATATCCTGTAACTCCACCAAAGCGATGTAAGCGATCGTTATCACCCTACCCAAAGGATGTCGATTCACTTTTCCGAAGGTGTGAACCTGACGCATAGGAATGTCCGAAAGAGAAGTTAGGTCATTCAAAATTCGCTTAGCGGCATCATCCAAATCCTCAAATGGATATACCAAATCACCAGGAAGCGCCCAAAAGTTCTCGTAAGGATCAGTACCCCGCTGAATCAATAGTACCTTTAACTCTTTTTCATGATATCCAAAAATGACACAATCTACCGAAAAAGCAGACTTGAAGAATTCATCAATGGGAATTGAATAAAAGTCATCCTGCTCTATCCTTGCTTTCGATACTTTTCGCGAAATGGGCATTTTCGTATTTTTTACAAATATAAACAAGTTTTCATTTTACTTTTTGTAACATATACAATTACTGTATCTTCGTCAAAACAATTCATTCAATGCAAAAGAACTTACTTTCAACCATTATCGCTATCTGTTGTGCGATAATGGGACATTCCTTCAATGTCACCTTTCAAGTGGACATGAATAACGTCAGTGGATTTATCACACCGGAAGTCAACGGCAACTTCAACAATTGGTGTGGTGGCTGTGCTCCCATGTCCGATGCCAATGCAGATGGCATTTGGGAATTGACCATTGATTTACCTGCAGGTAATTACGAATATAAATTTGCCGCGGATAGTTGGGGGATGCAAGAATCACTCACCGCAGGTAGCACTTGTACCGTCACTAATTTTGGTTTTACCAACCGTTCTTTGATCGTATCATCGGATATTACACTGCCCGTGGTGTGTTGGGGTAGTTGTTTGAATTGTGCTCAAACCCCGAGCGCCTATAATGTAACCTTCCAATTGGACATGAATGGCCAATCAGGATTTACCACTCCTGAGGTAAATGGCACTTTCAATAATTGGTGCGGCAACTGCAATGCCATGTCCGATGCCAATGGAGACAATATTTGGGAAACCACCATCCTACTACAAGAAGGAAACTACGAATACAAATTCTCTTTTGACAATTGGGCGGGACAAGAAAACCTATTGCCCGGCGGCTTGTGCACTGTCACCAATGGACAATTTACCAATCGCTCATTGCAAGTAAGTGGAAATACCACTCTACCGGCGGTGTGTTTCGGAAGTTGCCTCGCCTGTGGACAGAATGCGGGTCCATACAATGTCACTTTTCAGTTGGACATGACCACCACTTCTGGATTTGGAATTCCAGAAGTCAATGGAACTTTCAATGGCTGGTGCGGTAACTGCAATGCCATGACAGATGCGGATGGTGACGGTATTTGGACCACCACTGTATCTTTACAACCGGGCAACTATGAATTCAAATATTCCTATGATAATTGGGCAGGACAGGAAAACCTAACACCGGGCTCGAGTTGTACTGTCACCAATGGTGCATTTACCAATCGCTTTATCGCGGTAAATAATGACTTTACCCTCAGCCCCGTTTGCTTTGCCAGTTGTATTTCATGTCAACCTACCAATTTACCCGGTTGCACCGATATTGCGGCCAGCAACTACAATCCCAATGCTACCACCGATGATGGGTCGTGCCTTTATGCCACCCTGTTTAGTGTGGATATGAATTGTGCCGACCTATTCACCACCATTCACATCACCGGTCCGTGGTGCGGTTGGTGCGCCGGCGAATCGTACAACACTTTATCCGATGATAACAATGATGGAATTTACAACATCACCTTAAACCTTCCTTCAGGCGCCGTTGAGTACAAATACATGGTGGACAATTTCATTGCACAGGAGAACTTGATCGATGATGCCATCAACGGTGGTGCATGTGCTGCCCTTACAGACTTTGCCACCTATGCCAATCGATTGACCACTGCAGGCACCGATAATAACGACACCTACGACCAATGCGTGAGCTGTAATAACAATGCATGGGTACAAATGACACTTCCTGTCACTTTTGAAGAAACCAACGTTCTGTATGGACTTATTGGATTTGGCGGATCTGAAGATTCACAAATCATAACAGACCCTGCTGACGCCACACAGCACATTGCAAGAGTAGTGAAATCGGCTACTGCTGCCACATGGGCCGGAACCACCATCACCGTGCCGGATCCCGAAGGTTTTGCGCAAGCCATTCCATTTACCGAAACAGCCACCTTTATGAATGTGCGGGTATGGACCCCTTCAGCGGGCACTCCTGTTCGTCTAAAAGTAGAAGATCACAATGATCCCACACACAGTGTCGAAACCCAAGTGAATACCACCCTTTCCGGCGAATGGGAAACACTGAATTTCAATTTTGCCAATGAAGCTCCCGGAACGGCTGCATTGAATTTGAATTACACCTTCGACATGGCCAGCATATTTTTCAATTTTGGAACTGAAGGTGCGGTAGCCGGCGAAACAACATACTATTTTGACGATGTTCAATTTGGCAATGCCAGTGGCGGAATATCGAATTCAACCGTTACCTTCCAATTAGATATGTCTCAGCAAACTGGATTCACCACCCCAGAAGTCAATGGAACCTTCAACAATTGGTGTGGCAACTGCAATCCCATGACGGACAATAATGGTGATGGAATTTGGGAAACCACCATCACCTTGAACCCTGGTAACTACGAATACAAATTTTCTTACGATTCGTGGACAGGACAAGAGAATCTCATCACAGGTAGTGCTTGCACTGTTACCAACAATGGTTTTACCAACCGCTCTTTGACGCTTGTAGGAGACACTATTTTGAACGTGGTCTGTTGGGAAAGTTGTACTTCATGCCAAAATACACCCGAAGACGCTGAAGTAAAATTCCAAGTGGATATGAGCAATGTGAGTGGCTTCGTGCTGCCTGAACTCAATGGAACCTTCAACAACTGGTGCGGTAACTGCGCCACTATGAGTGACGCTAATGGAGATAATATTTGGGAGGTCATTGTGTACATACCCAACGGAACCTACGAATATAAATTCTCCTACGACAATTGGACTGGCCAAGAAAACCTGTTGTCAAACTTACCCTGTACCGTCACCAATTTCGGATTCACCAATCGAAGCGTTAACATTGCGGGAGACACCACATTAAGTGTGGTTTGCTGGGAAAGTTGTACTTCATGCCAAAATACACCCGAAACGTATAGTGTCACTTTTCAAGTTGACATGAGCAATCAAAGCGGTTTTACTACGCCCGAAGTGAATGGGACTTTCAATAACTGGTGTGGTGCCTGCTTTACGATGAATGATCCCGATGGCGACGGAGTTTGGGCCGCTACTACCCAATTACCTGCAGGTGATTATGAATTCAAATTTTCGTATGATAATTGGACCGGATCTGAATCACTCAATGTGGGAGATCCCTGTACCATTACTATCGGTGGATTCACCAATAGAACCTTGACCATCAATGGAGACAGTATTCTTCCCGTGGTCTGTTGGGGCAGTTGTAGTGAATGCGCACCCCCTGCTGCCTATCCCGTAATCTTCACGGTTGATCTTTTTGATGCGCCCGCTACAAGTGCAGAAATCAGTGGCAGCTTCAATGCATTTTGCTCAGGTTGTGAGACCATGCAGAATATGGGACTTTCCATTTGGCAAGACACCCTTTATTTAACTGCAGGAGTGTATGAATATTACTTCACTTACAACAATGGGAATGTTGCAGAAAGTTTGAGTGATAATATTTGCACCGTGAACAATAATGGCACCTTCCATCGAATCATCACCGTTACAGACACCACCCATGTAGGTATCGTATGTTGGGAACAATGCAATCCATGCCCAGTTAATGTAAATGAGCAAGGCTCCATAAATTCCTATGTGTTTCCCAATCCCACTTCACATCACATTCAAATCAGCACAGCACAGATAGGCCTTCAATCCTACCAAATCATCAATACAGTTGGTCAAGTGGTGATGACCGGTCAAACCAATTTGTCGGTATCCCCTATTGATGTGGAAAAACTACCCTCCGGCAGTTATTTCATTCGCTGGATCGACGCGGAGCATATTCATCAAATCCCCTTTATCAAAGAATAATGAAAAATACACTAACCCTTGCTGCATGGATGATCCATGCCACCATCGCCACAGCACAAACCACGTGGAATCTGATTTGGTCGGAGGAGTTCAATGGAGCGCAAATCAATACGCAACAATGGAATTATGATATTGGCACAGGGAATTGGGGATGGGGCAACAATGAGTTGCAGTATTACACCAATCAATCTGCTAATCTTTCCGTTAGTAATGGACTTGCTACCTTCAGAGCTTTGGATCAACCTTTTGGCAATAGCAATTACACCTCAGCTCGAATTCAAAGTAAGAACAAGTTCAGTGTGCAATACGGCAAAATCGAAGCACGAATGAAATTACCGATGGGCCAAGGACTATGGCCCGCCTTCTGGATGCTTGGCCAAAATATCGACGATGTAAGTTGGCCTCAATGCGGTGAAATTGATATCATGGAGCATGTCAACAACAACCCCTATATCAACGGAACGGTACACTGGTACCAAAATGGTCATCAATCATCGGGAAGTTCAATTTCCACCGATATCACCCAATTTCATTTGTACAGCATTGAGTGGGACGAGGACAAGATTCAATGGTTTGTAGACGGAATTTTATACAAGACTTTTAATATTCAAAACAGTGTCCACAATGCTTTTCATCAACCGTTTTTTATCATTATGAATGTTGCGGTAGGAGGCCTATGGCCGGGAAGTCCCGATAATACCACCATTTTTCCTGCAGAGATGGTAGTAGATTATGTCCGTGTGTACCAACCCGAAACAGTGGGAATCTCAGAAAACGATAGCGCCAATAAACTATACCCCAATCCTAATAATGGATCCTTTAGAATTCCTAATCCCGAAAATACCATCTGCGTCCAATTATATAATACAATGGGAAAACTCATTTATCGAGCCAACAATTCCGATGGGCATTTCTCCACCGAGCTGCCTACAGGTTGGTACACACTCGAAATCATTCAAAAAGATGGAAAGATCATCAGGCAAGCCCTAATGATTGAATGATCATAAGGCAAACCTTAATGTTACTTAAAAAGAAAAGGGTTCCAATCGCGGAACCCTTTTTCTTTTGGAAAAATTCCAAATTATTTTTGGATCATCAAAGGTATACGCTGATTACCCATCACCATTACATACAATCCATTGCTCCAAGAATCCACATTCAAGCTCGTAATGGGATTCGTTAGTGTCAATTGCTCTAATAAACTTCCTTGAACATTATAAATCGAAACCGTTTGGGTCTCCCCAGAAGTATTTTGAATATACAGGGTTTGAGCAACCGGATTGGGATATACAGAAATAATCGCGGAGAACAACTCGCTTACAGAGACATTGGATACATCAGATAATAACACATCATCAATGTAATACAGTCCATTTCCTTGTGCTGCATTGGTTCCGAAAAAATCTACACCCGCAATCTGATTCAAACCAGGTGTTCCGTCGGCATTATTGAGTGACCATTGTTTTTTGAACAGAGTATCCCCTTGCATGATTAAAGCCACGCTATCGACATCCAAATAAAATACCATTTTTACGGTAAACCAATCGCCTACCGGAACGGAATAACCCGGATTCTCATTGGTACCTCCCACGGTATAAGTGACCGTGCCTGCACCATCGAAAAACACATCCAATCCCCACTCATAAGCTGTCTGAGTAGCAGACCAATCATGCAACGCATTGAAATAGGCCCCTGAACTACCAGAAGGAATCAACATTTGAAAATCCAATGCATAACGACCTCCAGTAAATGGACCGATGGGTAACACTAAATCCACGGCTTGTCCTTGGATTCGACATGAATTAGCCCCTGAATAAGCATAGGTGGTATCTATAAAACCATCCGAAGGTGCAGTAGACCAATTGCTCCAATGCACTGGATCATTGGCCACTGGTCCTGATCCATAAGCATAACCATCAAAGTTATCTTGGAACAATGTTACCTGAGCAATTCCTGCGCTTGCCATAGCAAGGGCACTGATGAGTGTGTAAATTTTTTTCATAAGCTTTTATTTAGTGGTGGTAAATATATTCAAAATTGTGAAAAAAAGTCTCCAGTAAAAACATTTGATTGATTCCAACCTTTTTACATTCGCCAAAAAACCATATCTTGATAGAGAAAGAGATTTATTTACCGCCCATTGATCCCATCGAATTTTTTGGGCCCAACAATATCAAATACAAGCGCATCATCGCTCAATTTCCCAAATTGAAAGTTGTATCCCGAGGCAACTTTATAAAAGTGAATGGAAATGAACAAGAGGTTGCTCAATTTGATGATCTATTGACACTACTCTTCTGGCATATTGAGAAATATCACAGCTTGAGCATGATGCAGTTGGAAAAAATATTAGCGGGTGATAAAGAGATTCAACCTGAGCCGGGGCAGGAAAATGTTTTGGTTTTTGGACCAGGTGGAACTAGAGTAACTGCCAAAACACCAAACCAAACGCGAATCGTTCAAGCTTGTGATCAAAATGATATGATTTTCGCTATTGGCCCCGCAGGAACCGGAAAAACATATACGGCTGTTGCTTTGGCGGTGAGAGCGTTAAAAGAAAAACACATCAAAAGGATCATTCTTACTCGGCCCGCAGTAGAGGCGGGAGAAAACCTTGGATTCTTGCCCGGGGATTTGAAAGAAAAACTCGACCCTTACCTACAGCCGCTGTACGATGCCCTCATGGACATGATTCCTTATGAGAAACTAGCTGAATACATTGAGAAAAACGTTATTGAAATAGCCCCCCTGGCCTTCATGCGAGGAAGGACATTGGATAAAGCATTTGTCATTTTAGATGAAGCCCAAAATGCGACAGTAGGACAAATGAAGATGTTTCTCACCCGAATGGGACAAAATGCCAAATTCATTATCACTGGAGATGCCTCTCAGATTGACCTACCAAGAAGTCAAAAAAGTGGATTGATGCACGCGGTCAATATCCTCAGAAATACACCGGATATTGCCATCATTGAGCTCGATGACAAAGACGTAATTAGGCACAAACTAGTGAGAAAAATTATTCAGGCCTACGAAAAAAGTGAGAATGAATCCGCCTAGCGTATTCTATCAATAGACCTCACTTTGTCTTCATCTCTCTGGGTGTTCTTACCTCCCATCCAAATGAGAAAAATCGGTACTGCAGGACGAATCATCGTGAAAAAATCAAGTTCACCTTCCCGTTTGAACATCTCGATTATGATGAGGACCCAACAAGTCAATGTAATCCAAAGATTCCAACGGTTTAACTGAATTTGAAACTTTCTATTTTTGAATGCAAAAATGGTAATAAAACACAACAAGCTCGGAAGGTACAAACTGCTGAACATTTTTACGTCAGCACCATGTAACACTCCATACACCAAAAGGGCTATGCCCGCCAACAACCATTCTAAACTTTGTCTTCTTTGAATCATTCCACAAAAATAGACCGATTAAAATAAAATGCTAAAAAAAACGAAGTTTAAAAAAACTTTCGTACACTTGCAGTGCCCATTCGGGTGAATAATTCCCCTCAAATCTTGAAATATTAAAAGCATGTATGATATTGTTTCGCTCAATGCGATGAAAGTTGGAGAGCTCCGTGAGATAGCCCAAAATTTAAAAATTGAAAATCTAGAAAAACTTAAAAAACAAGATTTGGTTTTCAAAATCATTGATGTACAAAATCAGAGTACCTCAAAAACTGAAAACCTACCCATCGAATCGGGCTCTTTCAAAGATTCACAAGAAAATAAATCTGAGAGAGTAAAAAGAGATCGAATCAAAAAAGTCGCAGAAGTTCATGAAGAACCGCTCGACAGTCCCGAAATTTCTACCGCAATGACCTCCTCTGAAATCTCATCTCCTGTTGTAACAAAAAACAACTTAGAGCGTCCTTTGGAGTTTAAAGAAGTCAAAGAGGAATCCAATCCTTCCCATGATCGAAATCACCAACAAAGACCTCATCACAAAAACCATGATGGTCAACGGGGAGAAAATCACTCTAATGATTTTCAAAGAAATAGAAAATTTGATTCATCGCAGCCCCGAAATCCTAACGAAAGAACTTCTCGAATACCTGAGGGCAATCCCAATAACAGCCCAGGAGAATCCTCTGGTCAAAACACATCCGACAACTCCCACCCACAAAATCAACCATCTATGCATCAAAATAATACGGCAAGACCCGATCGTTCCAAAAGAGGTCAGCCCGATGAACATGGCTACAATTTTGATGGACTGGTGATCGCCGAAGGAGTATTGGAATTGATGCCAGATGGATTTGGTTTTTTACGTTCATCTGACTTCAACTATTTGAACTCACCCGATGATATTTATGTGAGCCAGCAACAAATTAAATCCTATGGTTTGCTTACGGGTGATACCGTAAGAGGGGCCATACGTCCCCCACGAGAAGGAGAGAAATACTTTCCCCTCATAAAAGTTGATATGATCAATGGCCGCGAGCCAAGTTGGGTCAGAGATCGTGTTCCTTTCAAATTCCTCACTCCTCTATTCCCCAATGAGCGTTTTCATCTGGCGGACAAGAACAACAATATTTCCATGCGTATCATGGATTTGTTTTCGCCGATTGGAAAAGGACAAAGAGGAATGATTGTTTCACAACCAAAAACAGGAAAAACCACTCTTTTAAAGGATGTAGCCAATGCCATCGCACAAAATCATCCGGAGGTATATTTAATGGTATTGCTCATCGATGAGCGTCCAGAAGAAGTGACGGATATGAAGAGAAGTGTCAAAGGAGAAGTGGTTGCCTCCACCTTCGATGAACCCGCAGAAAGACACGTGAAAATCGCCAACATCGTATTAGAAAAAGCCAAAAGGTTGGTGGAATGTGGACACGATGTGTGCATCCTATTGGATTCTATTACTCGTTTGGCTCGTGCTTATAACACCGTCGCTCCTTCTAGCGGTAAAGTATTAAGTGGTGGTGTTGAAGCGAATGCTCTCGAAAAACCCAAGCGCTTTTTTGGAGCTGCCAGAAAAATAGAAAATGGTGGATCGCTTTCCATCATCGCTACCGCTTTGGTAGATACCGGTTCCAAAATGGATGAGGTGATCTTCGAAGAGTTCAAAGGAACAGGAAATATGGAATTGCAATTGGATCGAAAAATTGCCAATCGCCGAATCTATCCGGCCATTGATATTTTATCATCTGGAACTCGTCGCGAAGACCTGTTGCATGACAAAGATGTTTTACAACGAATGTGGATTTTAAGAAGACACTTAGCAGATATGAATGCAGTAGAGGCCATGGAGTTTGTGAAAGATCGAATTGAAAAAACGAGGAACAATGAGGAGTTCCTCATTTCCATGAATGCATAAAACATTACTAACACGAACGTGGATGGTGGCAACACTGCCACTGCTTTGGCTCACCTGCAGAACCAACATTGGACTCTTCACCCATTATGACAGCGCCAAAGGAAGTCAATGGGGAATACTATTGCACTTGCTTTTTATTTTACTCGCCATTGTGCTCGCCATGGTACAAAGCCATCACCAAGCACAATATGAATTTGGACATCTGTTTAAAAAAGCAGCAAGAAATGCAATTATTTACTCCATGGGCGCCACCCTTTCACTTGGCATCTATTATGGAATGATCAGCGATGAATTGACCATTAAAAAACAACAAGACATTGCACAAATCATCGAACAAACTGACACCCCTGAAGAAATAGCATTGATTAAGCAAAATAACTCCGCTCTTAAAAGTTTGAGTAAAGAACAAATTGTAGAAAAAGCGATCGAGCAAACTACCCTATTCACCCAATTGAAGACAATGCTCAGCTTAGCCTTTTTTTCACTAACGCTAGTTGGATTACGATACTCCTTAATCTCCGCATGGCTATTCAGCCAATTTCTTTTTCAAAAAAAATAATTACCCTTCAAAAGAAATGGTGAAAACGTATGTCCTCGTTTTCAAGGATTCCAAGTGACGAGTATAACGAGTACCATCATCGATGAGTAAATTGGGAAAACCAAAGGCCAATTTTACCTCCGTAGAGAATTTGAAAAACGGCATGAAAAAATCCATTCCACCGCCAAACTCCATTCCGTAATCGTTATCCTTAAGTTTGATGATCTCATTGCCACTCAAAGCGCTATTAACATCCTTTTGGGTCTGCATATCAATGCAGTATTTCCCTCCAATTAAACTATAAGCCGCGAAATTTCCAATTCGATTGGTTCTTAATTTGATCATCAAAGGAAATTCCAACCACACGGACTCCGTCCTCATCACTTTCGTTTCCTCTTTACCACTAGGTTTCAAAAAACGGTACTCCAAAGCTCGATCTTGAAAGGAAAGTCCTGGAAAAAAACGAATACTCACCGGCTTCAATGGATTGAAAGAGGCCAACAAAGCCAGATTAAATCCGGGCTGCGGAACATTTATTACTCCCAACAATGAATCTTGAAATGTGGGGTTCAACTTGTATTTAATATCAAAATAAGAACGATTACCTGACACCAAAAAACCAAAATGAAAGGGATTGTCATCAAAGTCCTCTAAATTTTTGGGCCAGCGCGACTGTGCATGTACGTCAATCATACTCACTACCCATATTAGGCAAATGGATATGTTGCGCAAACATTTTATCATAGGACAAAAATAACCAAAGTTCAACGTTATGTGCTATCAAAAAAAAACCGCCCGAAGGCGGTTTTATTGCTATTTATCAAAATACTATTTCTTGATCCATCTTACCTGATGCACCTCTTCATTCACATTGATTTGGAAGGTGTATACACCAGAAGCCAAATTTTCTGTATTGATGTTCACTACATTACCACCCTGGCGTAAATTATTCAATGGCTTGGATACGACTACTGCACCCAAGCTGTTATAAATCTTCAAATCAGCATTTGTAGGCATCTGGGCTGTAAGTGCAATTTGAGCCGTTCCATTTCCAGGATTGGGATAAATCATCACACCCTTGGAGGTGATTTCCTCATCTACTCCAACGGAAGTTCCCTCACATACGCATGATGCATTATATACATCATCAATTGTGGATGGATTGCCATCATCACATGGGTTGCCCGGGAATAGACATGAATTATCCCCTGTTGTGGCGATAGGATTGTAGTTACAGGCCGTTGCATCCATGCATCCTACAACATCCCCTACATATGCCGTCACTGGCTGAAGGCCAGAAGAACATGTAAAGGTTGGCGTGCTCACATGCCAATCATAGAAGAAGTAGTAATAGTTCAAAGTATTAGGACTTGCTACCGTTGTTCCTGTAATAGTAGCTAAGCCCGCTACATCATAAGGGAAATTTTGAGTAGAGCCGTTGCCATCTCTCCACAATTGAGGATTACTGCCACCTACAGGACGCAAACCGTAATCAACACCGGCGGGAACATCAAAGTTCAAGGCAATATAACTCGCCCCCGCTGGAACATTAAAGTTACCCGTGGCTAGCACACTGCCCGTATTATCCACTAATTCAATAGAACGCTGACCAGCTGCCTGCGCATACACTAATACACTGTCAATGGTGATGTCTTGAAGAGCGTCAAATACCAGATGGAAGGTAGAATTAGAGTACTGACCATTGGCGTCTTGTGCTGGTTTTGCTCCAACTCCTGTAACTCCTGGATAAACATTAGCCGTTTCTACATAGTAAGTAGTGGTACTCACCACATTAGTAGAATAAACACTTCCCGTATTCAAGAGATTGGTGCCATTGGCATCAGAATACCAATTGATCACATCACCTCCGGTAGCATTCAAATCCACAGGTCCTGAAATATCCATTTGGACATCAGTAGCCACCAAAGTAGGTGTAGCAAATACTTGAACACTGATGATTTCATCAGAACTGATCAATCCACAACCAGCATCTACCTGAACGGTATATTCGCCTGATTCTTGGGGTGAAATAGATTGTGTTTGTTCTCCATTGCTCCATAAATAGCTATTTCCTTGACTAGCCGTTAGTACCGTGGTTCCACCCTCGCAATAAGATAAATCCCCTGCTGCGGTAATGGTAGGAGGTGTCTGGTTGTCTATGGTTACCGTGATAACATTGGAACTAGCGGCACAGCCATTATCAGGATTATATGCAATCACTGAATAATTTCCATTTTCGCTCACTGAAATAACATCTTGGGTATTTCCATTGTTCCAAACCAATGAAGCATTATTGGAAGCCGTAGCTTGCAGCCCCACTGTTTGTCCAACGCAAATGGACGTTGGTCCATCGGCTACGATACTCGCGGTAGGAACCACAGTGCATTCCACTTCTATTTCATTGTGATAGGTGTCTATGGCAGGGTTCATGATTACTTTCATTCCTCCCGCTGGCCAATGAATTACCGCATAATCAATAGAAGTATTGGCACCGATACCAAACAATAACAAATTGGAATTGGTAATTCCATAAGAGACTCCGGAACGAACCTCACGAATTTGAGTGCCAAAAGCGCCATGTATTTCTACTAAAGCTCCCACGGCGTTGCGGTTAGAAATGACCCCTTCCAAATCAAACCCAATCCAATGGTTATTGTTTGGCTGACTCAACCAAAGAATGTCAGCCTGATTAGAGGGAGTTACATAACCATTAGCGTTACCATAGTTAGCATAAATATCAGTAAAGCCATCATTATTCAAATCTCCCAAACCAAAACCATGCATCGTTTGAGGATTGGCAATCAAATTGTTCATTTGGGTGAAGGTACCATTACCATTGTTATGATAATAGCCGTAGCTACCGCCAGCATGCAAAACATCCAAATAGCCATCATTATCGAAATCTGCCAATTGCCCTTGCATAAAGAAACCTTGAGTAGTGAGTCCAGCCGCGACAGAAATATCAGTAAAATAACCTAGGCCATTATTTTCATACATTCTAATGCCTCCGCTATGGGTGGTCATAAAACAATCAAAATCTCCATCATTGTCAATATCCCCGAAAGTAGCTGTCCAAGATTGTTGCAAATTCACCAATCCACGAGCTGCGGCATCATCTGTATAGACATTATTTCCATCATTAACAAAAAGTAAATTGGTACGACGAGGGTCATAAGGGTCATTAGAAGCTTGGCGACATTTTGCTACCAACAAATCCATGTCTCCATCTCTGTCAAAATCACAAAACTCATTGCCGTAATTACCCGACATCAACGGATCTGAAGTGCCAGGATAGTTACCAGGATAGAGGTTATAATCGATCAAAGTTTGATCTGGGATCATATTGCCTGCGCCATCGTTTCTGAACATGAAGGAAGGACCGTCATCATGGCAA
>CANHWU010000036.1 GCA_947464415.1 Flavobacteriales bacterium
CTAAAATAAACTTATAGAGGTAATACACCAAAAGCAGTGTAATGGTAAAATTCCCCATACCAAAACTTCCGCTGATGTAGCTGATCAATGCGATCACCACAAAAACAATGGAAGTGATTTTCATGCCTTTGCTCCATTTCGGTTGCTTCGAATGATCCTCATGAGGTTTCATGAAATCCACAGCAAATACAGGGTTAATGATATAGGCCACTACCAAAGAAGCTGTCAGGGTAATGATCAAAGTAATCGGCAAATAGTGCATGAATTTACCAATGACTCCACTCCAAAAAGCCAAAGGAACAAACGGCGCCAGAGTGGTAGCCGTTCCTGAAAGAACAGGAAGGAAAATCTCTCCGGCCGCTTTTTTCGCCGCAATCTTGATGGGCACTTTTCCATTATCAAAAATTCGATGCGTATTTTCTATCACCACAATCGCATCATCTACTACTATACCTAACCCGAGAAGAAAGCTAAACAAGACAATCATGTTCATGGTAAAATCAATTCCGGGTAGTACCAAGAAAGCGATGAACATGGACAAAGGAACAGAGAGCCCAACAAAAATCGCATTGGTAGCTCCCATAAAAAACATCAAGATAATGGTTACTAGAATAAATCCAATGATAATGGTGTTGATCAAATCATGTAAGGTGACACGTGTAGTTCTGGATTGGTCTCCTGTAATAACGACAGAAAGGTCTTCCGGAAATTTATCGCGTTTCATTTCATCCACAATATCCTTGATCTTGTCGGAGGCATTGATCAAATTCTCTCCTCCCCTTTTGATAACATTGAGTGTAATTACATTTTTGTGATCCAATCGACCAAAGCTTTCCTGCTCTTTATATCCATCCTTGATATCCGCGATATCTTTCAGATAAACCTTTGAACCAGACTGTGAGGTGACGACAAGATTTTGAATCTGCTCAATCGTTTTGAACTCACCACTTACACTCAATGAACGCTTCATGTCGTCAATGGTAACACCACCGCCTGATATGGTCATGTTTTCGTACATGATGGCTCTTTCAATATCCCCCATGGTAAACTTGGAGGCTTGCATTTTGTAGATATCGAGATTCACCTGAATTTCTCGATCCAATGCACCCACTATATCCACGCGGGTAATTTCCTTGAGCGACTCTATTTTTTCTTGAACATCCTCTGCATACTTCTTGAGTGTACTCAAATCGTAATTACCTGCGATGTTGACAAATAAAATGGGCATTTCTGAAAACTCCACCTCCACCACATTGGGGTCGGCAGGAAGATTGTTCGGCAAATCCTTTTTAGCCTTGTCCACGGCATCCTTCACTTTCTGTTTGGCAATAGGCACATCAACATTGGTGTTGAATTCGACAATGACATTGCTAAAATCCTGAATACTGTTGCTGGTTATTTTCTTAACACCTGCAATGGATTTCATTTGTTTCTCCAAAGGCTTAGTCACCAAATTCTCAATATCCGTGGGTGAAGTACCCGGATAAACCGTACTCACATAAATGGTAGGAATAACAATATCGGGGAACTGTTCTTTGGGTATATTTTGATAGGAAACTATCCCAGCCAAAGTGATAAAAATGGTGAGGAGATAGACCGTCGTTTTATTATCAATCGCCCAACTAGAGGGCTTAAACTCTTTGAATTTTTCTAGCATAATGCGTTGTCTTAAAAGTTAACAACCGAACCGTCTGCAATTTCAAACTGCCCAGTGGTGATAATGGTTTCACCGGGGGTGATGCCAGAAACAATCTCTGCCATACCATTATAGGTTGATCCTACCACAACTGATTTTCTTCGAGCAATTCGCTTATCGTTTTCTACTACAACTGAATATACATAGGTCTCGGTTCCGGTATTCAATAAGGCATTGATTGGTAAAATCAATGCTTGCTCATTTTTGTAATCTACCACTTTCATCACTGCCACCATGTTGGGACGATAAGCATTCAAATCTCCGGGAATATTGGTCTCAATACTAAAAGTACGCGTCATGGGATTGATGAATTTTGCCACATGCTGAGCGGTAGTGGAAACACTATTTCCTAGATCAGGAAAAAACAATTCCACCTCATCTCCTTGCTTTACTTTATTGGCGTAGGATTCAGCAAAATCAGCTTTCACTTTCATTTTACTGCTATTGACTATTCTGAACGCGGGGTCGGGCATACCAGGTGCTGAATATTGACCAACACGCGCGCCCACATGATCTACAACTCCAGAAATGGGGGCATACATTTTGGTAAGATTGATTTGCTCTTCAATAGCATCAATCTGCTTTTCCAAAGCTTCTTTGGTGGTCTTGGCCTGTAAGTATTGAAGCTCTGAGCCAATCTTTTGGTCCCATAATCTTTTTTGACGATTAAAAACATCAATCGCCATCGTCAATTGAGGTTGAAGGGCATTGAGCTGCGCCGTCATCACACTATTATCAGTTTCTCCTAACAATTGCCCTTGCTTGACAGCACTGCCTTCGTTTACATGTATTTTCACCACCACACCGGGCATTTGAGGTTGCACCGCTACATTGGATTCTGCATCTACTAGACCTTGCACATCAATGTAGTGTTTAAATACAACAGGATTCATCACCGTTACCAATACATCTTTGGCTTTCACTTCCGCGCCATTGGTAGCAGGTAGGCTTTTTTCGAGTTCAGCTATTTTAGCATCTATCTCTGCTCTCTGACTCTTAAGCGCTTCCAATTGGGCAGCGGGATCTTTTGATCCGCAACTCATTAGAAGAATGGAAAGGGTTCCGACTAGGAAAAAACTAGCAATTGTTTTCATATTGTTTATTGATTGAGTGCTTTTTGTAATTGATCTTTTGCGTTGAGCATTTGTAATAGCGCCTGAACATAGCCACCTTGTGCTTGCAATACTTGATTGTTCACTTGTGTAAGTTCGAAGCTAGTGCCAATCCCTTCTTTGAATTTCAAGTTAGTTTTCGCGAAAATCTTGTTAGATAATTCCAGTGATGCTTTGGCATTCTCTACAGATTTAAGTGCCGTTAAATAAGCTGTTTGTGCATTTTTGTAAGCAAGCTGCGCTCCTTGCTTCGCCATATTGCTGTTGGCATTGAGTTGAGCCAATTCTACTTCTGCGCGTTTAATAGATTTGTATTTTCCGCCACCAGAGAGAATAGGTACATTCATTTGAACTCCCCATAATTGAATGGGAAACCACTGCTTCTTGGTATCCGCAAAATCAAACTCTCTGCGGAGTGCCTGGGTTTGTAAATTATAAAAGCCTGCAAGATTGGGCAGCAATGCCGCCTTCTTGCTCTTGATATTCAGACCCTGTAAGGACATTGCCTTATTGATGATTTGAACATCGTAGTTGCTTTCTGCAATGAACTTTGCTTCTAATAATGCTGTTGAAGCATCTGCAGTAAGAGTTCCTGAGTTGTCTTGAAGGTCAATTTCATTGTTCAACGGCATACCCATATTGAACTTGAGTAAATCCAAGGTGAGTGTCGCATTGGCTTGAGCAATGATGATCCTAGACTCCCATTCATTCAAGGCCAATTGTAATTGATCAATACTCTGTTCCTCTACAAAACCCTCTTTGTACAAAGACTTTGTCTCTTGCAAAGATTGAGCGATGAGTTTCTTACCCTCTTCATAGAGTTGTATAGTCTCCTTGGCGATCACAGCAAGAAAATAGGATTGTGCTACCTGATGCTTGATTTCAAATTCAGACTTTTTGGTTTTAATGGCGGCTAATTGCGTGTACTCTTTAGAAGCTTGCATCCCCACAAACCAAGATCCATCAAATAATAATTGTGACCCTGTCAATCCCGCTGTCATTTGATAAGGAACTCCAAATTGCACTTTGACATCTTGTCCGGGAGCTCCAAAAATAGCCCCTGGAATAATGGAAGTAGGGAGATTTAAAAAATTCTGAAACTGGACAGAACCATTCAATTGGGGCAGTCCTATTGCCAAAACCTGATCTACTTGAATCTTAGCAAGCTCCTCATCATACCTGCTTTGGGTAACGCTATTCGCATTTTTAATAGCGAAATCCTGCGCTTGCAATAAAGTGAGCTTTTGCTGGGCTTTCATGGAATTCAATATTGTCATTAAAGACAACATGAAGACAATTTGTTTTTTCATACTTTATTTTTCGAGTTAACTTTTTTTTCTAAATATTTCAATCCCTTTTCACTTGCAATTCCTCTGATATGGTAATTGAATGACTCAATGTACAGATTGGAAAGCGCATATTCAGACAATGGAAATATTCTTTGATCAAAAAGGGTTTCAATTCTGCTGATGTAAATTTTCACAATAATGTCGGGATTCAGATCCTTTCTATAAAAGCCCTCCTCTTGTCCCTTCAACAGATTCTCAAATAGACTTTTGTATATCACTTTCTTCCGATGCTCTTGCATTCTACGGGATACTTTTGGATAATACTTTTCTAACTCAAATGCGACACTGGGATGAATTCCATCCAGTACATTCAATACCCACTTTTTAATTTCTAAGCTCTCCTCAATGGCATTCAGAGATTTACCTTGAATCAAGTTCATTTCTAGATCTTCTTTTTTACAGAAAACTTCTACCCCTTTTTGAACAAGTTCTTCTTTGTCTTTTACCACCAAGTAAAGGGTCTTTTTGGAGATTCCTAATTCCTTTGATACATCATCCATATTGACACTTTTAATGCCCTTTTGCATGAATACACGGAGTGCTCCGGTAATAATTTCCTTTTTTTTCTGTAAACTGACGGTAGCCATTAGCGGCGCGAATATACAATGGAAAATCATTTAGGAAACGAAATATTGTTAAAATCGTTTCCTTAGGTTACCTTCCTTGTACGAATCATTAGCGGGACATTACCATTCATCATTGAATCTGATATAAATTTGTGGTAAATACTGCCATAATGAAGGACTTCACATACCAAAAATACGAGCAATTACTAGATGCATTGTTGCTCAATGGGTATACTTTCCAAACCTTCAGTCAGTTTCTAGTGAATCCAGCAGAACGCGCCGTCATGTTAAGGCACGATGTTGATGATCGACGTTTTCACTCTCTTCATTTTGCGCGATTGCAGAAAAAGTTGGGCGTCGTGGGCACCTATTATTTTAGAATGTTTCCACAAAGCTTTGACACCGCCTTAATGCAGGAAATTGAGCAGATGGGCCATGAAGTGGGTTACCATTATGAAGATATGGACTTTGCTAATGGGGATGTAGACTTGGCTTACGATTTGTTTAAAAAACACCTCGCTCAAATGCGAGCTGTTGTGAACGTAAAAACCATTTGCATGCACGGAAGCCCAAAATCAAAATATGACAACAAGGATGTTTGGAATAAGTATCGGTATCAAGATCAGGATATAATCGGGGAACCTTATTTTGATCTCAACTACAATCAGGTATTTTATATTACAGATACAGGAAGAAGATGGGATGGCTTTAAGGTGAGTGTAAGAGATAAGGTGGTTTCTGAAAAACAATTTCCGATTTACCAATCAACAGACGATATTCTCGAGGCTATAAATAAAAACTCATTTCCCAAGCAAGTGATGATGAATTTCCATCCCCAAAGATGGATGAATCCAGGTTGGGGTTGGTGGAAAGAGAAGTGGTTGCAATCTTTAAAAAATCAGGTTAAATTTTGGCTGATAAAAATTAGAAAATAAGCAATAAAAAAACCCTCCTTACAGAGGGTTTTTAGTTGTATTAAAAAATAAAAATTATTTCTTCTTTCCACCTTTCTCATCGGCGCCTTGTTCAGCCGCGATAGAGGCACGAGTAGCTTGAATCGCAACGATAGCTGATGCATCTGCTTCTAATACTGTGCAACCAGGCACAGCAACCTCACGCACACGGATCATATCCCCGATCTTGAGGTGGGTAATATCCAAAGTAATGTCATTCGGAAGATCCTCTGGTTTACCAAAGATTCTTACTTTTCTGTAGTTAATCGCCAAACGACCACCTGCTTTCACACCCTCTGAATTACCAGTAACACGAACAGGCAACGTAGTTTTTACTGCCTTGCCAGGTACCAATTCCAATAAGTCCACGTGCACAATGCGATCGGTAACTGGATGACGCTGCACCTCTTGAATCAGAGAAGAATAAGTGGTGCCATTGATATCCATGTTGATTTGAACAGTATCTGGCATGGCCATGATTTTGTTCATGTCGATTTCTGCGACAGAGAAGTGCACCTGACGGTTACCACCATACAATACACCAGGTACCCTTTCCGCTCTGCGCAATGCAGAAGCCTCTTGTCTTCCTACGTTCTCTCTGGGAGAACCGCTCAATTGAATTTGCTTCATTTTATTTGGTTTTAATTATTTACTTTTCTAAATGCTGATGAAATGAGAACTAATGCTCTTATTTTCAATCAAGTTGTGCAACACATCGCCAAAAAGCTGGGCTGTACTCACTACTTTTATCTTTTCTTGAGGTTGGTCTTCTTTCAGGGGAATACTATCGGATACAATCAACTCTAACAACTTGGAATCTTGAATTTTCTGATAAGCACCTCCACTCAAGACGGCATGGGTACAAATAGCTCTGACACTCAATGCTCCATTTTCTAACATCATTTCAGCCGCCTTGCAGAGCGTACCGGCGGTATCTACCATATCGTCTACCAACACAACATTCTTTCCGACAACGTCACCAATCACCGTCATACTTTCAATTTCGTTCGCCACCTTTCTTTGCTTGTAACAAATAGCCAAGTCGACACCCAATAATTTGGCATATGCATTAGCACGCTTAGTACCTCCTGTGTCCGGAGCCGCCATGATCAAATTAGGAATCTCCATATTTTTCAACATAGGAACAAACAAAGTACTCGCATATAAATGGTCCACTGGAACTTCAAAAAAACCTTGTATTTGCTCGGCATGCAAATCCATGGTAATAACCCGGTGAACTCCTGCCGCCGTCAATAAATTGACCACTAACTTCGCACCAATGGATACCCGCGGTTTGTCCTTTCTGTCCTGACGGGCAA
The DNA here is from genome assembly GCA_947464415.1 of Flavobacteriales bacterium. Classification (GTDB taxonomy): domain Bacteria; phylum Bacteroidota; class Bacteroidia; order Flavobacteriales_D; family Sanyastnellaceae; genus CAMCTV01. Next base: position 6,996 of record CANHWU010000036.1, read on the forward strand.
AACCGAAATAGGGCATGATCGCGACGATTCTCTTAGCTGAAGCTCTTTTGGCTGCATCAATGAGCAACAAGAGCTCCATCAGATTGTCGGCCGGTGGAAAGGTTGATTGAACAATAATAACGTCCTTACCTCGAACCGTTTCCTCGATAGACGGCGAAAATTCCCCATCGCTGAATCGTTGGATATGCACATTTCCAATCTCAATCCCAAAAGCACGCGCAATACCTTCTCCCAACTTTTGTGAGCAAGAACCTGCAAGTATTTTTACCATGTCATTCATACGAAAGCCCTTTTGGGGCGGTAAAGATAACCTAAAACTTTTGATTTCAGGGTTTTCTATTGAAAAAGAGTAAGTCCGGAGGCGTATTTTAAATTATAAGCTCACTATGGCATCAAGACTACTTTGAAAGGCAGCAATAGTAACGGATATATCTTCATCCGAATGGGCATCAGAAATGAAACCCACCTCGTAACCACTAGGACCCAAATAAACCCCTCTTTCCAGCAAAGCTGCATGAAATGGGGCAAACCTCTTCACTTCTTCAGCATTGATTTCATGTATGGCTCTGATTCTATTGGCATAACCAAAAGACAACCAAAATATCGATCCCATATTGAACATCCTGAAAGCAATTTCCCTCTCGGTAGCGTACGCATTTACCTCATTTACCAATCGCTCTGTTTTCATTTTGAGCGACTCATAAAATCCCGGACGCAAACAATTCTTCAACTGAGCTATTCCTGCAGACATCGCTACCGGATTGCCTGATAAAGTGCCCGCTTGATAAACAGGTCCTTCAGGTGCCACTTTAGACATGATTGCTGCACTAGAAGCATAAGCCCCAACGGGTAAACCTCCACCGATGATTTTGCCAAAGGCCATCACATCTGGCTGGATGTTATAATAACCCGCAGCCCCTTCAAATCCGATACGAAAACCTGAAATTACCTCATCAAACAACAACACAATCCCTTCCTGCGTGCAGATCTCTCGCAAACCCACCAAAAAATCTCTATCTTGAATCAATAAGCCATTATTGGCCGGAATCGGCTCAATCGCCACCACGGCGATTTGATTTTTGTATGTGGCCACGGCCTGCTTAACAGCGGCTAGATCATTCAGGGGTAAAACGATGGTTTCTTTGGCATAAGACTCAGGAATACCTGCAGAATCAGAAGTGCCAAGAGTGGCCAATCCACTTCCTGCTTTCACCAATAAACTATCTACATGACCATGATAACAACCCTCAAACTTGATGATCTTATCTCTTCCGGTATACCCTCTAGCCAGACGAATGGCGCTCATTGCCGCCTCTGTTCCGCTGCTGACAAATCGAATCTTTTCAATAAAACGATGGTTACTAATGATCAGCTGAGCCAATTCATTCTCCAATAAAGTGGGCGCTCCAAAGCTACTTCCCAACGCAACCGTGTGCTGAACAGCTTGTACCACATCATCATGGGCATGACCCAAAATCAAAGGTCCCCAAGAGCAGCAATAATCAATATACTCATTGCCATCGACGTCCCACACGTGCGATCCTTTTCCTTTCTGAAAAAAAATAGGATTCCCGCCCACCGACTTAAACGCTCTCACGGGAGAATTCACTCCACCGGGAAACAAGGTCTTTGCAAGTGCAAAGGCCTTTTCAGATTGCTCTCTTTTCATGGTTTAAACTTTCTCTATCGCAAAACGATACTGCTCCATGATAGCATTGCACAGCAATTTTTGACAGGCCTCCTCCACCATTTGGTGCGCCGATTGCTCGTTGTCCGCCTCTACCCATAGAGTCATGTGTTTTCCAATGCGAACATTCTGAATTCCTCCCAAACCTAAGTTGCCCATGGCTGAGGTTACCGCCTTCCCTTGAGGATCCAACAATGCCTCCAATGGCATCACATCTACTTCTGCTTTAAATTTCATGACGACAATTTTTTATAATGAAACAATGACAATATCAAATAAATAGCAATGCAAATCAAAATTCCCATATAAATAGATTTCCCAAGCAGCATGGCCGTTGCAAAACTAAGCACACAAGCCATTAACAAAATCCATTTGATCTCTTGTCCTTGCCATGATAATCCCTTGAACTTTAAATTCAATAAAGGCATCGTAGACACCATGAGCGTTGTGGTTATTAAAGAAAGCAAAAGAATTACTGCTTCAGAGAGACCTTTACCTCCCTGCTCTGCCATTTGTACATGCACACCCATTGCCGCTACCCATATCATGGCACTTGCCGGAACGGGCAACCCCTTGAAGTGGGCTGCCGCTTCTGTATCCAAATTAAAACGAGCCAGACGATAAGCAGCTCCTACGGCCATGAGGAATGGAAAAAAACGAAACCATGCCTCTTGTGGTAACAAACTATGCGCCCAAAGGGCAGGAACCACACCAAAAGTCACTACATCCGCCAAAGAATCCAATTGACCTCCCAAAGCAGACGAAACGCCTAATGCTCGTGCCACTAAACCATCTAAAAAATCAAGACCTCCCGCGATTAACACACAAATCATTCCCAATACATAATGATCGTCAGTGGAAGAAGTAGAAAACACAATGGCTAGACAACCCATTAACAAGTTGCCCATGGTAATGCTATTGGGAATCCAACTCCGCATTACAAGGTTTGTTTGACCTCCACTTCTTCAAATGCCTCAATCAAATCGCCCACTTTGATATCATTGAAACGATCAATGTTCAATCCACACTCATAACCCTTGGTAACGTCTTTCACGTCATCCTTGAAACGTTTTAAAGAGCCGAGAGTACCTGTGTGAATTACCACTCCATCGCGGATAATTCGGACCTTGTTGTTGCGATTGATTTTTCCATCCTGAACAAAGCAACCTGCAATGGTTCCCACCTTGGAAATTTTGAACGCCTCGCGGATCTCTGCTGTTCCCACTACTTGTTCTTCAATCTTGGCGGACAACATGCCCTCCATGGCTTCTTTGATTTCCTCAATGGCCTTATAAATGATAGAATACTGTCTGATTTGAATTTCTTCTGCCTCAGCCAACTTGCGAGCGCTCGTAGAAGGACGGACTTGGAAACCGACAATGATAGCATCTGAGGCACTGGCCAATAAGACATCACTCTCAGAAATTTGTCCCACACCCTTGTGAACGATACTCACTTGCACCTTATCCGTAGATAATTTTTGCAAGCTATCCACTAAGGCTTCCACAGATCCATCTACGTCTCCTTTGACAATCAAATTCAACTCTTTGAAATCGCCCAACGCAATACGTCTTCCGATTTCTTCGATGGTCAAATGCTTTTTTGTTCTCACACTTTGTTCACGCTGTAATTGCTGGCGCTTGGTAGCAATCTCTCTTGCTTCTCTTTCCTCAGCAAAAACATAAAACTTATCCCCTGCATTGGGCGCTCCTTCAAATCCTAAGATAGACACGGGAGTAGCTGGTCCGGCCGCTTCGATTTTCTGACCACGCTCATTGAACATCGCGCGCACACGACCGCTCCATTGGCCGGCCAATATCGGATCTCCAATCTTCATGGTACCTCCCGACACTAAACATGTAGTCACAAATCCACGACCCTTATCCAAGGAAGCTTCAATGATGGTACCTGTTGCACGCTTGTTGGGATTGGCTTTCAATTCCAACATCTCCGCCTCCAACACCACTTTCTCCAACAACTTATCAATATTCAATCCCTTCTTTGCTGCAATTTCTTGCGATTGGAATTTACCACCCCACTCTTCTACAAGAATATTGATGGCCGATAGTTGTTCACGAATTTTATCAGGATTGGCTTCGGGTTTATCAATTTTATTGAAAGCAAAAATCATAGGAACTCCTGCCGCTTGAGCGTGAGAAATGGCCTCCTTGGTTTGAGGCATCACACTATCATCCGCTGCGATTACAATGATGACGATGTCGGTAACTTGCGCACCTCTTGCACGCATCGCGGTGAATGCCTCGTGACCAGGAGTATCGATGAAAGTAATCTGCTTTCCGTTTCCAATTTTCACACTGTAAGCACCCATGTGCTGAGTAATACCCCCTGCTTCTCCCGCCACTACATTGGCTTTACGGATAAAGTCAAGCAATGAGGTTTTTCCATGATCCACGTGACCCATGACGGTTACCACCGGTGGACGAGATACCATATCTTCAGGTGTGTCTTCTTCTTCAAAGACAGACTCAGAAACATCTGCGCTTACAAATTGAATTTCGAATCCAAATTCTTCCGCAATAATGTGAATGGTCTCCGCATCCAATCTTTGGTTGATAGAAGCAAAAATTCCCAATTGCATGCAGGCCGCAATGATTTCCGTTGGCTGACGATTCATCAATGTAGCCAATTCAGAAACCGTCACGAATTCAGTGAGCTTGATGATGGCATTTTCAGCCTGCTCTCTCATCATCTTCTCTTCATGCTTCTTGGCTTGCATATCGCGCTTATCACGGCGATTTTTGGAAGCTTTGGATTTTCCAGAACCACCCAATCGAGCCAGTGTTTCGCGAATTTTATTTTGAATATCCTGCTCGCTCAACTCCGTTTTCTGAGGAGTAGCTGTAGCAGGCTTTTTAAACTGGTTACGCTTGTCTATCTCTTGTTGACGAGAGATATCTACCTTTGAAACACGCTTGCGCTTGCGCTTTTCTTTATTGTCATCTACTTTTTGCTCCGGCTTCTTCTTTTCTTGCTCCACAGGAAGCACAATATGACCCATCACCTTGGGACCCGTTAACTTCTCAACATTGACGCGGATTAACTCCTTTTCAACTGGAGCTTCGGGCTCCACAGGAACTACCACTTCAGGAACCTCTACCACCTTCTCCTCTACTGGGTTGGAGACTTCCACTGCTTCCTTGGACTCATCCTTCTTCTTTTTTCCTCTTCCTGATTTGATGGCTCCCAAATCAATCTTACCCACAATTTTCACCTCTCCGGGAGTATCTGACTTCGGCTCTTCCACCGTCTCTTCAATCTTCTTTTCCGCAACCGGTACTTTTGGTTTTTCCACCTCAGGCTTCGGTTCAGGTTGCTTGCGCTTAAATTGAGTGAGGTCAATATCTTGCGATTCCTCTTCCGCTTGTTCCGCCTTCTTTTTTGAATCTTGAATGGTTATGGTCTCTCTAGACTCTTTGTACTTGGTAGCTACCGCTTTGGTTTTTTCCTTTGCGATTTGATCTCCCGCAAATTCCGCGAGCAACATATCAAAGACTTCAGCCTCAATTTTAGCCATTGGGTTGTTATCTATGACAACTCCCTTTTTAGATAAAAACTCGACAATCGTGTCCTTACTCACATTCAATTGAGTAGCGGCCTTTCCGAGTCGTTGCGGTCCTTTGATTTCTGACATTTTTTTAAACTTTTATTGGAACAATTCTTTCACACACACACAAAAAAAAACAGATTTACTCAAACTCGGACTTCAAGATTTGCAGCACCTCTGCAATCGTCTCTTCTTCTAAATCTGTTCTTCTTACCAACTCTTCTTTGGACAAGTCCAGCACCGCTCTTGCAGTATCGCAACCTACGCTCTTCAATTCGTCAATGATCCAGCTATCAATTTCATCTGCAAATTCTTCCAAATCCACATCATCGATATCCGTCTCAGTTTCACGATATACATCAATTTCATATCCACATAATCTACCCGCTAAGCGGATGTTATGACCACCTTTACCGATGGCCAAAGACACTTGGTCTGACTTCAAGAAAACATCAGCCTTCTTGTTATCCTTATCCAAGGTGATAGAGCTCACTTTAGCAGGCGCCAAAGCACGACTGATCAACAATTGCTCGTTGGTAGTATAATGAATGACATCAATATTTTCATTGCGCAATTCACGCACGATACTGTGGATTCTGGAGCCCTTCATACCGACGCATGCCCCTACTGGATCAATGCGATCATCATAACTCTCCACGGCCACCTTCGCTCTTTCGCCTGGTTCACGAACAATATTTTTGATGGTAATCAAACCATCAAAAACCTCTGGCACTTCTTGTTCAAACAACTTTTCTAAAAACTCTGGAGCGGTTCTGCTCAGAATGATTTGAGGATTATTTCCTCTCATTTCCACTTTGGATACCACTGCTCTCAAAGTATCACCCTTCTTGTAAAAATCCGCAGGGATTTGTTGTTCCTTTGGTAAGATCAATTCATTGTTCTCATCGTCCAAAACCAAAATCTCTTTCTTCCACACTTGATACACCTCACCAGAAATGATCTCACCTACGCGTTCGCGGTATTTTTGATAGATGTGATCTTTCTCCATTTCAATGATACGAGAGCTCAGATTTTGTCTCATCGCCAACACATTTCTTCTTCCGAAATCCTCTATTCGAATCTCTTCTATCAATTCCTCACCTACTTCTAGATCGGGCACTACTTGACGAGCCATGCTCACTTCAATTTGCGCCACTTCATCATCCAATTCTCCATCGGGAACTACCTCACGAGTTCTCCAAATTTCTAAATCGCCGCGCTCGGCATTGATGATGATATCAAATCCATCGTCGGCACCCCAACGTTTAAGGATCATATTACGGAATACATCACCCAAAATATTGGTGACTGTTTCACGATCGATGTTCTTGAATTCCTTGAATTCGCCGAAAGATTCTAAAAGGTTTACGCCTTTCATAGTAGTAGTGGTTATTTAAAACTAATCGTTATTTTTGTTTCTTTTATTTCAATATAAGGAAGTACTTTGCTGTACTCCACCCATTGTTTTGATTTTTTTCCTGGTACTGGCTCTCTCTGTTTGTAGGAAAGAGTACACCCATTTTCATCTGCCGCTGTAATCACCCCCTCCAGTTTATCGCCGGATTGGGTCAATACCATCGCTGTTCTGCCGACATTTTTCAGGTATTGCCTTGTAACCTTGAGTGGTCTTCCCACTCCTGGTGATGAAACCTCTAAAGAAAAATCTTCCACCTCTCTGTCATAGGACCCCTCAATGGCACGGCTAATTTTTTTGCAATCATCAATGGTCAATCCAGAATCTTTATCCATCAACACTTCAATGGCATTGCCTGGGTTGACATGAATATCCACCACAAATAAATCAGTGCCTTCAATGGCTGATTCTACAATCTTTGCTATTTCTTCTTTGGTAATCATGGTAAAATAAAAAGGGGCCAAAACCCCTCTTTCCTTTCTTCAATACGCCGCAAATATAGGACGAAAGCACTACGATTACAAATTTTCCTTATCTTCACCTCTAAATTTCATTCTCATGAAGGCAACCATGATCAAAAAAAAAGCACTAACCATTCTTGTCTGCTTACTTCTTTCATCAGCCTTTGCTCAAACCTGTACCTTTTTTGCCGATGTTGATGGCGATGCTTACGGCGATCCCATGAATTCAGTGGTGCTCGATTGCAATAGTATTTTAGTAGGATATGTCGAAAATGATCTAGATTGCGACGATTCCAACCCCAACATCAATCCAGATGCTGCAGAAGTTTGCAATGGTGTAGACGACAATTGCAATGGGGGAGAAATAGATGAATTTGTGAGTATTCCATACTATCAAGACTCGGACGGCGATGGATTTGGCGATCCTAATTTTATGATATTAGATTGTAATTTGCCTTCTGGTTTTGTGGAAAACATGGATGATTGTGATGATGCCTTGATTACCTACATCGATGCAGATGGTGACGGATTTGGATCCGACATTATGGATCCTTGCGGAACCCCGAATAATCTCGACTGCAATGACAACACCGCTGCTATCCAAGATTCCACTACTTATTATGCCGATATAGATGAAGATGGATATGGCGACCCCAATAACACATTAATTTCGTGTAATCTTCCTGCCGGGTACATAACAGACGGAACAGACTGCAATGATCTCGACTTAGACATCTATCCCGGCGCTCCCGACATTTTGGGAAATGGAATCGATGAAAATTGCGATGGGCAAGATGGTGTGGGGATCGATGAATCCGAAATCAATCCCATACTAATTTTTCCCAATCCAAGCCATGAAATCATTCAAATCACCCATCTGGATAAAAATGAAAATTGGGCCATTTATAACTCCTTAGGACAGTGCATTTTGCGAGGGCAAAATAATACTTCTTCGTTTTTATTGGAAGTAAATAGCTGGTCGAAAGGTTGCTATTTCATAAGAACTTCGATGCGTTCTGCGATTTTTGTTATCGATTGATTACCGCCAAGCAATTTCGTCGGTAATTTTTTGAATGTCATTTCGAATAAACTTCAAAACTGGTGCTAAGGAATCTGGATTAGGGGCAAAATCAAAATACAAAGCTCCTCTGAAAAAATGTTGTGTCGAGTCCGTCAAGAAAAATTGAACAGGGGAGGCTGCTCCACCTTCAATGTTATATTGTATACCAAAAACATCTCTTTCAGGAGATTCTATCCAAATGCGTTCTATGGCGCTGGCCTTCATCTCATGTTTGGCTGCAAAGCCATAAGCATCTCCCACTAAGTCATTAATATTACCATCGATTGGCAAGAATGTACAATGAATTCGGGCGTTGAGCTTGGGATAAAATATATTGAACCTACAAGAATCACCTTTCATTTCATTATCGAACAATTCAATAGTGGCAAATTCTGACACAGGGATCGTGAATGGACAGCTGGCTTCAAAATTACGATAAGCTGAGGGAGGTAAATCAATCCTAAAATATCCTTTTGGTTTGGGAATCAATACTTCATCCGTGCCCAGCATTTTCCAAAGAAAAAAACCTAGCAAAGCCGTGAGTACAATTCCGATGAGCAATAACTTCTTCATACCGTATTCAACTGGACTTTGACTCGATCTATTTTTCGATTCGTGCCGGCCTCAATGGTAAAAGTATGTGAAATAATTTTATGGACCTCTCCCTTCCCAGGCACACGACCTAAAATTTCGATGATCCATCCTCCCAAGGTTGAGCTATCTCCTTTGGCCGCTTCGAAAGGAGTCTCCTCCACCTGGGTAATTCGATAAAAATCAATCAAGGAAATTTTGCCTTCAAATAAATAGGTTTGCTCATCGATCACAGAATACTTCAGCTCATCATCATCAAATTCATCATGGATATCCCCAATAATTTCTTCAATCACATCTTCCAATGTCACCACTCCTGAGACACCTCCGTACTCATCCACTACAATAGCAAGGTGTTTATGATCAGATCTAAACTCTACTAAAAGATCATCGATTTTTTTGGTTTCGGGAACAAATTTGGCGGGAGTAATCAAACGGGTCCAATCCCACCCTTTATCTTCGATGTAGGGAATAAGATCTTTGATATGCAGAATACCCTTTATCTGATCGATTCTGTCTTCATATACTAACCATCTTGAATAACCACCGCGCTTAATTTGATCAATGATCTCCTCCAAAGTTTCTTGCACATTGAGCGTGGCTAAATCAGTACGAGGAGTCATGATTTGACTTACATCTTTCTCACCAAAACTCACTATTCCCTCGAGAATTCTGCGTTCTTCTGCTGATCGCATTTCATTTTGTGTCAATTCTAGGGCATGTCCCAATTCATCAATACTAATGGTATTGAGTTTACCCTTTACGCGCTTTTGAACCACATTGCCTGCTTTAATCAAAAACCAACTGATGGGTCGAGTAATGATTTCTAGCGTCATCAAGGGGCGAGCCATCCAAGTGGCTACTTGAAGATTATTAGAAGTAGCATATATTTTGGGAATCACTTCTCCGAACATTACAATGATAAAGGTAACCATCACGACATGGATCAGAAGGGCAGTGATCGGACTGAATTGATCTACCGGAAACCATTCTTCCATCAATGCTGTAGAAAGAATGACAATGGCGATATTTACTGCATTATTGACAATTAAAATTGTGGCTAACAAAGATCGAGTTGCCGCCTCCTTGTTGGGCAAACTGGTTAATTTTTGAATAGAAAACAAGGGACTTTTTTCATCGGCTTCATCAATTCTCTTTCGTTGTTCAGGGGTGAAAGAGAACAAGGCAACTTCACTGCTAGAAACCGCCGCTGAACAAAACAAAAGCAACAGCACCCAAAAAATACTCAGGGTGCTGTTGATTTGAAAAAAAACAAAATGAAATACAATCGAATCTTCCAAATAGATCAGCAATTAAAATGGTAAATCAGTATCTGACTCCGCGGACATCACCGGATGATTCATTGGATGAGCAGGCTCATTCAACGCCATAGGCTGCTGGGCAGCTTCAGAAGCTTTTGGGGACAACATGGTAAACTCGTCAGCAAAAACCTCTGTGATGTATTTTGTTTCTCCATTCACCTGATAGCTTCTGTTGCGAATTTTTCCCTCCACATACACTTTCATGCCTTTCTTGAGGTATTGATCCCCTAGCTCAGCCAAAGAGGTCCTGCGAATGACAATGTTGTGCCAATCCGTTTGAGTGACTTTTTCATTGGTCTTCGGGTCTTTCCACGATTCTTGTGTAGCGAGCGAAAAACTTAAAATTTTTCCGCCATTTTCAAATGATTTTAATTCTGGATCCTTGCCGATATTTCCGACCAAGATCACTTTGTTTACTGTTCCTGACATAATTTTTTGTTTTAAAATTTCAGCAAAACTATGATGCTGCTATTGGAAAGAACAAGCATCATATACGGCCTGCATATTGAGGAAATTGTGTTTTTAAAAACTGCTCAAACACTTTTGGAAACCCCAATTCACCTGCCCCTTTCACCGAAATCCAACGCTCAAAAATAGACGCATTTTTCGGCATATTTTTCAATAAAATGGAAAAGATATGCACTTTCAACTTTCTATGAGTCAAAAGATGAACCGTTGAATATGGTTGGGGAAGTCGTTCTAGAGAGGGTGATACCCACTTTTGCGAAAGCACAGCATTCAAAATATCCTTCTCACTCATTTCTGTTTCCTGCAAGATCATGGGAAATGTGTACAAATTTGCCCAAATTCCGTTTTTTGCACGCCTCTCAATTGCAAATTCCCCCCTCGGATTTTGGATTAAAAAAGCGTAAAGGAATCTTTCTTCCACCTTCACCTTTTTACTCTTTACAGGAATTGTTTGAGTGGTTCCTTGCAAAAAAGATACACAATGCTCTTGCAAGGGACACAACACACATTTTGGAACGGGGCTGCACAGCAAGGCTCCAAACTCCATCGCGGCTTGATTGAAGAGGTGGGGTGAAACTTTTTGGATCCACTCATCCAATTCAGATTGTATCCAATTCCGTGTGGCCGGTAAATCAATGGGGGCATCAGAGCCGAGCAATCTGCTCATCCATCTTAGCACATTACCATCCACAGCCGCCTTTGGAATATCAAAAGCAAAACTAGCGATCGCTGCTGCAGTGTATGGACCTATTCCTGGTAATTTTAACAATCCCTCCAAAGTATTGGGGAAGCTTCCACCACATTCTGTGGCAATGATTTTAGCAGCACGATGTAAGTTTCTTGCACGAGAGTAGTAACCCAAACCTTGCCACAGCCGAAATACCTGATCTTCAGGTGCCGCAGCAAGCTCGGATATCTCGGAAAACTCAGATAAAAAAGCAAGATAGTATGGTAATCCTTGCTGCACCCTTGTTTGCTGTAAAATGATTTCAGAAAGCCATATTGCGTAAGGATCGCGCGTATTTCGCCAAGGCAAATCGCGACGATTCTGCTCATACCATGGCAGAACACCTTGTCTAAAAGCTTCAAATAAGGAGGAATTCATCAGTTTTGCAAATGTGCATTGAAAATTGATAAACCCTTCGTATATTTGCGGCCCTTGAAAAAATTGATATTCACGTATTTAAAAGTTAAATAAAATGACAAAGGCGGATATAGTGACAGAGATTTCTAACAAAACTGGAATTGATAAAAATGACGTTTTGGCCATTGTAGAAGGATTCATGACCACTTTGAAAAACTCCATGGAGAAAGGTGAGAATGTTTATTTGAGAGGTTTTGGGAGTTTTGTGATCAAGAAAAGAGCAGAAAAGTTAGGGAGAAATATTTTAGCCAAAACAGCAGTTACCATTCCTGCTCATTGTATTCCTACTTTTAAGCCCGCCAAGGAGTTTATGGATGCCGTAAAAGAAAAAGTGAAAGTTGAAAATGTTTAAAGGAGGTCTCAAACCGGTTATCATCATTGGAGTCGGTATAGGTCTCATTGTTCTTTTTTTATTGATGCCCCGCCAACCTTGGGGAAAGTCCGCTAAAAGTAGTACTCAACCGGAAATGAGTGCTTCAGAAAGCCGATTGCAGCAAGCAATTGAATTGGTCAATGGTCCTAATCCTATGGCAGGGATTACGATGCTGAGGGATATGGTGGCTCAGGATTCCAATAATGTAGACGCACACTATCAATTGGGCGTTTTTGCAGTAAAATCTGGTCAGTTGGATCGCGCCATTCAAAGATTCAACAAGGTTATTACCTTAGAGCCGAACTATTTAGGTGCTTACATTGATTTGGGAGGAGTATATCAATCCATGAATCAAATGGATGTAGCTTTAGAGTATTACGAAAAAGCAGCTCAACTAGATTCCACGAGCAATTACGCTTTGTTATTTGCTGGACAAACAGCGGAAAAGGTGGGGAAAGAAGAAAAAGCAATTGACTACTATCGACAATTGCTCAGACATACAGAAGACACTGCAGTATCAGTGAGAGTGAAAGAAATGATAGTGAGACTAGAAAATAAATAAAATATTAATTAATTAAATC
>CANHWU010000037.1 GCA_947464415.1 Flavobacteriales bacterium
GATTTGACTTTTGCACAAAATACTTGGAGGCCATTGTATCGTTTCAGCACCAAGGGCTTGGCGCCAGTGATCAATGACAACGCGAGTGCAACGGATGCGTTGGATATGATCAACATTGTTCCCAACCCTTACTATGCGTTCAGCACTTATGAAACCAGCAAATTGGACAACCGAGTGAAGATCACGAATTTGCCCGAGGTGTGTTTGGTGACGATTTACGATATGAACGGAACCTTGATACGACAGTTCAACAAGGCCGATCCGTTGACAAGCATCGACTGGGATTTGAAGAACAGCAAGAATGTTCCCATTGCCTCAGGTACCTACATTATCCATGTAAAAGTGGAAGGAGTAGGAGAAAAGGTACTGAAATGGTTTGGCGTAATGAGGCCAGTGGATTTGGATAATTTCTAAGAAGAAACCAAAACTTAGTGATGAGCAGGAGCTTCTTCCGCTGCAGGCATTTCAACCGTGTGTCCAGTTGAATCTGCTGCATGATGGGTGCTCGAATCTGCTTTCGTAACATGCTCTTTTTTGGGACTGCCGCCAAAATCGCCCATCAAACGTGATTTGGGAGCTATGGTATTGTGGTTTGCAGAAACAAATAATAAAGTTAAGAAAACAGCTGCGGGTCCGATGGTCCACAAAAGGGTTGCTTTCTCTGTTGCATGTTGATTAGCCATATCGCGTAAAATTGTTGTTGCGAAAATAATCAAAATGAGTGAATTTCCAACTGACCTTTTCCAATCCGTATTTTAATTGTATATTTAGAACATCAAACTGCAATATGGACATTAGGAAATCAACCGTCTCTGCATTGGCCAAAGAAGCGGCGCTTTCTCCCAAAGAGGAGATGCTAGAAGTGGCTAAAAAGAAGTTTCATCTTACCATAGGAATTCCTAGAGAAACGAGTTTCCAGGAAAGGAGGGTGGCCTTGGTGCCGGAAAGCGTAGGATTATTGGTCAATAATGGCCATGAAGTGATTGTGGAAACCAATGCTGGAAGAGAGTCTAAATTTTCAGATCATGATTACAGTGAGGCAGGGGCGAGCATTGTGTATGACAAGGAGGCTGTTTTTAAATCGGATATTATTTTGAAAGTGGCTCCTCCGAGCCAAGAAGAGATAGAAATGATGCCGGGCAAGCAAACTTTGATATCTGCCTTGCAGCTAAGTGCCCAAAAAGAGGAATTATTCAAGGCGTTGTCCGTAAAAAAAATAACGGCTATTGCCTGGGATTATATTCAGGACGACGCGGGTATTTTTCCTATCGTCAGAGCCATGGGCGAAATTGCGGGTTATACTTCGGTGCAAATTGCGACCGAGTATCTTTCTCATATCAACGGGGGCCAAGGATTAATGTTTGGTGGAATTTCCGGAGTTCGTCCAACGGAGGTGGTGATTTTGGGAGCGGGAACTGTGGGCGAGTTCGCCACACGAGCGGCCATAGGAATGGGTGCGTCTGTGAAGTTGTTTGATAACGATATTTATCGATTAAGAAGACTGCAGAATGATTTGGGAACGCGCATTTGGTCTTCCACCATTTTACCGAGTGAATTGCGCAATGCCATTGAATCTGCAGATGTGGTGATCGGAGCCATACACACCACCAAAGGTCGCACGCCTATGATTGTCACGGAAGACATGATCAGCAATATGAAATTTGGTTCAGTGGTGGTGGATGTGAGTATCGACCAAGGGGGTTGTTTTGAAACTTCGCGTGTTACCAATCATGATAATCCCGTGTTTCAAGAACATGGGGTGATTCACTATTGTGTTCCCAACATTGCTGCACGCGTCTCGAGAACGGCTTCCTATGCCTTGAGTAATATTTTTGCACCCACACTCATGGAAATGGGGGATGAGGGGGGGATTGCTAATTTGGTGGGAGTGAACAAAGGCATTCGGGCCGGGGTGTACATGTACAATGGGACAGTGACCAATGAAACCATCGGAACGCAATTTGAGTTGCCGTGGAAGCCACTCGAGCTGCTGATTGCTACCAATTTTTTGTAAGAATTTTTTAAATTTTAAATCCTAGAATTAAGACATCATCGGTTTGATCTTGTTCATTTTTCCATGAACGAAATTCATTCTCGATGGCCTCTCTTTGTTGGATTGCGGAGAATGCATGAATGGAAATCAAAAAGTTTCGGAATCGTTTTGAAAGGTATTTTTTTGCTTCTTTTCCGCCAATTTGATCTTGAAATCCATCGGAAAAAAGATAAATCCAATCTCCAGTTTGTACATCTCTTTGCTGTAAGGTAAATGAAGATTGCTCTCCCCAATGGATGCCAATGGGCATGCGATCTCCTTTTATTTCCATGATCTCTCCGGCTCTGATCAGGATAGCCGATAATTGAGCGCCTGCAAATTCAAGTTGTAGTGAATCCGTATGTAGATGAATCAACGCCAGGTCCAATCCATCTTTCTGCTCTCCAATCTCTCCTCTTTGTTTGAGTGAATCGGTGATTTTTGTTTTTAGTCTATTTAATATCAAATGAGGTGGTTGAATGGCATCACTGGCATTAATTTCATCCAAGGAAGATATGGCCAAAATACTCATCAACGCACCAGGGACCCCATGCCCTGTGCAATCTCCTACGGCCAGTTGGTAAATATTTTCATTGTTGTGTTGGGAGGGTTTAAACCAAAAGAAATCACCACTTACAATATCTTTTGGCTTAAAAAAAATAAATCCTTTGTTGTTGAACCAAGAAGCATTCGCTTCATCGGGCAGCATCGCATCTTGAATTCGCTTGGCGTAGGTGATGCTGTCTACAATGTTTTTATTTTGACTGGCTATTGCTTCATTGGCCTGAGCAAGTTGAAGGCGATATTGGATTTCTCTGATCATATTACTCACCCGGGAGTGAATGAGCACAATGGAAAATATGCTGACCATTAAAGTTAAAAATGCGCCATTGGCCAGGTATTCTTCAATGGTAAGGGGACTCAGCATAGAGAAAAGC
The DNA here is from genome assembly GCA_947464415.1 of Flavobacteriales bacterium. Lineage (GTDB taxonomy): Bacteria > Bacteroidota > Bacteroidia > Flavobacteriales_D > Sanyastnellaceae > CAMCTV01. The sequence goes on from CANHWU010000037.1 coordinate 2,971, forward strand.
AGGGCATTGAGAACTATACTGAATACAATAGCCCAAATGGATAATCTATAGTTCCAAACAGCAAACATTCCCGCACCAACGTAAGTGGCGATGAAGGCAAAGGTGAATTTTTGTAGTGTAATCGCATCAATAACATTATACATGTAGGCGTTTTCGATAATGCAACCCCAATAGGCAATGTACAATGTCCATTGAGGGTGCATAGATAACCGATCTTGGAAGAAATAAACCAAGAAGAATATCAAAGTGATGGTAATCCGGACCAGCAGAAAATGGAGCCAGAAAGCGGGGGCCGTAAAATAATCACTGATAGAAAAAAGAATATTCAAAACGGTCACCACTCTGATGACGAGGTCGTGATTGATGCGAGCAATTTTTCTTAGCTCACTCGCCAACTCTTCTGGAGAGGGTGAAATAGGATGTTTGTGCATATCATTTTGGCGATAGAGAATCTCTTTCCCCTCAACCCCGTAATGCTACCCCTAAGTGTTGATTCAAGTTTTGTATGATGCGTTGCATGCATTGATCGATTTGTTGATCGGTCATAGTGGCGTTATCATCTCTCAGAACAAATCCTACCGCATAAGATTTCTTACCTGCAGGCAATTTATCTCCTTGGTAAACATCAAATAAGAATACTTCTTTCAACGACTTTTTCTCTGCTTGAAGAGCAATCTTTTCAATGTCTTGAAAGAGGATGCCATTGTCGATCAACATGGATAAATCCCTCCTTACGGATGGAAATTTATACAACTTCGGGCTTCCCGGCTGATGTCGATTTACCAACTGCATAAAAGGGGTTAATGGCAATTGCAAGTACAATACAGGTTGCGCAATGTCATGCTGTTGCAGTAATGAAGGTTGAACATAACCCAATTGGAATCCGCCTTTCTTGAAAGGATATTGAATGCACTCAGAAAAATAGGGTTGCTCAATGCGCTCGCCAGCGAGTAAAGAAATACCGGCCATCTGTGCCAATTGCTCTAGCACATTTCTGAGGTCACGGAAATCAGTTTCTTTGGAAGGGTTATGGGAATTTTCACTTTCTCTGGGACCTGTCAACCAAATGCCCAACATCCACTCTTCATGAAATCCTTCCTCTGTCTTTTTGTACACCTTTCCCATTTCAAATAGGCGAAGTTGGTTGTGCTTTCTCTTTATATTGAAAGAAATGGCTTCCAATCCGCCGTGCATCAGCGTGGTGCGCATTACACCCAAGTCCGCGCTCAGCGGATTTAAAATTTTTACTGCTGTTGTATCCTCTGCGACATAGTTTTCTTTGGTCAGGGATAGTGATTGTATTTCATGACAACCTTGCGCTACCAAGGTTTGACTTATTTTATGCTGAATGTGAAAATGGGAATATGACTGGGCGTTCCATGAGAATTGAAACTGTGAAGAAGGAGCAATTTCATCAAAGCTATAAATGCGCAGAATTTCTTCCACAATATCAATTTCTCTCATTACATCTACTCGGCAACCCGGTACATGCACCTTCCATTCCGCTGAGTTTCGACTATCCACTTCAAAATCCAAAGACTGCAAAATACCCTTCATTTCTTCCAATGGAATTTCTTTGCCCAAAATCAAATGTGCTTTCCAAGGTCTAAAAGAAACTTCGGTTCGAACAAAAGGTTTTGATTCTATTACTGAGCGGCCCACCACTTTTCCTCCTGCCATTTCTTGTATCAAATTCACTATGCGAGCATGTGCTTTTTCCGTCATTTCAGGATCTACCCCTCGCTCAAAACGGAAGGACGAGTCAGAGTGAATCCCGTGGAATTTGGCGCTTTTTCTAACACGAACGGCATCGAAAAGGGCGCATTCCAAATAAATACTCTCCGTATTGGAGGTGACCCCACTGTCTTGGCCACCCATTACCCCAGCTAAGCATAATGCGTTTTGGTTGTCTCCAATGACAACGTCTTGATCACTGCATTTTCTACTCACTCCATCGAGCGTTGTCAGGGGCTCATTGGTTTTTGCAGCACGCACGGTGATTTTTCCGTGTATGGCTTTTGTATCAAAGGCATGTGTGGGTTGTCCCAATTCATGTTGCACCCAATTGCTGATATCTACAACCGGATGTATGGATTTTAGGCCAATGGCGGAGAGGTTTTTCTTCAACCAATTAGGCGTTTCAGCGGCGGAGTCTATGTTTATTTGAGTGATGGAATAATGGGTACATTTTGTCTCCTCTCCAACCTCAACAGGAAGGGAGAGGGACGGATAAGCAGGATTTGGGAAGCTGAATGGATCTTTCCATTCATGTTCCATGCCGCGCTGCTGCATCACGGCACTCAATTCTCTGGCCACTCCCCAATGGGACATAGCATCTGTCCGATTAGGGGTGAGGCCAATTTCCACCACCTCCAGTGAGGTGAGTTGAAAATACTCAGCAGCATCGATTCCCACCATTGTTTCTGATGGCAATATCAATATTCCATCATGAGAATGTCCTATACCCAACTCGTCTTCTGCGCAAATCATCCCATTGCTCTCGACACCGCGAATTTTACTCTTTTTTATTTTCAACGGTTCTTCGCTTCCCTGAGGATATAAAATAGCCCCTGTCAAGGCCACAATAACTTTTTGCCCAGCGGCAACGTTGGGGGCTCCGCAGACAATTTGCAAAGCTTCGGCCTCAGCCGATACCTTCACTGTGGTGACTCTTAATCGATCTGCATCTGGATGGGGCTCTACGGACAGTACTTCTCCGGTTACCACATTTTTGAGACCTCCTTGAATCGATTCAACGGATTCAATGTGTTCTACTTCCAAACCACAGGAAGTAAGAAGTGCGGCTCCGGTTTCAACAGGGGGGAGGGGCTGGATAAATTGACCCAGGTACGAGTAAATGATCTTCATGTAAAAAGTGAGTTATTCAAATGAAATAGGGACCAGTACATCGGAGTCGATGGCGGTTCCATTTCTTTGCGCGGGTGTCCACTTCGGCATTCCCAAAATCATTTGCATAGCAGCGGCATCCAATTCTGCACTAACTCCCTTGCTGACTTTGGCATTTTTTACAGCCCCTGTTGCATCCACTGTGAAAGCTACATAAACAATTCCTTTCGTGCCGGCTTGTACGGCTTTGTCAGGATATTTTAAATGTTGGTTCACATAGTTAGCAAAATCTGGAAAACTAGCGGCTTGTGTGGACTTGTTGGAATCTTCCTTCCGGGTGGAAGGATCTTCTTTTGGCGCCTCTTTATAGTTTCTATCGGGCAAGGGGGCTCCGCTTTCGTCCCACCTTTTCCATGTACCTACTTTTACACCTTTGAAATAATCACCTTCTGATTCTTTTACCCCTTCCATAGTGTAGTAGGCAAAATGTCCATGAGCAATTTTAAATTTATCATCTGCATATTGCCCTGTCATGAATAATTGTCCCCCGATGTAGTTGATGGTAACATCGTATACCCCATCTTTGAATTCGCTTAATCGAAAATAAGCGGCTCCAATTTCTTCTTGTTGTTTTTCCAATTCCTCATTCAAAAAGTCTTTTTTTTGTGCCCATAGGGCAATGGACAAAAAGCAAGCGGCGATAATGAGAGAGTATTTTCTTACACCCATGGTTTTTTGATTTAGCCACGAATATAAATAAAAAAGAACTACCGCGAAATTTTTACCACCTTTGCGTCATGGATTATCAGTTTGAAAGAGAGTGGTTGGATACATTGAGAAGGATCCAAGAGCGATTTGATATGGGACAGCCGGATATCACGGCGATAATATTTTTAGTGGGTTTACAGGAGTTGCAGTTATTTGATCAAAACTTCAAAAAGGACCAAAAGGTGGAAATCATGCATATCGGGATTTGTTCTTTGTTGGCTCCAATGGGTTATTATAAGTTTATGGGACGAGATGAGCAAGGTTGGCCGCATTTTGAAAAGCAGGAGGATCTTCCTTTGCTCAATCCCGCTGAGCAAGATCGTTTGATGAGAGAAGCGATTATTCGTTATTTTGAGTCTTAATCATTGGATTTAATACTTGGATTTCTAAATGGAGAAACTCGATTTGCCTTGAAGTTAGCCATGCTTTTATTTTTTCCACAATAATTTTCGATTTCTTTAGTTGAAATGGGTAGAGACCCAATAAACCGCACTTAATCCAGACAGGCAATGGTATAAATCTACTCTTGAATTTTAGTTGAACCTTAAAACTTCAGAGTATGAAAAGTGTAATGGCATTAGTAGGGTTGTCTTTGTGGGCCCACCTCAGTTTTGGTTTCAATGCCAATCCAAAAAATTGGCAACAAGGGATGCTGTTCGAGCGTTCCTCTGCTCATCATCTCTACTACCTGTACATACATCCGACTGGAAGTTTTTATTGGTTTGAAGATAATGGCGCTCAAATGGCAGCCATCAAAGGCCACTGGAAACGCAATCCAATCACGGCAACTTTAAAGTTCTTTGCGGATCGTCTGAATTGGACTCAATTTATTTCTTTCCCTCTTTATGTCCAAGCGGATGGATTGTACAATATGGGAGCTAATCGGAAATTATTTCAAATCGCTAGCGATCAATCAAATCAATTTTTGCTACCACAAATAATGGAGGCTTTTGAAAATCCGGCAAGGGAGTATTTTTTTTACTCTGTTCAAGAAATAGGAAAAGCACCATTGGCCGATGTGTGGAACCAAGAAGCAGCAATTCAAAAGGATGCTTTTGAAGTAATGAAGAGGTTAGGTCAAGCGGAATATGCTGCGCAGCAATGGTGTGATCAGAGTTATCAAAAGGAAAAACTTCAACGATTGCAGTGGAATAAATTGTATCCATCGTCTTTTGCTGCTGGAAAAATTTTATTTGGTAAGATCAGCTCAGATTCTGCTCAATTGCGTGCTATATGCAATTGGATGGATGAGCAGTTGAAATATGATTTGGCAGGATCTCGTAAAGATAATCCTGACAATAGTCCCGAGGTGATGTACACACTTAGATATGGATTGTGTCTGGATTACGCGCGATTACTCAATGTGTTTTGTGAAAGCATCGGCATCCCTTGTATCGATATTGCGGGATATCCAATCGATACCCAGGATGGAAAGACACCGGTTGGGCGAGATAGCTATCATGCCTGGAATTATGTTAAAGTGGATGGGCAATGGAAGGCGGTAGACCCTACTTGGTACAATCGTAAAATGCCCAGAGCGCATTTTTTAATTCCATTGGCGGCTTACCAATACGAGCATGTTCCAGATGGTCATGTGGAAAAGGCCAATCCTTTTGCTCCGATGCATTACAGTGATTTAAGTCGTTGTCCAGTGGTCAAACAATACAATATGAAAGTTATCTATCTAGGCAAGAATGAGGTGACAGCAGAGGCGTCAGATAGTGTTTTAAAAGTTTGCCTTTATGCTCAGGAGCCAGTGGATTTGTATTTGCACATTGACTCATTAAGGGCCCCTCATCATATGCATTCTTGTACATTTACGATTGGATCTACGGTCTATCAGCGTGAATCTCAAAAGGGAAAGTTGTACCATGCCTATCACTTGCAAAAAGGAGTGAACTGGATTGTCCTTCCTATGGTGGCAGCGATAGCCGAATATACACTGATCAATGATGATTTTGAGTGGATGGTAAAGGCCTATCCATCGGCTCAAAAAAACAAGGCCTTTCAAAAATTAACCGATTATTCCAATACAGATGGGTGCGTTTCTCATGCCTATTCCTTATTCCGTGATTGGCTTGATGGAAAACCGGTCTTGATGAAAAACATCAGCCATCGCCAAGCTGGACATCCAAATTGGGACTACATGCGCAATGACTATCACAATCAACCGATGCGATACACCATAAGTAAGCAAGGAGGTAAGTTGATTGCTTATTTTGAGTTCACACACCTTACCATTGATGGTCGAGTACCCGCTATTCGGATGGAGGTGGATGAAAAGGCCAATGCCTTGTCTCCTGCTCGATTAGTATTAAGAGAAGATTAACCTTAAATATTTACCAAAATGAGAAACAGAAAAGTTAAATGGTTGTTGCTCCTATTCCTTGTCACAACTGCCCTCTGTGGATGGAGCCAAAGAGTGCATGTGTATAATGAAAAAAGCAATGTGATGTGGAAAGGGATCACCAATAAAATGGGCCTGGCGGTGGAGGGAAAATTGAAACGCATTTGGATCAATGGGGGTATTGTTGAATACAGCCAAAATCTTTATGAGGTGATGTTTGACACAGCGGGCTATATGGATGAATGGAAGTACATGCAGGACAGTGGGTATGTCCTGGTCAAACCTGATTGTGATGCTCTTCAAGTGGAGGTGGGACTGGAGTATGTCGATCTCAATGGGGAACCTAGAACAGCAATACGATCTTTTCGTCCAATCTCACTAGATTTACCAGAAGTGATGTACCAAGGAAAAGACAAGGACGACGTAAGGATTAGTAGAGGACAGATGTATGGTGGTTTGAATAGTGGTGTTTTTTTGAGGATGGATTGTTCATCCTTATTAGAGGGTTTATCCTTTGAATGCTTTGCCTTTGAAGTGGATGTTACCCACGATAGAAAAACCCAAACCTTTCGATGTGATGGAGATCAATTCAGTGGTTCTGCCATCAAAGCGCTGGAGAAATTGGTTACCGGAGATCGGTTGGTTATCCGAGAAGTACAAACCCTTATGCCGTGCGGAATAGTCGTCTTAAAGGATCGAATTGAATTGGTGATTGATTAAAGCCTTTTTGTCCTGTGAGAAAACACAGTGCATTACTCCCAGTAAGGAATTAACCCCCTGAATCCCATGTCCACCACTTGTTCATTGGATTGAGGTTCCCATTTGCCATTGGCATTGCTATCCACCCACTCAAAACTTTGATTGGTGGAAAGGGATAAAGTGACCACTACATCTTGTGTTTCATTCCCTGTAATGACCAAGGGTTGCGCAAAACTGCCTGTCACTACGCAGCTGCCTTGTGGAATAGGGGAGGTGGCAAACAAAGGATTGGGTACCGTCACCGCTCCCGCTGGAGCTTGTCCGCTGGTGACATAGGGAATTCCCAACACTGTTGTTTCAAAGCCCCAATAACCTTGCAATTGGTCGTCATTCACAGTAACGCTTTGGGTGTTAATGGTGTAGTTAGAGATATAAGTATTGAAACCAACAAAACAGGCTAATCTGCCTACCAAATCCAAGCCGGAGGTGGTGAACTGGACATCCCCGTTTTGATACAACAAAGAGGCACGCACCCATTCATAGGTGCCGGGTGAAAAATCTTTCAAAGGCATTTCAAAAAACACTTCCCCAGGGGCTACGACTTTGGCTTTAGAAAAATCGATGGCATTGGCGCCTCCTGCGGTGGTTTCAGGTGCGTGATACACCACTTCTCCCGCGCCAAGTGCGGTGTACATATCAGGTGTAAACTCAAGGTAATGTGCGGATATTTTTTTACAAACCGGACTCTGGGCAGCGTGACCAGCGGGAATGACAGACGGTTGACCTAAATTGTTCAAGCGCTCTTGTGAGGGATCAATGGTAATCTTGATGATGAGCTTCGGCTCAGCAGGAGCGGGATCATCTTTACATCTATCGCATGAGGCCGTAATCATCGTAATCATCGTTACAAACAGAATGAATCTTATTTTCATTTTCTTAAAGTTTATGAATTTTAAAGATAGTCAAAAATAAAAACTTTGATGGCACAAAGACCAAGGAATTATCGCGTTCTATTCTCCCTCAATTCCAAACCTTGAAAAAAATTGCGCAATACTTGATCATTGCATTGCACATATTGTCGCTGTGAAGGGTTGCGGAAAAATGCATTGATCTCATGGGCACTCATCTTCATGTTCACTAGACTCAAAATCTGAATAATATCCTCCTCTTTTAAATTCAAAGCAATGCGCATTTTGCGAAAAATCTGATTGTTGGTCAATTTCTTTTCCGGTGGCGGTGTGGCTCCTTCTTTTTTTCCTCTTTTATGTACTATAAATCCATTGAGAAAGGCAGCCAAATGCTCATCGCTGATGGCTTCGTAGGCTTCATGTTCTTCCTTTCGGAGCCAATTGACTACTTGTGATTTGGAAACGGAAACTTCCGCCAATTGAAAAATTTCGGTGATAGCGACGTCAGATAATTCAAAAATAAATCGGATGCGTCGGAAGATGCTGTTGTTGGTCATGGGATGAACTTTGATTTCGCGAACATACACCATAATGTTTTTGCGGAGTCCGCTGCTTAGGTTATTTACCTGTTGTTTTGAAAGTTCTATGAATGGATTTTCTTGATCATCTATTGGTCCAATACAATTCTTCAATTTTCCTTCAATTGAGCTTTTCTTAGTTGAGGAAACACTGGTTTCATTATTTGAAAAATTGAGTCAAAAAAAACAGGAGATTTAAAAAAAAACCTTCCGAAGAAGGCTTTATTTTTTTGTCGGGATGACAGGACTTGAACCTGCGACCACACGCCCCCCAGACGTGTACTCTACCAACTGAGCTACATCCCGATTGATTTTGTTGAGGCCGCGAAAATAAACAATTTTACTCGCAGTCGGAAGGAATTAAACAAGATCCTGATAAAACTGTCACCGTCTCTTCCGATACATCTTGTTCTTTGATCTTGATGATGCCCTCTCCATAACGGTTGGGACCACCTACGCAAGCGGCTACATCCAAAACAGCAAAGCCCGCTTGTCCTGATTGATAATAGGATGAAAAATCAAATTCCACCGCACCATCTGATCCTGTTACCCCACAAGTATCAAAACGCAATGCGTTGGATGGGGGCGGGAATTCTGATGGCTCAGCAAATACGCGTACTTTAGCAAATTTAATGGGAGCCCCTGTATTGTCAATTACTCTGATCACTGCTCGCGTCTTCTCTACTTTGTATCGATTACATGAGGTCAATACAGGCGAGACACCTCACACGAAAACGAGAAAAATGAGGGTTAATTGAAAATTTTTGTTTTTCATGTTCTGTCTGATTTATTTTCGCCAAACTTTTTATTGGCAAAAAACAAAGAAACAAAAAAAATGATGAAATCCCTAATTTTTCCCATTTCGGCCATTTTTTTAACGCTTGCCGGAGCATCTTTTACGGCCTGCACCTCATCCAAAAATGCTGCGCCTCAAACTGAGAATACCCCTCCAGCCGCTCCCGTAGAGGAGATGGCTCCCAAAATTGAAGAAACAAAAAAAGTCATGAATACAAAAGTGAAAGTTACTACCTCGCAAGGCGAGATGATCATTGAGCTATACAATGAAACCCCTCAGCACAGGGATAATTTTGTGAAGTTGGTGAAAGAAGGTTTTTACAATGATCTTCTTTTCCATCGTTGCATCAAGGGTTTCATGGCCCAGGGTGGTGATCCTGAAAGTCGCGGTGCTTCTCCTACTAAAATGTTAGGTATGGGTGGACCTGGTTATACGGTGAATGCTGAGTTCAATGCCCATTTTATTCATAAAAAAGGGGCACTGGCTGCTGCTCGTCAAGGCGATCAAGTAAATCCGCAAAAGAAATCCAGCGGTAGTCAATTCTACATTGTTCAAGGTAGCAAATTGGATGATAACCAAATCAACCAATATGAGGCCATGGCGGCTCGCAAAATGCCTGGATTCAAATACACAGAAGAGCAGCGCAATGTCTATAAAACCATTGGTGGAACAGCCATGTTGGACATGGATTATACCGTTTTTGGTGAAGTAGTGCAAGGGATTGATGTGCTAGACAAAATTTTGGCACAGCCCACCAAGCAAGGTGATCGCCCGGTAACGGACATCACCATGAAAATGGAAATCATGCCTTGATCATTCCTGATGCTAGATCAAATTCAACAACTGCTCCAGCAAATTGCTGAAACCGAAATTGCCAATACTGAACAGGCGGAGCAGTTTCGTTTGCAATACCTCAGCAGAAAAGGATTGCTCAATGATTTGTTTGAGCAATTTAAAACGGTGCCCAATGATCAGAAAAAAGCAGTAGGGCAACAGCTCAATGTCCTCAAACAGGCGGCTCAGGCCAAGTGGGAAGGCAGTCAAGCGGCTACTCAACATGTGGCAACACCTTCACAATTTGATTTCTCTATTCCTTCTGCCCAAACACTGGCGGGCTCCCACCATCCGCTCTCTATCGTTCAACGCGATATTGTGCAGATCTTTGAACGCATTGGATTTCATGTGGCAGAAGGACCCGAAATTGAGGATGATTGGCATGTTTTCTCTGGACTGAATTTCCCTCCTGAACATCCCGCGCGGGATATGCAGGATACTTTTTTTGTGCAAACCCATCCTGATTTTTTGCTCAGAACGCACACTTCGAGTGTTCAAGTACGGGAGATGGAAAAGCATCAACCCCCTATTCGCATTGTTATGCCGGGTAGGGTGTATCGCAATGAGGCCATCAGTGCAAGAGCCCATTGTCAGTTTCATCAAATAGAAGGTTTGTTCATTGATGAAAAAGTGAGCTTCGCGGACATGAAGGCCACACTCCTGTACTTTGTTCAAGCATTTTTTGGAAAGGCAGAAATTCGATTGCGTCCATCTTATTTTCCGTTCACAGAGCCTAGCGCAGAGCTCGATGTGTATTGGGGATTGAATTCAGAGGCGGATCATCGAATCACCAAGGGGACAGGTTGGTTGGAAATCATGGGTTGTGGAATGGTGGATCCCAATGTGTTGGCTGCCAGTGGCATCGATCCTGAAAAATACAGTGGATTTGCATTTGGTATGGGCATCGAGCGCATTGCTATGTTGCGCTATCAAATCGATGATTTGAGACATTTTTTCGAAAACGATGTGCGGTTTTTAGCTCCGTTCAAAGGTCTTTTCTAGGCTCACTTAGTGTTGTATTTACACTTTGTAAAAAAATCCCTTTGTGAAAGGGCTTCTCGTTTATATTTGTGCCTCTAAGAATAGATTCAAAATACATGGCAACTGCTACCAAAAAGAAAGAAAGCAAATCGGCAAGTACGGGTACTTACGGCAAAGCAGATTATATCAAATGGCATCGCGAGATGTTGTTGATGAGAAGGTTTGAAGAAAAATGCGGACACTTGTATATCCAACAGAAGTTTGGTGGATTTTGTCACTTGTACATCGGACAAGAGGCAGTGCTTTCTGGCATGATGTCGGCCATTCGTCCTACCGATAAAGTAATCACGGCATATCGAGATCACGCGCATCCTTTGGTGATGGGCTCAGATCCCAAAAAGGTAATGGCAGAATTGTATGGGAAAGTAACCGGTCTTTCGAAAGGAAAAGGTGGTTCCATGCACATGTTCGATAAGGAAAGGAATTTATTTGGTGGTCATGGCATCGTGGGAGCACAAATTCCCATGGGAGCTGGGATAGCCTTTGCAGATATGTATCGCGGTAGTGATGATGTTACCGTTTGTTTCTTCGGCGATGGCGCGGCGCGTCAAGGGGCTTTGTTTGAGACTTTCAACATGGCGATGACATGGAAGATTCCATGTATTTTCATCATCGAGAACAACCAATACGCCATGGGTACTTCTGTTGAGCGGACTTCCAACGTAACGGATTTGAGCAAATTGGGATTGTCCTTTGAAATGCCGAGTGAGTCTGTGGATGGAATGCGTCCGGAAACTGTGGCCGATGCCATTCGCAGAGCGGCGGATAGAGCCAGAGCCGGTGAGGGACCCACATTGTTGGACATCCAAACCTACCGATACAAAGGACACAGTATGAGTGATCCGCAGAAGTATAGAACCAAAGAAGAAGTGGCCGAATACCAGGAGAAAGATCCATTGGAATATGTAGCTCGAGTGATTTTAGAAAATAAATGGATGACGCAAGCAGATTTGGACAAAGTGGAGGAGGAAATCAAAGCGGTGGTGGAAGAGTCGGTGAAGTTTGCAGAAGAGTCTCCGCTTCCCAATCCAGAGGAGATTTATGATGATGTGTATTCAGATCCTTATCCTTACGTAAAAGACTAATCAGAAGAAAGATGGCGGAAATAGTTAGAATGCCCAAACTGAGCGATACCATGACTGAAGGAGTGGTGGCTGCGTGGCATAAGAAAATAGGGGACAAAGTAAAGACGGGTGATTTGTTGGCGGAGATTGAGACCGACAAGGCCACCATGGAATTTGAGTCTTTCCAAGACGGTGTGTTATTGCACATTGGTGTAGAAAAGGGAAAGCGCGCCCCTGTGGACAGCATATTGGCGATTTTAGGCAAGGAAGGTGAGGATATCAGCGCCTTGTTAGCGGCGGAAGCGGCTACACCTGCTGCCCCGGTGGCGGCGCCATCAGCTGCTCCTGCGCCCATTCCGGCACCCACCCCTGTTGTATCAGAAGTCAAAATGGCGCCGGCTCCTGTGGTGTCTCAGCCGGTGGCTGCGGCTCCAGTAGCAGTCAACAATGGCCGCACGAAAGCTTCTCCATTGGCCAAGAAGTTGGCGGATGAAAAAGGATTGCCTTTAAATTATATTCCAGGTTCAGGAGAAGGTGGACGCATTGTAAAACGCGATATTGATGCTTTCATGGCAGGCAGTGCGCAAGGCAGTGCCAATGCAGTAGAGAGTTTCTATGAAGTGGAGGTTTCTCAGATGCGAAAAGTCATTGCTCGTCGTTTGGCGGAGAGCAAGTTCAGCGCGCCTCACTTCTATTTGACCATGGATATTGACATGGACAATGCGATGTCTGCACGCAAGGCAATCAATGAGCAAGGAATGAAAGTTTCATTCAATGATATGGTGGTAAAGGCTTGCGCAATGGCATTGAAAAAACATCCCGTGATCAATTCCTCTTGGTTGGGAGATCGCATTCGTTATAATGATCATGTACATATTGGTGTAGCCGTTGCGGTGGAAGACGGATTGTTAGTGCCCGTTGTCAGACATGCCAACACCAAATCATTTGCGCAGATCGGTGCAGAAGTAAAAGTATTTGCAGAAAAGGCCAAAGCCAAGAAATTACAACCACAGGATTGGGAGGGTAATACCTTCACCATTTCCAATTTGGGAATGTTCGGTATCGAGGAATTCACAGCCATCATCAACCCACCCGATGCTTGCATCTTGGCGGTAGGAGGCATCAAGCAAGTGCCAGTGGTGAAGAATGGACAAGTAGTTCCAGGAAACGTCATGAAAGTAACCTTGAGTTGCGATCACCGCGTGGTGGATGGAGCTAGTGGCGCTGCTTTCTTGAACACCATCAAATCCTTCTTGGAACAGCCGGTGTTGATGTTTGTGTAAAGAGATCATTCAGGGAAATTAAAAAAAAAAGCGTCCAATGGGGCGCTTTTTTGTTGAATATGGGTGAGTGGATCTAGTGTTGAATGACTATTTTTTGTGAGAGCCATTCTGGATGGGAGGGGCAGGAAAGATAATAAACACCATTCTTTAAGTGTGCAATGGGGGATGCATCTTTCAGTTGACTGAATATCTTTTTTCCAAGAATATCAGTGATTATGTAATCTAATTGAGGTTGATCAAAGATAAAGCTAGGGTTGCTCCCGTTATTGTTGATGACCACCCACTCTGCTGTTTTGTTTTCTTTGGGTGCGTTATTTACACAAAAAATGTGTTGTAACTTGCTCCAAATATCATTGATGAGCGTGAAAGAAACCAACTCGCTATTGCCATTTCCCATTCGTATCCAAGTGATATTTTCCTGCGGGCTTACGCTAATGATTTGGCCATTTTTCCCTAATGCCGCATAGGTATCCGCTGGCGCATTGGGCGCTATCATGCCGGGTATTACCCATTGTGATCCTGGGATCATGTAATGGTTCTGTCCATTGAGCCAAGTGAGGTATCCATAGCTTTGATTCAGATTTTGAGAGGGTGTCGTCATGAGGGTATGATAGCCGGTTGGAATGATGGATGTACCGTTCCAATTCCCTTGATTTTGCAATAAAAGTCCATATTTGGCCATATTGCGGGGAGTGCTGTAAAACACTTTGTTATATCCTGAATTAATGAAAAGGCCATTGATTCCGCAGGGCGTACCTATTTTTTGGAAAAAGTATTGATTATTGGTCATCCCAGTTGCTCCCTGTAAAACTTCATCGAGTAGGGTGTAGGGTGCGTTGTGATAAGCCCAACGAGTTCCAGGTGCGGCTATGTACTGAAGACATGCAGGAAGAGTGCAGTTATCATCCATTACCCCATCATCCAATCAAGTGGTCATGGTAAGGTGGTCTCGAACGGAAATGGCATTTTCTTGATCAGTGGATAAGCTTGACCATCCTTGTCCAAGGTAAGTATGCGATGGGGCATCCATGTTCAGTCCATCCTCATTGGCAGCAATTCCGATGAGTGCGCTGGTAAGGGTTTTGCCTGCACTGGCCCAATACCAAACGCTGTCGGCAGTAAAGGAGCCGAAGTAGGTTTCGTTTAAAATTTTTCCGTTGTACAGTAATACAAAGGCCTTGCTATCTTCTTGCTGTAAAAGATTCAATACGGCGGATAAGCTATCGGGACAGAGGCCCGCTTCCTCCCAAGAGACGGTTTCCCAAATTCCTACAGATGGAGGAAAATAGGTTTGTGCCATCAATGCATTTTGGATGATCAAAAAGATGAGGGCGAAACAGACTGCTTTTATATTTTGAGATTTCATCACCAATATGATGCGAATGTACCATGAAAGGTTGGGTGAATTTTTATTTCGGCCCTTGAAGAAAGGCAATGCTCTTCTCATTGAAGGTTCCGGGCTTTTCAAGACTCACCAAATGTCCGCATCTTTCTATGATCTCCATTTTTACGGATTGAAAGAGCTGTGCGTAACGCTTGGTAGAAGCCAAGAAAAAGTGATCTTCTTTTCCTACCAATATGTAAATGGGCACATTTTGATGGATGCCAAAGAGCGACTTGAGTTTGCTATCTAACTCTTTTCCATACATAGCCGTCCACTTGCGATATTCCTCATCAGTCAGAGCGTTGGCTTCTCGAATAAATACTTTTCTGGCGCTTTCGTGATTTTTTTTGGGAAGAATGATTTTGGCCATCATCTTGTAAAAATTCCTGAATCCTATGATTTTTGCCAGCATCAATCCCGATCTAAGGAAGATGCGCAATTTCAAATCCAAGCTAATAATAGGACCCGAAAACACAAGTGAAGAAATTCTGTGAGGTTGTTGATCAAACATTTGAATGGAAATGATACTTCCCAATGACACCGCCACCGCGTGCACCTTCTGTATTTGAAGATGATCCAACACTTCCCAACATTTTTCAGCAATGAACTCAAAAGAATATTTAGGTATGTCAATACAGCTTTTGGCGGATTGCGCATGGCCGGGTAAATCAATCAATAGCAGGTTGAAGTGTTTTTTATATTGCTCCAATTGTTTTTTCCAAGTGGCAGTACTTCCCCCGGCGCCATGAATAAACAACACCCAATCCGCGTTTGGATTTTCTGGGTGCTCAAAAGTCTGATAGTATAACAATGATTTCATCTAGTGGCTCCCCACAGCTTAAAGGCTGTAAAAATCAGAGCGGTGCAAAGAACGACATTCAAGGTGATGTACACAAGACATTGAGACCATTTTTCTTGATGTAACCATTGGAAGAGCTCTAAACTGAAAGTAGAAAAGGTGCTCAATCCCCCGCAAAATCCCACTGAGAGCAGGAGCCAAGTTGCACTGTTTTGTTCTTTGGGTGGTTGAACGGAGTACACTATCCCGAGAACCAATGCCGCCAGTGCATTGGAAATGAGGGTCGACGTCCAAATGCTTTTAGGCATCCAATATAATCCCATCCAATACCGCGTAACAGCCCCCAATCCACCCCCGAGGAATACAAATAGGAAATTCATTTTTCAAAGTTCGTAATTCTTGGTGTTTTTTTCGCATTTCCCAAATTTTAGATGCAAATTCGCAGCGGTTTAACCGCTTAATAAGAAAGTGCTATGTCAAAATTAGAAATGAAAGTCCCCTCACCTGGAGAGAGCATCAGTGAAGTAATCATTGCCAATTGGTTGGTGAAAAATGGTGATTATGTTCAAAAGGACCAGGTGATTGCAGAGATTGATTCTGACAAAGCTACCTTGGAGTTGGCGGCTGAAAGCGCGGGAACAATCGAAATCAAAGTTCAGGCTGGAGATACAATAGCGGTAGGAGGTGTGGCTTGTATCATTGATACATCTGCAGCGGCGCCTGCAGGCGTTAGCGCACCCTCTCTAGCAGCTCCTACGGCCACAGCGGCGACGCCCGCTCCCTCGGTTACCCCTAATCCAATGCCTGTTTCGAATAACCATCCCGCAAGTGGACATCCGTCACCTAGCGCAGCAAAAATGATGGCTGAAGCCAATATCAGTGCTCAACAAGTGAAGGGAAGCGGCCCTGGTGGAAGGATCACCAAAAATGATGTGGTAATGGCCCTAGCAGGAGGTATAGATACCGCTGCTGTTGTTCAACGAGGAGGTACAAGAGAGGAGCGCAGAGAGAAAATGACCAACCTCAGAAAGAAGATTTCTGAGCGCTTGGTTTCTGTAAAAAATACCACGGCGATGCTGACCACCTTTAATGAGGTGAACATGAAACCCGTGATGGATTTAAGAGCCAAGTACAAAGATATTTTCAAAGAGAAACATGGTGTAGGCTTGGGATTCATGTCTTTTTTTACCAAAGCTGTGTGTGAAGCGGCCTTTCATTTTCCAGCCGTCAATGCTCGCATAGCCGATGGTGAGATTGTATTCCATGATTTCTGTGA
>CANHWU010000038.1 GCA_947464415.1 Flavobacteriales bacterium
GAGGAGTTTTATCATCTACGTAAAGCGAAACAATTACAACATTATCTCGCAGAATTTCAATTATTCCAGGCTCCCCCCAAACATTTTCCTCCATTTTTCTACAATTCTGGCAGGCATAGCCTGTAAAATCAACGAACAAAGGTTTATTTATTGATTTTGCATATTCCTGAGCTTTATCTAAATCGTGGAAAACAGGTATTTTCTGCGGACCAGGGTGCGTATCTTGAATGCTTGAAATATTAGAAGAACTTGAATCATTATGATGTTCTGATTCCGAATAAGACAATGGGGGTGGAAAACCACTTATTAATTTCACCGGTGCGCCCCAAGTTCCTGGCAAAATGTAAAATACAAAACTTAATACCAATGTGGCAAGTAGTGCTCTTCCGACACCGATTTTTTTAATATGATCGTCGTCATGTGGAAGTTTGATAAATCCAAGTAAATATAGTGCAAGAATGGCGAAAATACCTACCCAAATAGCAATGAAAAGTTCACGTTCAAGATAGTGAGCTTGAATTACCAAATCAGCATTTGACAGGAATTTAAGTGCCAAAGCGAGTTCTAAAAATCCGAGTACTACTTTGACAGTGTTTAACCACCCCCCCGATTTTGGTAATGTATTTAACCAACCGGGAAACATTGCAAAAAGCATGAATGGTAAAGCAAGAGCAAAGGAAAATCCAAACATGCCAATAAACGGCGCTATACCTCCAGCGGTTGCCGATTGAACCAATAGTGAACCTACAATTGGCCCTGTGCAAGAAAAAGAGACCAATGCTAGGCTCAATGCCATGAAGAATATCCCAAAGTAGCCACCTTTATCTGCAGCTTTATCTGTTTTGTTTAACCAACTGCTAGGTAATCGAATTTCGAATCCACCTAAAAAGGCAATTGCAAAAATGATTAATAGTAAAAAGAAAATAAGGTTGAACCACACGTTAGTGGCCAACTGATTCAAGGCTGAAGAGCCAAATATACCTGTGATAACAGTTCCAAGCAACACATAAATCACTATGATTGAAACACCAAAAATTAATGCATTTTGAATACCAGCTGCTCGAGTTTTACTTCGCTTGGTAAAAAACGTGACTGTCATTGGAATCATTGGAAAAACGCAAGGAGTTAATAACGCTGCAAAACCACTCAAAAAGGACAATAAAAAAATCATCCACAACGAATCAGGAACATTACTTTCCGGTTTTTCATTTGTTGAGGTTTGATTAGATTCTTGCCTTTGTTGGATTTCTTCATTACTCTGAGAAAGAGGGTGAACAATTGTGTCAATGAAAGTTTCCTTGGAGTTCACCACGGAATCCTTTGAACCATTTGCGCAGCCCTTTACGTTTAAAGAATATTTATATTCATCTAGCGGAAGACATTTGCTTTCATCACAAGTCTGAAATTCAAAGGAACCTGAGAGAACAAAATCGCTAGAAGAAATGATATAAACTTTTCTTTTTATTATCAGAGATCTTTCATGTTGACTCTGAAGTTCTCCCGCTTCATCTGTGAATAAATGTGGTTTGGGTTCAATGATTTTTCCTACTTTAACAAGTTTTTTTGCATTAATTTTTATGTCTGAAGGAAAGGCGAATGAATTTACAGGCAAATTACAAGAATTGATGTGCCATTTATCTTTGATGTCAATTTTTACTACAACATATGCTTCACAACCATTTTGCTCGAGAGTGATTTTTGTTTTTACAATTTCCTTGGGCTCTATGATTTGTGAAAATGTAATCCCAAAATGAGTAAAAGCAATAAAAATTAATATTATGATTTTTTTCATAATTGTGAATTTGACATTTTTAAGTTCCGCAAATTTAAACAAAACGAGGCGTTAATAGTTGCTTCAAAATAGCAAAAAAAAGATAAGAATTTCTGTTGAAATAGTTATTTTTGAAGGAGTTTGAAAATTTATCTATTTGTTTTAGAAATGAGATCGTTGTTTTTTTTCTTTTTTTTCTATTTCTTTTCTTTAGGATTCCACTCATGGTCACAAAAGACAATCGTAAAAGGGGTGGTGGTGGATAAAATAACGCAAGCCACCCTGCCTTTTGCCACTGTTTTTTTTCTAGGTACCAAAACGGGCACCACGAGTGACATCGATGGGAAATTTGTTTTTGAAACCTACTATAGTTCCGATACCCTGGTGGCTACTATGGTGGGATACAATCCCGTTAAGAAGAGAATTCAGCAAGGCAAATCGCAAGAAGTCAGATTGGAGTTGGAAACCAACACCCAAATGAGTGAGTTGGTCATTACGGATGATAAATGGGAAGATCCCGCCATTGCTTTGATCAAAAAAGTATTGAACAATAAGAAAATCAACAATCGGGAGAAGCTCGATGCCTACGAATATGAATCCTATACCAAGGTAGAATTTGATTTAAACAATATCAAAGAATCATTGGCGGATAAAAAGATCCTGAAATCTTTTGAGTTTGTTTTTGATCAAATGGACACTACTCAGGAAAAAAATTACTTGCCTATTTTTATGACGGAATCCCTGTCGGATGTCTGTTTTAGGAGAGAACCTAAGTTGCTGAAAGAAGTCATCAAGGGTGCAAAAGTAAGCGGAGTAGAGAATGAAAGCATCAACCAGTTTTTGGGAGATATGTACCAAAACATCAATATCTACGATAATGATTTATTGGCTTTCAATAAGAGCTTCACCAGTCCAATCGCCGCTTACTGTCTGGGTTTTTATGATTACAGAATTCAAGATACGGTGATCATCGATGGGAAATATTGCTTTGAGGTTACCTATCAACCCAAGCGGCGACAAGAGCTTTTGTTTGAGGGTACCATGTGGATCCATGATACTACCTATGCGATAAAAAAATTAAATGCGGCCATTACGGAGTCGGCCAATATCAATTGGATCAATCATTTTTCTGTAACTCAGTATTACGATGAGGTAGAGAGCGAGGTTTGGATGTTGACAGGGGATGAGATGTTGGTGGATTTTAATTTCTCTGATAAAAAAATGGGGATGTACGGAAGAAAAAGATCTTCTTACAACCATTTTGTCATCAATCAACCCCGTGACATGAATTTTTTCAAAGGGTTTACGGATGTTGAGTTGAAGGCGGATGCTTCCAAGCACGATGATGCGTATTGGGAGGAACATCGGCATTTTGAATTGTCTAGTAAAGAGAAACAGATTTACAACATGGTGGATACCCTCCAGAGTATCCCTCAGTTCAATACCGTCGTAGATATCATCAATTTGTTCATCAATGGATACAAGGTGTTAGGAAAATATGAGATTGGTCCATATTATACTTTGTATAGTTTCAATCCCATTGAAGGAAATCGATTTCGTTTTGGAGGAAGAACGGGCAATGCTTTTTCTTCCCGTGTGATGATCGATGGATTCGCAGCTTATGGATTAAAAGACCAACAGTGGAAATACGGTGGGGGTGCACTTTTTGTGTTCAATAAAAACCCGCGTTTTGCGTGGGACATTCATGCTAAAAAAGATGTGGAACAAATAGGACAGTCCACAGGTCAATTGCGACAGGACAATGTTTTGTCTTCTGTTTTCAGAAGAAATCCTGCCAATAAATTGACCATGGTGACAGAGTTTTCTACCTATCTGGAAAAAGAGTGGGTTTATGGCTTGTCCAATAAGCTTTTTTTCAAACATCGTGTCCTTGCGCCTATTGGTGATTTTTATCAATTCAGAACTTTCGATCAACAGCACAAAAGCACACCATTGAATCAAATTAATACCACAGAAATGACTCTTTCTGTTCGCTTCGCCTATAAAGAGAAATTCATTTATGGTGATTTTGAAAGAATCAGTTTAGGTACGAGTTGGCCGGAGCTAGAGGTCAGTTATACTCGCTCTCTTCCGGGAGTTTTGGGAGCTCAATTCAATTATCAACGAGCTCAAGTTACCTTGATAGACATGTGGCGTTTGGGGCCTTTTGGCTACATGAATTTTTCCACTCAAGCGGGCAAGATTTATGGACAAGTTCCCTTTCCTTTGTTGATGATGCACCAAGGCAATGAGACTTTTTTCTATGATGATGGCTCTTACAACACGATGAACTATTTTGAATTTGTTTCAGATCGCTGGGTAAATGTTTGGGCCACCTATCATGCCGAGGGATTACTACTGAATAAAATCCCGATTATGCGGAGACTTAAATGGAGAGAAGTGTTGAGCGCAAAGGCAGTAGTAGGAGGGTATGATCAACGAAACGATCAATACTTATCGAGAGATTGGAGTGTAGTTGCGGATGGAAAAAACGATGTATATACTTTAACCAAGCCCTATTTCGAGGCGGCTGTAGGAGTGGAGAATATTTTTAAGATTTTACGTTTAGACATGCTTTATAGATTGTCCTATCTCGATCATCCAGATATTTTTAAGGTAGGCTTGCGCGCAAAAATTCAATTTGACTTTTAATACAACCACAATGAAATTGAGGGCAGAAAACATAAAGAAAAAATATGGAACCCGATGGGTGGTGAACGGAGTTTCTTTTGAGGTGGAGCAAGGTGAAATTGTGGGTCTGTTGGGGCCTAATGGTGCTGGCAAAACAACCTCGTTCTATATGGTGGTTGGGTTGGTTTCACCTGATGAAGGTGATATTTATTTGGATAGTCAAGTCATTGGACATGAACCCATGTACCGAAGAGCTCAATTGGGTTTAGGTTATTTGCCTCAGGAGGCATCGGTATTCAGGACTTTGTCGGTGGAGGATAATATCAAGGCCGTTTTGGAAATGACCCCTTTGTCTAAGGCGGAGCAGCGTGATCGTTTAGAGTCATTATTGAATGAGTTTGGTTTGACGGCGCGAAGAAAGTTTATCGGAAGTCATTTATCGGGCGGTGAGAGGAGAAGGACGGAGATTGCGAGAGCATTAGCAACGGATCCGAAATTTATTTTATTAGATGAGCCATTTGCGGGTGTGGATCCCATCGCAGTGGAGGATATTCAAAGAATTGTGGAACAATTGAAAACCAAGAATATCGGAATTTTAATTACCGATCACAATGTTCAAGAGACCCTATCTATCACGGATAGGGCGTATCTTTTGTATGATGGAAAAATTTTAAAATCGGGAAGTGCGGAAGAGTTGGCGGCAGATGAGCAAGTACGAAGAGTGTATTTGGGACAAAATTTTGTTTTGCGAGCAAAATAAGCCTTTTAATCCAGGAAGGATATCAAAATGAAAAAACCTCACAGAGTGAGGTTTTTTGGTGATCCCGCTGGGACTCGAACCCAGGACCCATACATTAAAAGTGTATTGCTCTACCGGCTGAGCTACGAGATCGTCCTAAAGCAATTTGCGGGTGCAAAGATAATAATTTTGTTGTAACAAATCACTTTTTTTTGAAAAAATGATCTGAGGTCAATTTTAGGCAACTTTTAAGAATCTCTCTTTGTCTTGTTATATTTACAGCTCAATAAAATCTAAAATGAAAAAATTACTGTTTGTGTGGTTGTCTGTTTTTGCTCTATCCGCAATGGGTCAGATGTCTGAGCCGACGCCAGAATTTGTGAAGACGCATGCATACTACCTTTCCAAGGCGTCTGAAAAATCCATGGGATTTCCCGATGTATCCTCTTATTTCACACAATGGGAGAGTTGGACAGATGAGAATGTCCAAAATGTTGATTTGACTGTTTTATATCCTCATCTCCTTCCCCAGCGACAATATCAACACTTTAGAATTGGTAATTCACCTTATGTTTTAACGGTGCAAACCCAATCATATGTTCAAAATCTTTACAATCGTTCCTTAATCAAACAAAGAAAGAAGTGATGTATAAAATAAAATATTTTTTCCTTCCTCTATTTTTGGTGGGATTACTCTCTGTTACCCGCGCTCAAGTAGTGGATATCGTCATGAATACGGGAGTTCAAGAAATTGGAATTGCATGCCAGGGAAAAGGAGAGCCTGCGGCAATGGTGTATGACAATGGACAGGGTGATGGGTTTTATAACTATCCCGCTAATAGCGTCAATCTATTAGGATTATGTCCCTCATTGCCAGGGGCCAGTGTGCTTTTTGGTGTGCAAAATGCTGAAATTTGCTCGGCCCCAGATGATATCTTTTTTGTATTTGATGGTTCTGCTACAGAACTTTCCTTGCTCATCGGAAATGATTATTCTTCGGTTGCAACATTTTTGGCCTCAAATCCAGGAGGCATATTGTATACAAATCTAACACCTCAAGTGCTTCCATTCTATTCTAGTGCCACTAACGCTTCAGGTTGTATCACCATTGGAATGGTTTCACTTGGGCAGTGTTTCGGAAATACAGGATTTCAAGTAGAAGTCGGTTGTTTCGGTGGTGTGCTTCCTAATTGTGCAATTGGCTTGACACAGGTAGAGGTGAATCCATGCGACGCAAGCAACAATCAATTCTCCGTCAATATTGACTATTCTGCAACACATACCTTGTCCAGCGACTCCGCGGTGATAGCGTTGGACGGTATGGAAATCGATACCATTCTATTGCCTACTGGCGATAATTTCTTTTCCGTTCCGGGATTACCCTCCGATGGTCAAGTGCACTTTATTTCGGTGTATTACTTGGATGTTCCTTCTTGTGCGAGTGAGATCATGATCAACGCACCCGTGGGTTGCGCATGCGATGCATTTCCTGGAACATTGATCAACGCGCAGACAGAAGAAGTCCTCTGCAGTGGTGAATCGCTTCAATTATCTTTAGCCAATGATGCCGTCGGACCTATAGAATTGACAAATGGTGGAGTTGCCTATAATCCCGGAATAGCTTGGGCTGTTTATTCGGCAAATCCCACCGTACTAAATGGTGATTTGGCCAGTGATTTGGCTTTTGAGGGAATCATCCCAGGCACTGAGCAGCCATTGAACGCGGGAGGAAATCTCACCATTACCAATGATGCGGCTACTGTGACACTAATTTCAAATTTATTGGGGATAGTGGGAGGGTTCAATGCTCCCATACAGTTTTATTTAGCTCCTATCACTATGTATGATTATTTGGGCGGTACTATAGCGTTAGAAGATGAAAATGGCTTCTGTGGCGCGCTGGGTAATGTCGTTACGATCACAATGGCTCCTCCGATTATTGTCAATGCATTACCCACCTCATGTGCATTCAGCAATGCCCCTTTCACCGTGGTGCAAGGTACTAATGCCGCTAATCCGATTACTTTTGCTTTGAGTAATTTGTTGCCAACAACGGCCACTTTCTTATCCGCAACCGTCAATAATGGAGGGGTGGCTCAAGTGAATAATTTAGCAGATGGAGATTTGTATTCATTCACGATTACAGATCCTAATGGTTGTACAGCAACCGCCGCGGGTGGACCGTTTGTGGGAACTCAAACTCCGGTGATTAATCCGGTTCCCTCTGTTTGTGAGGGCTCTTCACCGACTCCGCTCTTTGCCAATCCTGCGGGAGGAACTTGGTCAGGTCCTGGGGTTGTGGGAAGTAATTTTGATCCAGGGGTGGCAGGATCGGGAACTTGGAATATCGTGTATACATTAGGTGGAGCTTGTGGTGGATCAGCCAGCATAGAAATCGCAGTGTTGCAAGATCAATTGTGTATTACAGGAGTTGAACAATCTATAGGAACTCCCTCCATTGTAGCTTGTGGAGGATTTTTGGTAGACAATGGCATGACGGCAAGTGATTATTCCCCCAATGCCAATGATACTACCGTGGTTTGTCCAGACCCTGCCACTAGTTTGGATCAAATCACCAATTTATTTTTCAATGTCTTTGACTTAGGATTGGGCGATCAGTTTTTCATTTATAACGGAAACAGCACCAATGCTCCGTTAATTGGTCAGTATTCGGGAATCGATTTGTCTGGACAGAATATTTACTCTACCGATCCTTCAGGCTGTCTGACAGTGGTATTTGAATCCAATGCAGATGCGAGTGTTGGGAATATCAGCGCAGAGATATCTTGCGGAATTCCTTGCTCCAATCCAGTGGTGCACATCACTTTGGATCAGCCCGACTTTCAACCAGCCAGAATTTGTCCTGGTGAGACGGTTACTTTTGACGCCTCTACCACAGAGTTTTTCAATGATGCCATTTATGTATCACACGAATGGCAATGGGATGATGGAACCATTGATACGAGTGCTGCGAGTTGGCCAGTTGCCAGTCATACCTTTACAGATGAAGGGGGATATTTGGTGCAGTTGATTGTTACCGACAGCAACGGTTGTTCCAATACGGTATTACCGGATATTTTGATTTTTGCCGCTACTACTCCCACCATTACATTGTCCTCCTCTGAAACGGATAATCAAATTTGCACGGGTGTGCCCATGGATTTGAATGCTTCATTTCAAACTCACACATGGACGGACATGCCGACCGCTGATTTGGGCGGGGCTCTTTACATTCCCGATGACCAATCGCAGTGTTTTTCAGATACATTGGTGTTCAGTGGATTTGAAGCAGGCGCTACCATTCAAAGTCCCAATGATATTTTAAGTTTGTTCATCAATTTTGAGCATAGCTATATGGGTGATATATCTATTTCTTACACCTGTCCCGATGGCTCGATGATCGTGGTCCATCAAAACGGGGGAGCTGGAGAATTTTTAGGTCAGCCGATCGATGTGGAAGATCCTGAACAACCAGGAACTGGATTTGATTATTTCTGGTCTCCAACGGCGACTAATGGTACATGGGTGGCCAATGCCGCTTCCAACACGGGTGGTACTTTGGCAGCGGGTACTTACCAATCCGTTCAGCCATTTGATAATTTGCTGGGATGTCCCCTGAATGGCAGTTGGATCATTGAAGTTTGTGATGGATTTGGCGCGGATGACGGTTTTATTTTCGACTGGGCTGTTAATTTTGCACCTTATATGTATCCCGACATCATTACTTTTACGCCTACCATTGGCATTGAATGTGATTCTTCTTATTGGACAGCACCGGGGGGAAGCGTAGTCGCTGATTTGAATCAATTGTGTGATTCTGTTGCGGTGACCAACAATGCGCCAGGCAATTACACTTATACCTATCACTTAATGGATAACCACGGTTGTGAGTATAGTCAGGATTTAACATTGAATATCTATGCGGCGCCGGTAGTGGAGGCAGGGCCAACGGCTACCTATTGCGGAACATCTTTGATTATTCCTACCCCTGGCAACCATAATCCGTTGACCAATCCTTCTACCGGAATTGCCTATGTCTACAATTGGAATAGCCCGGCAGATTCTGTTCTGAGTTCCACTGCGGTGGCGGGCCCTACTATTAATGAGTTGACCGAGAGTAATTATTTCTCGGTGACCGTTACATCCTCAGCCGATGCTGCTTGCACGGCTACTGATTCTGTTTTAGTGAATGTAGCTCCTCAATTGCCTGTTCATGATACCTACCTTGATTCTGTTTTTTGTATGAATGATCAAATTACGATTGCTTTGCCCAATGAGTTTATCAATAGTGCGTATACATTTGAGTGGTACTTTAATCCAGAACCAGACTCGGAATTGTATGTTCAAACCCCTGTCATTAATCCCACTGCTACACCATGGAGTTATACCATTCCTAGCGTATTCCCTACGGTATATCATGTTCAAGTGACAGATGCCGCTTGTAATTTTCAGGACTTCTATGACTTCATAATTGGCGCTGATCCTTGCGAGGTATTGATTCCCAATGTTTTTACTCCGAACGGAGCAATCAATGCGGGGGATATAACTTTTGAGAATAATACATTCTATATCGAAGGTTTGTTTTATCCAGGCACTTATATCGAGCGTTTCCCTGGTTCGACACTGAAAATATTCAACCGCTGGGGAACTTTGGTCTATGAAAGCGATAGCTACAAGAATGATTGGACGGGTGCAGATCAATCGGAAGGGACCTACTACTATGTATTTATGCAAAATTTTGCGGATCAAGATCCCAAATTTTTCGAGGGCTATATTACCCTCGTAAGATAAAGGCAATGAAATCCCCCGAATTCGGGGGATTCTTTTTGAAATGAATCAGTAACTATATAAAGGCGAACGGAGATTTTTCATTGGATGGACAAGGAATATTTTGTGCAGTTGAAAAAAGCGCTGCAGATAGAGCAAGAGGATGAGCAGAGAGGGATCCAAGAGTTGTTAGAAAAGACTACCCCTCAGAGTAGAAGAGAAAAAGGATTTTGTTGGTATCCTGTAAAAATCGTGGAAGATGGCTATGGCATGGGTGCCTATCCTTTTTTGGTGGTTGAAAATCCCCGACCTTCCAAAGGACATCGATTTCAAAGTGGAAATCCAGTTTCGGTATTTAGCCAAGCGGATGCGAGTTTGAATGAACGAATCCAAGGCACAATAGGGTTTGTGGATGATCAGCGAATGAAGATCGTTTTTCATGCCGATGAATTGCCGGATTGGCTTCACAATGGTAAGGTAGGAGTGGATGTGTTATTTGATGAGCGAAGTTACAGAGAGATGAATTTTGCACTCAAAAGGGTATACGAAGCAAATGGAAACGACCGATTAGCAGAACTAAGAGAAATTTCTCTTGGAAACAAAGGCTTGAGTTTTGACAAGCAAAATATTTCGGTGAATGCTCATCTGAATGCATCTCAAAATCGTGCGTTGGAGAGGATGGTAAACGCTCACGATGTTGCGGTGATCCATGGTCCTCCTGGTACCGGTAAGACTACCGCCTTGGTGGCAGGGATAGTGGAGTTGGTGAAATTAGGCCAGAAAGTATTGATTACGGCTGCGAGCAACGCCGCAACGGATTACTTGCTTTCCAAGTGCATTGCAGCTGGATTGAATGGGGTACGAATTGGAAATTTGGCCAAAGTTGAGGAAGATAATGAGGCCTATACTTTAGATGCCCTTATGATGCGTGAGCGAGATGCCAAGCAGATCAGAGAGTTGAAAAAGCGGGCCGCGGAAATGAGGAAAATGGGCGGAAAGTACAAACGATCTTTTGGTAAAGAAGAGGCAGAACAGCGACGCTTGTTGTTTCAAGAAGCAAAGAAAATAATGAAAGAGGCGAGGGATTTGGAGGAATACATTACCCAACGATTGCTACAAACCGCTCAAGTGGTAGCGGCAACATTAATCGGATGTAGCCATTCTTTATTACAAAGAATGGAATTTGATGTAGTGGTGATTGATGAGTGTGGACAAGCCTTGGAGCCGGCTTGTTGGGTGGCCATTCAGAAGGCAAAAAAATTAGTTGTGGCAGGTGACCCCCATCAACTCCCGCCTACCGTGAAGTCTTATGGAGCGGGCAAAGCCGGTTTGAATCATACTTTACTAGATCGCTTGATGCAATGCAGAGAAGGGGTAGTGATGTTGGATATCCAATATCGGATGCATCAGAATATCATGGAGTTTTCCAATCTTCGGTTTTATGAAGGAAAACTATCAGCACACGATTCCGTTGCCCTGAGAAGTTGGCATAAAGAACAACCTGTTGTTCAGTGGATAGATACTGCAGGTTGTGGTTTTGAGGAGTCATCCGGGGAGGAGGGAGATTCGAAGAAAAACGAAGACGAATTTTCATTGATTCAAAAACATATGGAAAGGTGGGGAGTGGACATTAATTGGCAATATGCTCTGATCAGCCCATATAGGGCGCAAGTGGAGTTCATGATGGAGCAATGTGTATCGATGCACCATGTTCGCGTAGATACCATCGATTCTTTTCAAGGTCAAGAGGCGGATGTGGTGTATATCTCATTGGTCAGATCCAATGATCGACAAGAAGTGGGTTTTTTAAAAGATTATCGCAGAATGAATGTAGCGCTAACACGGGCCAAGAGGGGGTTGTTCATCATCGGGGATACGGCAACTTTGGGGCAAGATGATTTTTTTGGAAGTTTATTGAATACCATAGAATCTCAAGGAGGATATTGCAGTGCATGGGAATATTTGTAAATTGGCCAAATGAATGTACGGTTGTTTCTTTTCTGTATTTTATCTATTGTATTCAGTTCTTGTGAGGAAGAAAAACCTATTTCGGTAAAAGGTCCCAATTTATTGATTAGACTCAAGGCCAGTGGTAATCTGCCTAGGTTGGACAATACAGGAAGTAATTCAGTTCCAGCCCCAGGAAATGCGGCTGTAACACCCACCATCCAACAATTGGGTTTGCATTACATAGAATTGCTTCCCAATGCCAATACGCAATTTGGACAAGGGGAAATCGTATACAGCGGAGAGGAAACCAATTTCAGCGGACCATTGGCGATTGATTTTAGTAAGTGTAAAGTGGATGATTTGGGAATTGTTTATTTGTCTATTCCCATAGATGAAATTACGCCAGGAACGTACTTCTATCCAAGAGTAATGCTCGCTTATCAAAATATTGAGCTCCCCGTTGTATTCAATGGAGCGGATTTAAAGGCAAGAGTAGCCGGATTTGTCGGCTATAATACCTATATCAAAGAGTATCGGTTGGATGATGAGGTGGTTTCTTTGAACGATGATAAATTGCAAGGATATTGGGGATTGGAGGTGAATTTCTCTGGTTTCAGTACAGTCTTTGAAGGGCAGTCACCGCCTTATTTAACCACCTCAGTGAATCCTCTTTATGCGACATCCCCCGTTCCTGCTGGAGCATGTTATTTGACCGCGGAGTTAGCGGAACCTATCGTCATCACAGGAAATGAAACAAAGGATATCAACTTAGAATTGACTTTTTCTACCAATCAAAGTTTTGAATGGAAAGAGATCAATATGGACGGTAAGTTTGATCCTAACCTAGGAGAATGGCCCGTGGACATGGGATTAAGGGGCATGGCGGCCAGGATTTATTGAACCTCCTCGTAGTCGTCAAAGGAATCATCCGGCGGATTTTTGTCTTTTTGATATTGGATGCGGACATTTTGATTCGCACCAAAAACGATTTGTACGACGCTCAGAAAAATGGAAAGCCAAAATGCCGACCAAAACCCTTGGATTTCAAACGCGGGCACGATAGAACTGGCCATTATCAAAATCAAGGCATTTACTACGAGGATAAAAAATCCGAAAGTGAAAAGGGTGGCAGGGATAGTGAGTAGAATCAAAAGCGGTTTCACAAAGCGATTCAAAATCATGATGACTGCTGCCGTTATAAGAGCAGCAAAGCTTGAATTTATTCTGACAGAATCAAATATCCAGTCACCGGCCATCAAAGCGACACTGAGTAACATGAATTGAAAACTAATTTTCCAAAAAGTTGCTGACATTCGTCAAAAATAAGGGTGGGTCCGCTTTATTTTTGTGAAAAATATACAACATGAAATTTTTTATCGACACCGCTAATTTGGACCAAATAAGAGAAGCACAAGATTTAGGTGTTTTGGATGGAGTGACCACTAATCCTAGCTTAATGGCTAAAGAGGGGATATCAGGTGTTGATCGTGTGCTCAAACATTATGTAGATATTTGCGAAATTGTCAAAAATGGAGATGTATCGGCGGAGGTGATAGCCACGGATTATGCGGGAATAATTAAGGAGGGGGAAAACTTAGCTGCGCTTCACCCTAATATCGTGGTAAAAGTACCTATGATCAAGGACGGTATCAAGGCGATTCGATATTTTTCTGATAACGGCATCAAGACCAATTGCACTTTGGTATTTTCAGCGGGTCAGGCGCTTTTGGCTGCTAAGGCGGGAGCCACTTATGTTTCGCCGTTTGTAGGTCGATTGGATGATATTTCCACAGATGGTATTCAACTGATAGAGCAGATCAGGTTGATATATGATAATTATGCTTACGATACTCAAATTTTAGCGGCCAGTGTGAGACATCCGATGCATATCATGAAATGCGCAGAGATTGGCGCAGATGTAATGACAGGTCCTTTGAGCGCCATCATGGCTTTGCTCAAACATCCGCTTACAGATAGTGGGTTAGCCCAGTTCCTTGCTGATCATAAAAAGGCATCCGAGCAACAGTAATATCGGTAAGGCAATAACCATTCACAATTCATCGTTTGAAAGTATAGGAAGTAGTGTAAGCTAGCTTCAGGTTATTTTTTTTCTTTACGTTGGATTAATATTTTTCAAGATGAAAAGGGGATGGTTTTATTTGCTAGCAATCTTGTTGTGTTATACAACAACCGCTCAGCGTCCATTGGGATTGCAATCAGATCAGCAACTTTATCAAAGAGCGAAGGAGCTGTTTGATGATGCTAAGTATGCTCCTGCTCGACGATTGTTTGAAGACTTTAAGGCGGAGCATTGCGAGATCAACTCTTCTTCCATTTGTGCGGATGCGGATTTTCATATCGCTCGTTGTGCGTTGGAATTGTACCATAAAGATGCCGAGTTTCTGATGGATGCTTTTATTCGTAATCATCCTGATTCTCCCCAAAAAGAACGTGCTCATTATGAAATGGGTGTCTTTTATGGTAAAAAGAAAATGGCCAATAAGTGTTTGGAGTGGCTGAACAAGGTGGAGGTAAAAAGCTTGACGGCCTCAGAAATCATTGTCTATCACTTTTATCGCGCACAATCTTTTATGGATAAGGATAACAGAGCGGCTGCACGAACGGAGTACTACGCGATCAAAGATCTGGAAAGTCCTTATCGCTGGACTGCGCTCTACATGTATAGTCATTTGACCTATGAAACCGGAGATTTGACCGTGGCGCTTGAGGGTTTTCTGCAATTAGAAAATCAACCGACATTTGAGGATAAAGTTCCTCTTTACATCGCGCAAATTTATTATTTACAAAAAAAATACGATGCGCTGATTGAATACAGTGAGAAGGTTTTAGTGGCATCTCAGAGCCTTGATGAACAAAAAAAGGCCGAAATATCCAAAATGGTAGGAGATGCCTATTATTCAAAGGAGTTGTATGAAGAAGCTTTATTGTATTTAAAAGATTATCTCGATCATTGGGGGATGGAGAAAATGGCAAAGGAAGATGTGTATCGCTATGGTTATGCTAAGTATCGCACGGAACATTTTGATGAAGCCATTTCCTTTTTTAAAACCGCTAAGAACGATGAGAATGAGCTAGGGCAAATGGCGGCCTACAATGAGGGAATTTGTAATTTGAAATTAGGTTATAAGCGAGAGGCATGGAAAGCTTTTGGAGCGGCTCGTGAGATGAGTTTCAACCAAGAATTGCAAGAAGATGCCATGTTTAATTATGCAAAGATTGCCTTTGAGATTTCCTCTGATCCTTTTGATGACGCCATTACTTCTTTTGAGGAGTATTTGGCGAAATATCCTGATAGCCCGAGACATGATGAGTCTTATCAATTCTTGCTGAATGTATATATGAAGACAAAGAATTATGAAAAGGCGCTGACGGCGCTAGAGAAGATCAAGAAAAAGGATAATGTAGTGAAGGCGGCCTATCAAAATTTATCCTACAATAGAGGGGTAGAACTTTTTCAGTCCCGTGAGTTTACCAAGTGCGAAAAGTTCTTTATCCAAGTAAATACCTATCCAATAGATGAAAGAACCAGTGCGAAGGCCATATTTTGGCTAGCAGAGGCGGCTTATGCCAGAGCCGATTATCCTTTGGCGTTCAATCAATACGAAACTTTCTTGAATTCTACAGGCGCATTCAATACCGAGATGTATGGATTGGCCTATTATGGTCAGGCCTATTGTTATTTTAAGCGGGCGGCCAATGCAAAGGAGGAGGAGGAGATGATGAGATTGTATCGGGCATCACTTCCGTATTTCAAAAAGTTCCTAGAAGGAAGTTGGGAGATGGAGTTGCGAAAAAAATATGATGCCTTTCTCCGAATTGCGGATATTCATTTCATCAATAAAAATTACGAGGAGGCAATTCTCAACTATGATAGGGTGGCAGATGATAGCCAAGGCAATAAGGATTATGCCATGTATCAAAAAGCTATGGGATATGGATATTTGCAGCAATTAGAGAAAAAGTCTTGGGTATTGAAAAGTTTGTTGTCCGAGTTGCCAGGATCTAAGTTTGAGGTAGACGCTATCTATGAGTTGGCTAAATCATATTTGGTGGCGGATCGTTTACAGGAAGCTCAAGAGTATTATCAAGTTTTATTTGCAAAACACGCTACTAGTGCATATGTCAAAAGGGCATTGGTGGATCAGTGCTTGTTGAATGCGAAATTGAATGACTTAGGGAAAATGAAAAATAATTGGAATCAGTTGGTAGAGCAATTTCCGAATGATCCAATTTTGCTCGATGCCATTGCCATAGTGAGGCCATTACTGATTGAAGATGCGGCGTTTCAAAGTCAAATCAAGAATTTGAAAGTGCTGAACATTTCTAACAATGAAATTGAAGAAGAAGTATATGCGCGTGCGGCAGAGTTGGGTTTCTCTGAAAATTGCGAGGCAGCCGTACCCAAATTGAAGCAATATATTCAACAATTTCAACCTGCATTGCATGGAACTGAGGCCAACTACCTTCTCGCGGAATGCTTGATCAAATCCAATCAAATAGAAGCCGCTTTGGATGCTTATAATTTTGTCATTGCTCAGCCACAGAGTGAATATACAGAAGACGCTTTATTATCTGCCTCTAGTATCCAGTACAATAAGAAAAATTGGGATATAGCTGCCCAGCATTATCTGGAGTTAGAGCAGAAGGCTGTGTCAAAGAATAATGTGTTGGAAGCGCAAGTAGGATTAATGCGTTGCTATTATTTCAAAGAAGAATTTAAGCTTGCTCTCGAATATGCCAATAAGGTAATCGATAATGCTGCGATACCTGATGATATAAAAAACACTGCGTTTTTGTGGCGTGGAAAGATGTACAGGCATGATGCTCAAAACGATTTAGCTCGTAAAGATTTTGAGCGTGTTATTCTTTTGAAGGGTAAAATGGGGGCTGAAGCAAAGTACTTGCATTGTGAGAGTTTTTATGCCGATTCCAATTTTGCAGCATGCGAGTCTGAGATTTATGAATTGGTAGATCAATTCGCAGGTTTTGAAGATTGGAAGAATAAGTCATTTTTGTTATTAGTGGATTGCTACATTGCGATGAAAGATTATTTCCAAGCGAAGTCCACCATCGAAGCTATTGAAATGAATGTATCCGATGATAAGGTTAAGGAATCCGCTAAACAGCGATGGTTGGTGATAGAGGCGAAGGAGGCTGAGGAGTTGGAAAAAAACAAGCGAGTAGTGCTACCTGACGAAATTCAGATACAAGAAAACAATAATGTGTCACCCAACAATGAAGGAGGTAACAATGAATAATCCAACCATGAGGATCATTGCAAGATTTGGCTTTTTAGTGCTCTTCATGAGCGCTTGGCAAGCTTTTGCGCAAAGAGATAGTAGCTTGGTTCAACAGGCTGAGTTTAATGGGGAATTGAAAATTCACCTTCGTGACGCTGGAAAGATTGCCAGTCACCCTTCCATCATCGAACAAAAATCATCGAT
This sequence comes from Flavobacteriales bacterium, assembly GCA_947464415.1. Lineage (GTDB taxonomy): Bacteria > Bacteroidota > Bacteroidia > Flavobacteriales_D > Sanyastnellaceae > CAMCTV01. Next base: position 17,324 of record CANHWU010000038.1, read on the forward strand.
GGAGAAATTGAAATTTTCATTTCTTCCCACTCCTCCCGTACTCACCAAAGATCCGGATAAGATACCGGCTTCTAAGATCAATGTGATTGATAAGTTGCCCAATCTTCAGAATGGTTATTTGAAATTGGGAATGGGCAATTATCTCACGCCGATGGTGGATGGTTTTTTCTCGAGTGGGAGAAGTAAGAAGGGGGATGTGGGTGGACGCGTGTATCACCTGAGTAGTAATGGAGGAGTGGTGGCTGATACTGCCCTGATCGGTAGTGCCTACAGTGAAACCAACGCAGGAGTTTTTGGAAGGTATTTTTTGAAGAATGCCAGTTTGCAAGGGGCATTTCAATACCAGCGAATGGTGGTGGGATATTATGGTAATCAGGATCGTATCAATTTTGATGAAAACGATTCATTGACAAAAGTAATGCTGGCCCGCGGTGGAAGGCAACAGCGATGGCAGGATGTGGGTGCTGAAATAGAGTACAAGAGTTTTTCTCGTGACTCATCGGACATGAATTACCACGCAAAAGCGGGTTACCGATATGGGTGGGGAAATCAAAAGGAGCGAGAGTCCATCATAGATGTTTCTTTCGGGGGAGATAAATTGGTCAATAATGAGGTTTTTGCCGTGGATTTTGGAGTGCAATCGGCTCAGTTGTTTTCTGAGGGCTTGGGATATAATATTTACGGTGCCGCAAAGGATTCTACTGATACCTTGTGGAGGGCTAGAAGCCAATCCAACACGGTTTTTCGATTACAACCTTCCGCGTACACAGTTTGGAAGGATATCAGAGTGCGCGCAGGGATGGGAGTTTATTATGATGTCAAAGGAGAAAAACCTGCCCATTTCTATCCCCTATTGGAATTGAAATGGTCGATTTTGGATGGTTTGTTCCTTCCGTTTGCAGGTGTCAGAGGTGGGGTTGAGTTGAACTCTTATCACGACTTGTTGAGTCAGAATCCTTTTGTCTTATCCAATCCATTATTGCGCAATCGAAACAATAAGTTGGAGGTGTATGGAGGACTCAACGGGGTGATCTCATCGAATATGGGTTATGAAATAGGGGCCAATTGGCATCAGTTGGAAAATCAAGCCTTTTTTGTTAATGATTCGAGTGCTTCCTTGGGCAACCGTTTTATTGTCCTCTACGATAATATGACGATGCTTAAAGTGCATGGTAAATTTATGTGGAAAGTTTTTCAGCAATTGCAGATGGAAGCGGGAGTGGAGTTTTATGATTATCAAGTTGCACAGGCAAGTCATGCATGGAATATGCCCAATTGGA
>CANHWU010000039.1 GCA_947464415.1 Flavobacteriales bacterium
ATGTGGAATGAAGTGGGAACCATTTTATTGGTGGCTATTGTATTTGTGGTTGTTAATAAAGATTCTATCTCATGGCTTTGGGGTTCATTGGGATTATTAAGTTTGGGAGTCCTTTTGACATTGGCCATCAAAGGTTATAAAAAAGTAAGACGAGAAAAAAATTGATTATAAAGTAAATTCTACAATATGAAGAATGGAGTTTCATTTTTATTGGCTTTGTTTTCTGTATCTGTTTTATTCGCTCAAAAGCCGGAATGGATGAAACCGCATCCTGAAGGGAAGAGCGTTTTTATTCAAGGACTTTTAGTAGATAGAGTGGATAGCTTACAAGTCATTCCAGGAGAAGTGATAGTCACCAATGTTGAGAATAGCCATGAGAGCTACACATTTTCGACCAATAAGACTGGAGTATTCCAATTTCACTTGTGGGAGAATAGTCTGTATACGGCTTCTTTCTCTTCGGATGGGTATATTACCCGAAAAATAGAGTTTGATACTCATGATGTGCCGGACAAAGCTTGGAAAAAGGGATGTGATATAGATGTTAAAATGGCATTGGATAAAAAGCCTTCGGGTTTCAAAGAGTTGGTGTCTGTTTTGCCTTTCGCTACTTTTAAATATGATATTGAGGAGCGCTTATTTTTATTTGATTTGTCCAAAACCGATGCGGTGATTGAGCGCTATGAGCAGGAGTTGAATAGGGCGCGGGAGGCCGAGAAATCGGAAGAGAAAAATCAAAATCCTAACGAGTAAAAGGTCTTTATCTTGTCAGAAAGCACTTTGGAAAGGTGATAGTATGATTCAACAGTCCATCCTGCAATGTGAGGAGTGAGAATAACCCTCGGGTGTTGAAGCAGCTGATGATAAGCTTGGGAATGCTCATGTTCTACTTTCAGTTGAGTGCTTTCAAATTCTAAAACATCCAATGCAGCTCCTTTGATTTTGTGGCTGTCTAGGCACATCAGTAAATCCTGTGTGGCGCAATGTTGACCGCGAGCGGTATTGATGAAGTAAATTGTTTTATGAAAGGATTGAAAGAATAGGGCATTGGCAAAATAACGGGTTTCATCAGAAAGTGGCAGGTGCAACGAAACAACATCCGCTTTTTCAAAAATCGTGTTGAGGTCAACCAAAGGGACATAATCAAGTGGACTTTCAGTCAGGTATTTGTCATAGGCAATAACATTGCAGCCAAGCGCATTCATTTTCTGTGCAACGCTTCTTCCCATATGTCCAAGTCCTATGATGGCAATGGTCATATTTTTTATTTCCACTCCTCTGTGAAGTTCTCTGAGCCACTCTTTCTGCTTTACTGACAGGTCCGCAGCGGTAATTTTCCGGGTAAGGGCCAAGAGCATGGCCACGACATGTTCTCCCACCGCATTGGCATTCCCTTCGGGAGAACTAAAAATTTTAATTTCATTTTTTTCTGCGTACGGTACGTCGATATTTTCCAATCCTGATCCTGAACGTGCAATCCATTTGAGATGCGGGAAGAGTTGGATGGTAGCGGCATTCATTACCCATCTACTTCTTAGAACAATCCCTTCCGCTTCTGGGTAAAAACGGCTCAACTCTGAGGGGGATCCTTGGTCATTGAAGATGCATTCAAACCCAACCGCTTGGAGATCGTGTTGTAACACATCATGCACACTGTCGATGAATAATACTTTTTTAGTGTTAGACATTTCAATGAAATAGGTTGATGGGTAAACCTTGCAGCCAATGGAGCAATAAGTGCCCCACACCGAAATAAATGATCAAGCCCACAATATCATTGGTAGTAGTAATGAAGGGTCCAGTAGCCAATGCAGGATCAATACCAAATCTATTCAATGTCAGTGGAATGTAAGTGCCACTGATACTGGCAAACACGATGACAGAGAATAAAGCAAGTGAGGCTGTAATGCTCAGCGATAGATCAAAATTGAATAATTGAGTAGTAAAGAAAATGATGATAGAACACACTAAGGCGTTGAAAGAGCCTACTGCGAGTTCTTTCACCAATTTTCTCCACACGGTTTCGTCGAGTTCGCTTTGATTGGCTAAGGCTTTTACAACTAAGGCGGCGGATTGAACACCAACATTTCCACCAGTAGCGGCGATCAGGGGCATAAAAATGGCCATTTGAGGATTTTCTGTGATGTCATATACTCCAATGACATAAGCGCTGCTCAATCCACCTCCCATACCAATGAGTAGCCATGGAAGGCGCGCCCGGGTGAGTGTCCAAATACTATCTCCGGACTCCACATCCTCGGAGATACCACTGGCTAAAGCGTAGTCTTTGTCTGCTTCCTCTTGGATGACATCCACCACATCATCGATGGTAATTCTACCCATCAATTGATTGTTTTCATTGACCACTGGAATCACCACCAAGTCGTATTTTTTCATCAGATTGGCTACCTCCTCAACAGGAGTGCTTGTGAGTACGGTTTGTACTTGTTTGCTTCGGTATAATTCAGCGATTGAACTTCTTAAACTGGAGGAAGCGAAAATGAGGGTTTTCATGCTCAAGGTGCCCAGCAGCACATCATCATCATCCACAACATAGATGGTATACACATTATCGATATCCTCGCTTTGCTTGCGCATTTCTTTGATGGCATGTACCACGGTCCAATGGATATTGACATAAATAAGTTCCTTTGCCATCAACGCACCCGCTGTTCCTTCCTCATAGTTCATGAGGTCTATGATATCACTGGCGGTGTGAATGTCTTCGAGTAACGCAATTACTTCCTCTTGCTTCTCTTCGGGTAATTCTGAAATGACATCCGCGGCATCATCGGAATCAATGTTCTCGATGAGGTCTTCTGCAATTTCTCTACTGGTCAGTTGACTCAACAGTTGGTTTCTGACATCTTCGTCCAGTTCCAACATGACATCGGCGGCGTTCTCTTCATTGAGGGTGCGATAAAGATAGACCGCCTCTTCGGGCCTGAGTTCATTGATGATTTCCGCTAAGTCAGCGGGATGCAGGTCGTTGGTGAGTTGAAGCAATGCAGTGTCCTTCCCATCTGCAATGGAGCGCCGAATTTCGGCCAAAAGCTCTTTGGTAATTTTGATATACACGGGGAAGGATCCATTGATTTCAACTGTTCAACGAGCGCAAAGGTAATTAATTTTAATGAGGTGGAGTGTGAAATTTGAGCTTCAAAGTTGATCAATGGCTCTTTCTGTTTTATACAAAACGAGAATAATTCCGGATATGGAGAGGATGATCCCCAGTAATGTTGCCCATTTTCCACTCGAGTCTAACAAGAATAAAATGACACAGAGACTGCAACATACCGCAGAAAATTGGACCATTTTTCTGCCGGCGTAGCGTTGAGCAAAATTCCAGTTGGCTTGATTTTTCATGGATTTTGATGTGCGATAACCATAGATGCCGTTAATTTTTTTAGGAGGGAAAAGCAACATGACGCCTCCTCCAATCAAGAAGGCGAAATTGATAACAAGGCAAGGTAGAATGCCCGGATGGGATAGATTATTTATTGATACCATTTTTTGTCCCTTCTCGATTTTCTCCTCGGTTTTCGATTCTCAGCTTTCGCAGCGTAAAAATAGGCCAAGAGAAGCAAAAGGATACAGATGAAGTTGATGGCTAGAATATAGATCCCATAGTATGCATTATTCCGAATGGGCAAATAAAATTGAATCGTGAAGATGACTACTGCAGAAGTGGTAAAGAAAAATGGAAGCTTTTTATTAAAATTCAAGTATTGGAATCATTTATACAGAAGCGAAAGTAGAAATAAATAAGTCAGTAATGATATTTAATTTATAATTTAGGGTATTTTCATGGTAGAATGCGTTGGAGTAAGTTCGGAAAATTCATTATTATTGATGAAATGTTGTCATTTTATCAAGAGTAAATGTCCTTCGAACATAAAAAAACTCCGGTGCTCAGCAAGCGCGATTTCCTTTGGCGTCAATTGCGGTATGCATTGTACACCGCGGCTTGGTGATTTTTTCTTTATTGATGGGAATGGTCGGCTACCATTACACCGCTGGCTTGTCTTGGTTAGATTCGTTATACAATAGTTCTATGATTTTGACGGGAATGGGACCGGTGAACATACTAATCAATGACAGCGCAAAATGGTTTGCTTTGTTTTATGCTTTATGCAGTGGCGTTGCCTTCCTTACCATGGCAGGTGTTCTCCTTGCCCCCATGATTCATCGCATATTGCATATCCTTCATGTGGAGGATGGTAGATCAGATCTGTGATGCCTTCGACCAACTAGTCGATGCGATCAAAACCGGTATATCTGCGAAGTGCATTGGGTATCGAAATGCCGGTTTCGTCTTGGTGATTCTCTAACAAAGCCGCTACGATTCTGGGCAAAGCTAGGGCGCTTCCATTCAGTGTATGCACCAGTTGTGTTTTTCCATCTGGACCTTTAAAACGGCATTTGAGACGATTGGCTTGGAATGTTTCAAAATTAGAAGTGGAGCTGACTTCTAACCAACGTTCCTGGGCTGCTGAAAACACCTCGAAGTCATAAGTAAGAGCGGAGGTGAAACCCATGTCCCCACCACATAATCTCAGAATACGATAGGGGAGCTCTAATTTTTGCAATAAGCCTTCCACATGTCGAACCATGTTTTCCAGAATTTCGTAGCTCTGATCCGGATTGGCAATTTGAACAATTTCAACTTTATCAAACTGATGCAAACGATTTAATCCTCTCACTTCTTTTCCATAGCTTCCTGCTTCTCTTCTGAAGCAAGGAGTATAACCAGTAATTTTAATAGGGAGCTCGTTGTCTTTTAGGATAACATCTCTGTAAATGTTGGTGAGCGGCACTTCTGCCGTCGGAATCAAATACAAATCATCCACTCCCACATGATACATTTGTCCTTCTTTGTCGGGAAGTTGGCCTGTTCCATAGCCGCTGGCCTCATTTACTACGTGGGGTGGGATAATTTCTTCATATCCGGCTGCACGGGCTTCGTCCAAGAAGAAATTGATTAAGGCTCTTTGTAAAATAGCGCCCTTTTTTCTATAAATGGGAAAGCCTGCTCCAGTGATTTTGACCCCTGTTTCGAAATCAATTAATCCATATTCTGCTGCAAGGTCCCAATGCGGCTTTTTATTTGCCGCTAATACTGGAATTTGCCCCCATTCTTTAACCACTACATTTTCTTCTGCGCCTTTTCCGAACACTACGCTGCTATGCGGTGTGTTGGGCAATTGATATAGTAATTGGGTTTGTTCCGTTTCTAGTTCTTGAAATTGAATTTCAAAAATTTTAGATTGGTTTTTTAGCACCACCGTCTGATTTTTCAATTCTTCCGCTTCCTCCTTCTTTCCAGTTTTGAATAAATCTCCAATTTGTTTGGCCAATTGATTGGATTGAGCTTGGATTGCCTCCAACTCCTGTTGAATTTTTCTGCGCTGCGCATCAATTTGAATTACTTGCTCTACAACAGGGGTAAAGTCTTTATTTCTTTTGGCCAAGGCTTGTAATACTTGGTCTTTGTTTTCTCGAATGTTTTGTACTTGTAACATGGTGGATGGATTTGAAAAAAAAACTCCCGACCTGATGAGTCAGACCGGGAGAAAAATTAAAAAAAAACAACCTATCCCGGTATTAGGCTTGAGCCATCACCGAAACATACGATTTATTATCTTTCTTCTTGCGGAATTGAACGATTCCATCAGTGAGCGCGAACAAAGTATGGTCTTTACCCATTCCAACGTTTACCCCTGGATTGTGTCTAGTCCCACGTTGACGAACAATGATGTTACCTGCAATGCAAGTTTGGCCGCCGTAAATTTTTACGCCTAAACGCTTACTTTCTGATTCGCGACCGTTCTTTACTTTACCTTCACCTTTCTTATGTGCCATGGTATTACAGTTTTAGAAACCGGCTTAGCCGATTTTTTCTATTTTTAATTCGGTTAAATAAGCGCGGAAACCATTTTTCTTTTGATATCCTTTGCGGCGCTTTTTCTTGAAAACGATGACTTTGTCACCTTTGAGATGCTGTACCACCGAAGCCGTGATTTTCACGCCTTCTACAGCTGGGGCGCCAACAGTAACTTTTTTTCCGTCGTCTACAAGCAATACTCTGTCAAAATCAACTTTTGAACCTTCAGCATCTTGCAAACGATTGACAAAAATCTGCTGGTCTTTCTGCACTTTGTACTGGTGCCCTGCTATTTCTACAATCGCGTACATGTTAATAAATTTTTAATTAGGGTTGCAAATATAGATGAAATCTTTTATTTCGCAAAAATAATTGGAATTCCTATAGGCAAGATGTTCTACCACCGTCTATAGGAAGGTTAATTCCATTGATATAGCTGGCAGCTGGGGAGGCCAGAAAAAAGATACCGGCAGCGATTTCCTCAGGTTGCGCCAAGCGCCCAAGAGGTATTTCTTTTTTCATTTCTTCCTCTACAGCCTCTGGAGTGATGCCGATTTTCATGGCTTTGTTTTGAATGATTTGCTCTAGTCGGCCCGTCGCAGTGGCGCCGGGTAATACATTATTGACGGTGATACCAAAAGGACCCAACTCATTGGCCAAGGTTTTGGCCCAATTGGCCACTGCACCTCTGATGGTATTACTCACTCCTAAATTGGGTAGCGGTTGTTTCACCGAGGTAGAGATCACATTGATGATTCTTCCGTATCCGCTATCTTTCATTTTGGGTAACAGTGCTTGTGTGATGATCTGAAAGTTGACTAGATGCAAATTAAAGGCGTTTCGAAATTCATCGATCGACGCTTCACAGGCCTTGCCTGGGTTGGGACCACCTGTATTATTCACTAAAATATGAATCAAATTGTTTTGGCAGAAGGCGCCGATTGCATTTTGCACGGATAGGTTGTCATTAAAATCAGCCACTAAAATTTGATGTTGTTGTTGTCCGTTTTGAGACAAGCCTTCTAAAACTTTTTGGAGTTTATCCCTGTCTCTGGCCATCAGTGTAATATTGGCACCGGCATGGGCGAGCATTTCAGCAGTAGATTTTCCGATGCCTTGAGTGGCTCCGCAAATGAGGGCGTTGAGATGATTCATACTATTCAATTTGACGCAAATTTAACGAAATGTCTAACCCTATCGCTAGAACATACTTCTAGTACTTTGGGAGTAATTTCATCCGAAAAAGTCATTTTCCTTGATATATTGAATAATATTGGGCATCCTTAAATAATTGTAAAATGAAGAAAAGTTTATTTTGTTCCTTGTTGATTTTGTCGGGGTGGTCAACTTTTGCCCAAAGTTTTATCACTGAAATTGGCCAAACCGTATATGACCTACAAACCAATGCTACTATAGGTGCCAGAGTGGTGGCCGATCAGTATGGTATTTCGGCTGTTTGGACCCATGGTCTGACAGCTCCGTCATTTCCCGATAGAGGAACGGGTTACAATCATTGGGATCCTGCCACACAATCGTGGAGTGCTATTCCTTCATCTAGATTAGAGTCTAATCGAACCGGATGGCCGAGCGTTGTGCATACCGCAGACGGAATGGAATGGGTATTTTCTCACAATGGAAATAACATTCAGGCGATGAAGCAAGATTTGATCAATGGTGGGGGATGGGTTGAGCAAGGTTCTATTCCCACATCCGCTCCCGAGTCTGTGATTTGGAATCGTGCATGTGCAGGAGGTGTGGATGGAAATACCATTCATTTAATTGCAAGTACCACTTACAACGGCACTTTCATCAACGGTTTAGATCAACAGATATTATATTATCGCTCTCAAGATGCAGGAGCCACTTGGGATATTGTGGATATGACTTTTGAAGGCATGTCTCCTCCCATGTGGGGTTTTGATGGTGATACCTATGCTATTTCGGCCAATGGAAACACAGTGGCAGTGGCTATTTTTGGTACTTTACAAGATTCTTATGTCTGGATATCAAACGATAATGGTAGCAACTGGACGCGCTATGTAATGAACGATTTCCCTATCGATAATTATCAAATTGATTCAGGAACGGATATAGATAATGATGGGGTGGAAGACCGTATTACTTCTACCAGTACCTCGGGTAATGTGGGAGTGGATAACTATGGAGTGGTGCACGTCTCTTTCGCTAGCATGGATTACATTGATTTTGTCAATTACTATGACAATCAATACAATTACTTCAGAGCATCTGGGGAGATTAAATATTGGAATTCTTCCATGGCCGGTGATCCTTTGGATGCTAGTGATGATTTTTTAATTACCGCAGGCGTGGCGCCCGGAATGATTGAGGGAGTAAATGTAGTTCAAGAGCAATTGGGTGTGTATGGTTTTGGAGGTTTAGTCAATCATCCAAGTATCGTTTTGTCCGAGTCTGGTGAGGTTTTTATTCTATATGATGCAGTGAAAGAAGGGTCCCTACAAGGAGGATTATACAGAAGACATCTCTTCATGGTAAAATCTACTGACGGTGGCGTAACATGGTCAGAACCTGTCGATGTTTCGCCCAATTTGGATGGAAATAATTGGGAATATAATTTTGCTTGTGCTGCCCCAAGAGTATTTGATGGAAAAATTCACATGACAGCTCAAAGAGATCTTGTTCCAGGCTTTTCTATCAATGCCTCCAATGATTTTGGTATCAATTCGGTAGTTTATGTGGCAGTGGATGCAACCACGCTTTCCACTATTATCAACGGATGCACAGACCCTGCAGCTTGTAATTTTTCTGCAGAAGCCACACAGGATGATGGTAGTTGTATTTTAATTCCAACAGATGAGATTTGTGATGGTATTGACAATGACTGCAATGGGGAGATTGACAATGGTGTTTTGGTTACCTGGTATCAGGATAGTGATGGAGATGGATTCGGAAGTGCTTTCAGTGGTACTTGGATTTCTTGTAATGCGGTTGCTGGATATGTGAGTAGCAATTCTGATTGCGATGATAATGCCTTTACCTATCAAGATTTTGATTTTGATGGTTTTGGAGGAGATAATATTGTAAGTTGCAATGGCGTTTATAATAGCGATGATTGCAATGATTTGCTCAATAGTGTTGGAAACGGGGATTATTATGTGATGGATGCCGATGGAGATGGTTATCATATCGTAGATGGTAATTATTTTGGATGTTCTGCACAGCCAGGATACATTGTTTTCAGTGGAGACAACATGAATCAAGATTGCAATGACAATGATGCCTCTGTAGGTCCTGTGAATTACTATGACTATGATAACGATGGGGATGGGTTTAGTAATTGGAATATCTCTTACGTCGGCTGCTTTGCCTATCCAGGTTACATTGCCTACACTCCAGGATCTGTATCTGATTGTGATGATTATAATTATACCTATTCAGACGAAGATGGGGATGGGTTTGGTTCTGACATTTTGGTGGCTTGTGGTGGAGTGTATAACTCAGAAGATTGTGATGATGATCTGATATTGTATCAGGATATTGATTTTGACGGTTTTGGTAGTACTATTTTGTCCGCATGCTCCGGTTCAATTGTCAATACGGATTGCAATGATTTTGATGCAACGAGTCCTACCAACGCAGTTACCTATTATTTGGATGCGGATGGAGATGGTTTTGGGGATCCTTATAACTTTTTTGTCACCTGCGATTCTCCGCAGGGTTATGTTTTGAATGGTGATGATTGTTATCCTTATTCCTTGACCTATCAAGATTTGGATGGTGATTACTATGGAAACGGAATTTTAGCGGCCTGCGGCACTTTTCTAAACGATGATTGTGATGACAATGATCCCTCGATCAATGAGTTTTTGTTTTATCTAGAGGATGCTGATAGCGATGGTTTCGGAAGTTTCGTTAATTACTATTTTGGCTGTCCATCTGCAGGATTTATCCAATACACGGGCAGTGCATTACAAGAGGATTGTGATGATAATAATTCTGCTGTTTTGGGCACCAATATTTACACTTTTGACAACGACGGTGATGGATTTGGTAGTTTTACAAACTATTACGTTGGATGTTCTATTTTACCCAACTACCTGTTGTACACTCCGGGCTTGTCTCAGGAAGATTGCGATGAAAATAATTTTACTTACGCTGATGCAGACGGAGATGGCTTCGGATCGGATGTCTTAGTTGGTTGTAATGGTTTGTACAACTCGGAAGATTGTGATGACAATACGTTGAATTATCAGGATGTAGATGGTGATGGAGCGGGTAACACTACCTTGGTGGCGTGCGGTGGTTCTTTGAATTTCTCTGATTGCGATGACAATGATCCTCTGAGTTTAACAGAGGCCGCTACTTATTATTATGATATAGATAATGATGGATTCGGTTGGATATATGAGGCCATCGTTACATGTTTCCCTCCCAATGGATATGTAAGCAATAGCGATGATTGTCAACCCTATTTATGGACCTATGAAGATTTGGATTTTGATGGTACTGGAAATGGAAATTTGGCAGCGTGTGGTACTTTAATCAATGATGATTGTGATGATAATGATCCATCCATAGGCAACGGTGAATATTTCTTTGCTGACGCCGATGGTGATGGCTATGTAAACCTAAATGACGGATATTTTGGTTGTGAGCCTACGAATGGTTATGCCGTTTACAGCGGTATTGAGCTTCAGATTGATTGTAATGATGGGGAGGCTGATATCTTGGGACAGAATTTATTTTTATATGATGGCGATAATGATGGTTTTGGAACATTCAGCATTTCTTACATGGGTTGTATCCAAACCAATGGATATGTGCTTTATGTGGAGGGCGAATCTCAACCTGATTGTAATGACAATGCGTTGCTGTACTTGGATGCCGACTATGATGGGTTTGGTGTAGATGTGCTGGCAGGTTGTGGAGTGTTGAATATGGATGATTGTGACGACCAATATGCCACAATCAATCCCAACGTTCAAGAGGTTTGTAATGAGATCGATGATGATTGTGATGTGGAAATAGATGAATTTGTTCAATCAGAGTATTATGCGGATATGGATGGTGATGGTTTTGGGGATATCAATAACACCACTTATGCCTGTGATGTTCCTACCGGCTATGTCACCAACATTGACGATTGTGATGATACCATGATTACCTATGAAGACATGGATGGAGATGGTTTTGGAAGTATGATTCCGGTTGCTTGCGGTGCTGACAACAACACCGATTGTGATGATCAATCGATAAACACGAATCCAGGAGCAGCGGAAATTTGTAATAGCATCGATGACAATTGTTCAGGAGCGACGGATGAAGGAGTACTCATTACCTATTATGTAGATAATGATGGTGATGGATTCGGAGATGCCTCTATCACCACATTGAACTGTAGCGCTCCATTGGGTTTTGTGCCTAATGCAGATGATTGTGATGATATGATGTCCACGATCTATCCGGGTGCAATAGAGTTGTGCAATTACATGGATGAGGATTGTGATGGAGTAATCGATGAGGAAGTAAAAAATACATACTACGCGGATGCAGACATGGATGGATACGGTGATATCAATGATGATACTTTAGATTGTTCAGCACCCGCAGGTTATGTAGTGGATGCTACCGATTGTAACGATTTGGATATTTTAATCAACCCTGCAGGGGTTGAAGTTTGTAACGAAATGGATGACGATTGCGATTTGGAAGTAGATGAGTTTGTACAAACAGAATTTTATGCAGATGTGGATGGAGACAGCTTTGGTGATGTGAATAACACGGTTTATGCTTGTACCCTTCCTGTTGGCTATGTGACAAATGCCGATGATTGTGATGATAGCGTGATGACCTATGAAGATATGGATGGAGATGGATTCGGAAGTGAAATCTTGGTGCCTTGTGGTTTATTGGATCATACAGACTGCGATGATGCGGCCGCTAATACCAATCCTGGTGGAATCGAGATTTGTAATTATATCGACGATAACTGCTCTGGAATGACGGATGAAGGGGTGCAAACAGCGTATTATATGGATGCGGATGCGGATGGTTTCGGAGATTTGACTATCGAAACCTTGGATTGTGCTGCTCCAGCCGGATATGTTTCAGACGCCACAGATTGTAGCGATTTGAATGCAATGATAAGTCCTGCCGGTATTGAGGTTTGTAATGAGGTGGATGATGATTGCGACAACGAAATAGATGAGTTCGTTCAAACTGAATTTTATGCTGACGGCGATGGAGACGGATTTGGAGATATCAACACTACAACTTATGCTTGCACAGTTCCCGTTGGTTATGTGATGAATGCAAATGATTGTGATGATAATCTTGTTACTTATGAAGATTTAGACGGCGATGGATATGGCAATGCCAATACAGTGTCTTGTGGTGTTGAATTAGGAGGAGATTGTGATGATACCAATGATGCAATCAATGCAGGAGCGGTGGAAGTTTGCAACGAGGTGGATGATAATTGTAACATTGAAGTGGACGAGTTTGTGTTGAACACTTACTTTGCCGATGCGGATGGAGATAGTTTTGGCGATGTTCAGAATGCATTCTTTGCCTGTATAGAGCCGGTGGGTTATGTCAGTAACTCAGAAGATTGCGATGATTCTGCAGTTACCTATGAGGATTTGGACGCTGATGGATATGGCACAATCAATCAAGTAGCTTGCGGCGCATATCAAACAGGCGATTGTAACGATAACAACGTAGCTGTCAACCCGGGTGAATCTGAAAGCTGCAACGATGTTGATGATGATTGCGATGGAGCCCTGGATAATGGATTAACTTTCGTTATTTACTACACCGATGCGGATGGAGATGACTATGGAACTGTAGCGGCTGCCACATCTTGTACAGATCCAGGTGCAGGATTTTCAGTTAACACGGGGGATTGTGATGATGCTGATGCCGACATCAATCCGGGAGCTACTGAAGTGGCAGGAAATGATGTGGATGAGGATTGTGATGGCATTGTTGGCATTGAGGAGATATTAGCGTTCGCAGCGAATGTATACCCCAATCCGTCTACAGGAGACTTGAATGTGGTTTGGAGCCAACAACAAGACGTGATGTGGCAGGTACTGGATATGAGCGGTAGAGTGGTAGAGAGAGGTAATGTAAAAGGACAAAGTCAGTTGAAACTTTCAGGTATTCAATGGGAGAGCGGTGTGTATCATGTGGTGTTGACATTGAATAATGGTGACCAAAAAACTTTACCTTGGATGTTGCAGAAGTAATGTTAAATAGATTGTGAGAAAAGGGTTGGCGCGAGCTAACCCTTTTTTTATTCCTTTCATTGAATAGCCAACTTGGAAGCTTCTTATTAGAAGAAAAATGTTCGCTCGAATTGTGTCAATGAAATACTTTTTTTTGACTAAAATGTTAAAAACTGAACTTTATCAGTTTCATTATGTTTAATGATTGTATTATATAATTAAACAAAAAAAACATGAGAAAACTGTATTGTAAAATTGGGTTAATGCTGTCATCAGCATTTTTAGTGCTGCAGATGTCGGCACAAACCAATGTATTTGATGATGTCATTGCGGCAAGTCCCAACCATAATTACTTAGAAGCCGCTCTGCTCCAGCAGGGTTTGGCTGGTGCGTTGCAAGATCCTGATGCCTCGCTTACTGTATTTGCCCCAGATGACAACGCTTTGACACAAATTGCGGCGGCTTTGGGCACGGATATCAGTGGTCTTTTGATGCTTCCCAATCTAACGGATATACTTTTGTACCATGTTTTGGATGCGGCGGTGCCCTCAAGTGCCGTCACCAATGGCGCGATCGTGCAACCGCTCAGCGCATCTAATACGCTCAAGTTAACCGTTACGGCTGCAGGCAATGTATTTGTCAACCAGGCACAAGTGACGGCAGCAGATCTTACGGCAGACAATGGGGTAGTGCATGTGATCAACGCAGTAGTTTTACCATCTCAAACAGTGGTGGATGTTGCTTTGAACAATGGCTTTACTTCATTGGCAACAGCTGTCATCACAGCGGAATTATTACCTGCTTTGTCAGATCCTTTGGCTTCTTACACTGTATTTGCGCCTACCAACGAGGCTTTTGATAATTTAGCCGCTGCCTTGGGTACGGATATCGCAGGTTTGTTGGCTTTGCCCAATTTAGCCGATGTGTTGACTTATCACGTTTTAGGAAACACGGTGATGGCCGCCGATGTAACCAATGGCGCCATCGTTCAGCCTTTGAATGGTGTGAATACTTTAAAGATGACTGCTACCAGTTTAGGTGATGTTTATGTCAACCAAGCTCAGGTAATTGCAGCCGATGTTACCGCTGATAATGGGGTTGTTCATGTAATCAATGCAGTGGTATTGCCGGCTGAAACGGTGGTGGATGTTGCCTTGAACAATGGTTTTACTTCATTGGCTACCGCCGTCATCACAGCGGAGTTGTTACCTGCTTTGTCTGATCCTTTGGCTTCTTATACCGTATTTGCTCCTACCAACGAGGCTTTTGATAATTTAGCCACTGCCTTGGGTACAGATATCGCAGGTTTGTTGGCTTTGCCCAATTTGGCCGATGTATTGACTTATCACGTTTTAGGAAATGCGTTGATGGCTGCTGATGTGACTAATGGCGCAATTGTACAGCCTTTGAGCTCTACCAATACTTTGAAAATGACGGCCACCAGTATGGGAGATGTGTATGTCAACCAAGCGCTGGTCATTGCAGCCGATGTAACAGCCGATAATGGTGTGGTGCATGTAATCAATGCTGTGGTATTGCCTGCTGAGACGGTTGTGGATGTTGCCTTGGACAATGGCTTTACCTCTTTAGCTACTGCGGTAATCACCGCTGAATTACTTCCCGCCTTATCTGATCCATTGGCTTCTTTCACTGTGTTTGCTCCTACCAATACCGCTTTCGAAAACCTAGCTACGGCTTTGGGAACCAATGTTGCAGGACTTTTGAGTTTACCGAATTTGGCGGATGTGTTGACCTACCATGTATTGGGCAGTGAGGTTATGGCGGCTAATGTTACTAATGGCGCAATTGTGCAGCCTCTGAGCGCCACCAATACGTTGAAGATGACCGTTACTTCCACGGGCAATGTGTTTGTCAACCAAGCAGAAGTAGTATTGACAGATGTGATGGCAGATAATGGGGTTGTTCATGTTCTCAATGCAGTTGTATTACCTGCTGAGACCGTTGTAGACGTGGCTTTGGATAATGGCTTTACCACATTAGCAACGGCAGTTGTGTCAGAAGAGCTTTTGCCTATTTTGACCAATCCTTTGGCTTCCTTTACTGTATTTGCTCCAACCAATGCGGCTTTTGATTCTTTGGCTGCTGATTTGGGTACAGATATTAATGGTATTTTGGCCTTGCCTAACTTGACTGAAGTTTTGACTTATCATGTGTTGGCGACTGAAGTTTTGTCTACACAATTGGTCGCAGGCCCTGTTGCTACTGTTAATGGCGCTTCTGTTAATGTCTCCTTAATGAATGGTGTGATGATCAATGATGCCAACGTAACCCTAGCAGATGTGTTGTCTGACAACGGTGTGGTTCATGTCATTGACAGAGTATTGCTACCCACCTCTAACAATGTGAATAATGAATCTGAAATGAACATCAGCATTTATCCGAATCCTGCGGTGGAATTTATCACAATCAACACTTCGTCTCCAGTCAATTTTACAATTTATGATATGAGCGGAAGATTGATGGAAAGCGGAAGAGCAATGAATGGACAATCTTTGAGTGTGCATCATTTGCCTTCTGGATTGTACCTAATGCAATTGACAGGTGATGCTGGGATGGAAAATATCACGATTGTAAAGCAATAAATAATACAGGGGGGCGGCTGAGCCCCCCCCACTATTTTATAATAAGAAATTGTACTACCGTACAAAGGCGAAACCGAAAAGCCTCAACAGAGTAGGAAAACCAAAAAACAAAAACCTATGGAGCATTTAAAAATTGCTAGCGACAACTATGTTGCATTCACGTTCTTTATCGGAACAATGGCTATGATGGCCGCGTCAGTATTCTTCTTTTTTGAATTGAACAACACTTCTCCCAAATGGAGAACGTCTGTTCTCGTTTCTGGTTTAATCACCTTCATTGCAGCCGTGCATTATTATTACATGCGTGGGTACAATTTAGAGACCGGTGAATCACCTACGTTCTTCCGTTATGTGGATTGGATTTTAACGGTGCCTTTGATGTGCGTGGAGTTTTATTTGATTACCAAAAAGGCGGGTGCTAAAGTAGCCTTGTTATGGAAATTGATTTTTGCTTCATTGGTGATGTTGGTTACGGGATACTTTGGTGAGACCATTGACCGCGATCACAGTGTGATGTGGGGAGTTATTTCAGGTGGAGCTTATTTCTACATTGCTTACTTGATTTGGTTTGGAGAAGTGGCTTCATTGGCTCAAACTGCAGGTGCGCAAGTAGCAAAGGCTACGCGTGTTTTGGCTTGGTTTGTTTTAGTGGGTTGGGCTATTTATCCTTTGGGATATATCCTAGGAACTCCAGGTGGTTTGTTCGGTATGCAATTGGTTGCAGATCCAGCCGCGGCTTCGCACGCTATGGACATCGTGTATAACATTGCGGATGCCATCAATAAAATTGGTTTTGGTTTGGTGATCTATGCTTTGTCAAGAAATGAAGATTAATGGTTAATTTCATTTGTTTAGTAGTGAAAGGGTGTCTCCGCAAGGAGCACCCTTTCTTTATTCTTGTGTCGGAATGAGTCAAATGAGCTTCAATAAAACGGAAGTTCATGCGGATGCTGTTATCATCGGTATGGGAGCATCTTCTTGTTTGCTGCTACTAGCGATGGATAGAAGGGGTTGGTTAAGGGGTAAGCGTGTAGTGGTAATAGAGCCTCTTCTGCAGCAATTGCCTCAAAAGACCTTTTGTTTTTGGTCTTCAGACAAGGATAGTATTCAAAGGGATTTAAAAGAGATTATCTCAGATTCATGGAGCCATTGTGAGGTGATGCGAGGACAAAGTTTATCTATGTCTCCCTATCAATATCATGGTGTGGAAAGTTCAGTTTTGTGGCAGCATACGCGCTCTGTGGGAAATAACAATGGTGTAGTATTTATCGAGGGTCTTGTGGATGCGATTGATGAAGAGGGTGACAAAAAAAAGGTGCACACCGCGAGCGATATTTTTTGTAGTGATTATATTTTTGATTCTAGACCTTCTTCTTTTGCATCGAACGATGCAGGATTCTATCATATACATCAGAGCTTTGTAGGTTGGTTTGTTCGGCCGAAAACAGCTCACTTCATCAGTGACACCTTTCGACTGATGGATTTCGAAATTCCTCAAAATGGTCAATGTCAATTCATGTATGTTCTTCCCTTTTTGGATGGGCGAATTTTGGTGGAGTTTACTCGTTTTGGTAAACAAAAGATTGAGCAGCAGGAGGCGCAGGAAATGTTGGAAGCCTATATCGGTAAGCATTTTGGCGAGGTAGAAATTGTGGCTTCTGAGTATGGATGCATTCCGATGTCCAATGCTCGTCTTGAATTATCCAGTCCAAAATTGACCATTCCGATAGGAACGAGAGCGGGATTGCTCAAGCCCAGTACAGGTTATGCATTTCGAAAGATGTATGATCATGCCGAAAGATGTTTGGACGAGTTAGAAAAAGAATGTCCAAAAGCTTTTGTTTCGGAGACTTCGACAGGGCCGAAAACAGCTAGCCGGTTTGCTTGGTATGATCAGTTGTTGTTGCATATTTTATCTCATGATCCACAGCAAGGCAAAGGGATTTTTCAAACCTTATTTTCAAAAGTAGCATTACCAGATACCTTTCAGTTTTTAGACGAAAAAACGACTATTTGGCAAGAAATGAAGATTTTTTCGCGTCTTCCCAAAATCCCGTTTTTAAGAGCCGCATGGGCGGGCTGTAGCTATTCAAAGATGTTTCATCCTTTAAGCTTGCTCATTTTGTCATCTGTCTTGGTTGTAATGGGAAATAGTACTTTCATTCAAAATATTTTTGGATATTCTTTGCTAGCTTTGGGTATGGTGGCCATAGGGATGCCACATGGGGCTGTCGATCACCTTTTAGATGGTGGGAATGGGTTGAAAAGTAGAGCGATTTTTATCGGACAGTATCTAATGCTAATGTGCATGATGGGTGTGTTGTGGTATTTTGTTCCAGCCCTGGCTTTGTTTTTTTTCATTGTTTTCTCGGGTTGGCATTTTGGCAGCGGCGATGGATATGTATGGGGTTTGAAGAGTTCTTTGTCTTGGTTGTGGGGATGCAGTGTTTTGTTGTATCTTTTTACCACTCATTCCGTGGAAACTACTTCAATATTGTCACAAATGAATATCTCATTTGAGGTTTCCAGTCACTATTCTTGGATTTTATTTCCCTGGTTGCTGTTGGCATTATTCAAGAGAAACCTTGCATGGATGTTCACCATTGCGATGCTATGGGTTTCCAGTTTTCTTCCATTGGTTTTTGCTTTTGGCTTGTATTTCGTGGGACAACACAGTTGGGTGGGGTGGCAATATTTAAAGCTAAAATTGAATAAAAACTCAATGCAAATTTGGTGGAACGCGTTTCCCTTTCACCTAGGGGCATGGTTATTATTGGGAGCAACATTTTTCTTTCACATGGAGCTTTCGAGTTGGAGTG
>CANHWU010000040.1 GCA_947464415.1 Flavobacteriales bacterium
GCCAATGCATCTACTCCGGCTTTTAATTTTTCTCTCGCCGCTACATCAAAGGTTATTTCTTTTGCCATGATTTTTAAATTTTTAAATTAGATAATTGCTAAAATATCAGACTCTCTCATGATGAGATAGTCTTTACCCTCTAGGGTGATTTCGGTGCCGGAATATTTGCCATATAAAACGGAATCTCCAGCTTTGACGGTCATGGGTTCGTCTTTTTTTCCATTTCCCACGGCCACAACGATTCCTCTTTGTGGTTTTTCTTTGGCGGTATCCGGAATGATAATACCGCTAGCGGTGGTGGTTTCTGCTTGAGCGGGTTCCACCAACACTCTGTCTGCGATTGGTTTTACATTGATTGACATACTACTTAAATTTTAAAGTTATGCGGAGCGTTTATCATTTGCTGTGCCATTTGAAAAAGGGGGGTGAAATGGCGAAAAAATGGCAGACCTCAAAATAAAAAATGTCAGCATGCGGACATACTGACATTTTTGAAAGAATGAGATCAATATTTTATTGCGCAGGAGCTTCTGCAGGCGCGTCTTGTTGCTCAGTAGGTGCTTCATCTTCTGTGCTGAATTTACTCGTAGAGCTAAAGCTCGCGCTGAGCATACAAAGCACAAATAAACCAATAGCCAAATACCAAGTGGCTTTTTCCAAGAAGTCTGCGGTTTGTTGAACGCCGCCTATTTGAGATCCTTGAAAGCCGGAGGTCAATCCGCCGCCTTTTGGGTTTTGTATCAATACCACCACAGCCAATAATAGAGCAACGATCACTGTTAGAATAATAATTGTGTTTTCCATTTTATTGATTTTTCTTGTTTAAATTCTTCAATTGGGTTGCAAAGTAAATACTTTTTTCTGGAAAAAGCTCAATTAACTTTTTGTAGGCCTTTCTTGCTTTTTCAATTTTTCCCTGCTTGGCGTATAGTTTAGCCATGGTTTCGGTCACCAAGTTGTAATCTTCTTCCAAACTTTCTTTGGCCATATTGCCCACTTCAAAGTCCAATAAACGCCCTCGGGTAATTTGTGGTTCTTTTTGTATAAACCGCTCTATCACATCGGGTGTTTTGGTTTCTTGGATGTTATCATCAGCGGTGGGAGTTGCTTTTTCTCCTATGGACTCGGCAATAAAATTCAGGAAGTCATCTCCCCAATCTGCGGTTGTACCATCGGCTATTTTGGCCTTATGGTCAGTTTGGATTTCTGTTGACGCTGTGAGAAGTGGCTCACTGACTTCCAATTCTATGGAGCTGCTGATGGCCTTGCTCATGATATCGTGGCCCAATTCTCCAAGGTCAATAGGGTCGATTGTCAAGGTCTCGAATTCTTTGATCTCTTCTTCAGTGAGTAAAGAAGATTTCTGTTCTTCTTCGCTCTCCTTGGGAACTTCCAAGGGAATGGAATCCCATTCCAATGGGATAGGCGCAGGAGACAAGGTCAAGCCATCTTCTTCCATTACCAAATCGGCGAGAGAAGGGGCAGTTTTTTCTTTTTCTACCTCCACTTTTTCGGAAGGGGGAGTGATTACAATGTCTGTGGTTTCTACCCAAGGGATGGCCTCCACAAATGGAGCTGGTTCTTGGGTGGAGATACTGTGAATCAAATCAAAAAGCTCATGCTTATTGCTGCTGGTCAATGCAGCATATTGGTTCCAATAAGTGAAATTAGAAAGGTTATTTTTCTTGGCCCAATAAGCGAGGAGCTTATGTGTAGACGACATCCAAGGGTATTGCTGATGCAATTGTTGCAGCGCTTCTGCATCCTCCATGGTCAGAGAATCTGGATGCTGCAACCAGCGCTGCAGTTGGGGTGCGGTGATTGTATTACCAGTTGCCAACACTTGCATTATAAATTTCTTGAATCAATTGATCGTTGATAGACGACCATAATTCGGTTTGAACGGAAAATAAATCTTGTCCTGCTGGAAAATCTGCGTACTTGGTAAAGGTTTTTTCAAAGTTAAGTTCCTTTTCTAAAAGGTTGGTGTATTTGATTTTTACCGTAATGGACAATCGGGATAAAGAAGCCACTTCATTGCCTTGTGCGGCAATGGGCACAACATTGTATTCCGTGATGCTCCCTTCATACTGAAGATCGCCATTTTGTGTCACAATTTTTAAAGGGCTTTGTGCCAAGAGGTAATCTTTGAGCCCCTCTGTTAATTGCTGACAATAAGCAGGAGAGGCCAAGGCCGTTTGGGGCTTGAGATAATTCACACTAAAACTTTCTGCTCCGCTGAATTGTCCTCCGGTAAAGGAGTAATTGACCTGGCAGCTGCTCAGTAAAAACAATATGATGTACAAACTCCATCTCATTTGCCGAGATCGTATTCTTTGATTTTTCGGTAAAGTGTTCGCTCGGAAATACCGAGTTCTTTGGCAGCATTGCGTCTTCTATTTTTATGTTTCTGCAAAGCTTTTCGGATCATTTCTTTCTCCGTATCGCTCAATGATAAAGTCTCCTCTACAATTTCATGCTGTACGGGATGGTTCATCACAATCGGGGCAGGATGATAACCAGTGGGGTTCACTGTAATCACGGGGTTATCATGAATTTCAGCATAGACAGAAGAGGTGTTTTCCGGAGAGAAAATTCGTTGATAAATGGCGGCATTTTCTGGATTTTCTCCAATGTTGACGCCATTTTGAATAATACCCAAAACCAATTTTTTCAAATCCGTAATATCGTTTCTCATGTCAAACAACACTTTGTACAAGATCTCTCTCTCTGAAAAATCTTGGTTGGAGTGGTTTTGTTTGATCAATCCATTTTGACCCAGATTGGCCTGAGGTAAGTAGGCGGATAAAGTTTCAGGATAAACCCATCGTTCATGTTCCAACAAACTCATTTGCTCTGTGATATTCTTGAGTTGTCGGACATTACCAGGCCAATGATATTGGTGGAGCATCTGCTCGCTTTCTGGTGTCAATTGAAGGCTGGGAACTCGGTATTTTTCGGAAAAATCAGCGGCGAATTTTTTAAACAACAAGACGACATCATTTCCGCGTTCCCTAAGCGGAGGCATGGCAATAGGTACTTGATTCAATCGGTAAAATAAGTCCTCTCTGAATTTCCCAGATTGAATGGCGCGCTCAAAGTTTTCATTGGTAGCGGCCACTACACGAACATTGGTCTTTTGCACTTTGGAGGATCCCACACGGATAAACTCACCTGTTTCCAAAACGCGAAGCAATCGCACTTGTGTGCTGTGAGGAAGCTCGGCTACCTCATCCAAAAAAATAGTACCCTCATTGGCTTCTTCAAAATATCCTTTGCGGGCGTCATGAGCACCAGTGAAGGATCCTTTTTCATGTCCAAACAATTCCGAGTCGATGGTTCCTTCCGGAATGGCTCCGCAGTTGACGGCAATGTAGGGGCCGTGTTTACGACTGCTCAGATGATGAATGATTTTGGGAATATTCTCTTTTCCTACTCCGCTTTCCCCATTGATGAGAACGGAGATGTTGGTGGGTGCAACATGCACCGCTATTTCCAAAGCTCTGATGAGCAATGGGGAGTTTCCAATGATGCCAAATCTTTGTTTTACACTTTGGATTTCCATGTTTTATATCACTCTTGGATAGTGTTGAACTACGCTTCCATTGAGGGTAATGGAAGTACAAGCTTGCATTTGAACATCCACATAGTCGCCAGGCGCAATATTTCCTTTGGGAAAAACCACCACTACATTTTGACTGTTTCTTCCATACAAATGTTCGGTAGATTTTTTGGATGTACCTTCCACCAACACGCGCTGGATTTTACCTATGTGCTTTTGTGTACAAGCCGCGCTGTGGGTCATTTGTTGGTCGATGATTTCCTTCAATCTTCTGCCTTTAATTTCTTCTGAAATGTCATCCTCAAATTTTCTTTCCGCCAAAGTTTTGGGGCGTTCGCTGTATTTAAACATATATGCCATATCATAGCCCACTTCTTTCATGAGGGATAATGTGTCTTGGTGCTGTTCTTCTGTCTCTCCACAAAATCCTGCAATGACATCGGTGGAGATCGCACAATCTGGCATGTATTGGCGGATGGCTGCGATTCTTTCCAAATACCACTCACGGGTATATCCGCGGTTCATTTTTTTCAACACATCAGTATTGCCGCTTTGTACGGGTAGGTGGATGTAGTTGCAAATATTCTCGTACTTGGCCATTACCTGAAGCACCTCATCTGTCATGTCTTTGGGATGGCTGGTGCTAAAACGCACTCTCAAATCCGGATGGATGAGGGCCACCTTTTCCATTAATTGAGCAAAATTAACGGTTGGCTTTGAAGGGTCACTAATTTCTCCCTTGTTATTGATGTTCCACTTATAGCTGTCCACATTTTGCCCGAGCAAGGTTACCTCACGATATCCTTGTTGGAATAAATCTCGTGCTTCATTGACGATGCTTTCAGCATCTCTGCTTCTCTCTCGTCCTCTTGTAAAGGGAACTACACAGAAGCTGCACATATTATCACATCCCCTCATGATGGAGATGAAGGCGGTTACCCCGTTGGTGTTGAGTCGCACAGGGGTGATTTCCGCATAGGTTTCCTCTCGGCTCAATAAAACGTTGACTCCTTTTTGACCGCTTTCCAAGTTGTCAAGCAGATTGGGCAGATCACGATAGGCGTCTGGGCCCACCACCAGATCCACTAGTTTTTCTTCTTCCAGTAATTTTTCTCTCAGACGCTCCGCCATGCAGCCCAAAATTCCTACTTGTAAATGAGGTCGCTTTTTTTTGAGTCCGCTAAAAAACTGTAATCGGCCTCTTACCCTTTGCTCAGCGTTGTCTCTGATAGCACAGGTATTCATCAGCACCAAATCTGCTTCTTCTGCATCGCGTGTGGTGGTATATCCTTGTTGGGTTAATATGGACGCTACAATTTCGCTGTCGGAAAAATTCATCTGGCAGCCGTAGCTTTCCAAAAGCAATTTTTTTCCGTTTTTAGGCGCTAAGGGAAGCGCGTTTTCTTCCACCATCAGGAGTTCTCCTTGGCGGTTTTCATCGAGTGTTTTTTCCTCCACAGTGTATGGCTGTTTTGAATGTTAATATAGTATGCAAAGATATGCCTATTTGTCATGCCCGTATATGAATTTTTGATAAAAGGAGGAAATACCTATACATTTGTCGCCGTCAAATAAAATTGGAATGAGCAAAAATTTGGTGATAGTGGAGTCTCCGGCCAAGGCCAAGACTATTGAGGGTTATTTGGGAAAAGACTTTATCGTGAAGTCAAGTATGGGCCATGTCAGAGACTTACCAAAAAAGGATCAAGCCATTGATTTGACAAAAGATTTTACACCGAGTTATGAGGTGACGGAGGATAAGCGTGACATGGTGCGTGAACTAAAGAAATTAGCACAAAAGGCAGAGGTGGTTTGGTTGGCAACGGATGAGGACCGCGAGGGAGAAGCCATTTCTTGGCACTTGATGGAAGCATTGGAAATTCCAGAGACCAAAACCAAAAGAATTGTTTTCCATGAAATTATCAAGAAGGCTATTTTGAATGCCATCGAAAATCCCAGAAAAGTGGATTTAGATTTGGTGAATGCGCAACAGGCAAGGAGATTATTGGATCGTTTAGTAGGTTTTGAATTATCTCCTGTATTGTGGAAAAAAGTAAGACCCTCCTTGAGTGCAGGACGCGTACAAAGTGTAGCAGTGAGAATCATTGCAGAAAGAGAGCGCGAGATCGAGGCATTTCAGTCCAATGCATTTTATAACGTGAGAGGTTTTTTCAATACTTCTCAGGATGCACAAGCACAGGTAGTTAAGGCAGATTTAATTAAAAAGTTAAAGGATAGTGATGAGGCCAATGCTTTTGTGGCGTTGTGTAAAAATGCAACTTTTACGGTGAAGGATTTAGAAACCAAGCCCGCCAAGAGAACCCCTGCCGCTCCATTCACCACCTCTACTTTACAACAAGAAGCAGCAAGAAAATTGGGTTTCAGCGTGTCTGCCACCATGGCGTTGGCGCAAAAATTATACGAGGCGGGAAAGATTACGTACATGAGAACAGACAGTGTGAACCTCTCCACTTTCGCATTGGATGCGGCCAAGGAGGAAATTTCACGTTCGTTCGGTGATAAATATTCCAAGACTAGACAGTTTACTTCTAAGGCCAAGGGAGCACAGGAGGCTCACGAGGCCATTCGCCCTACGGAGATGTCGGTTCGTTCTGCTGGTGGAGATGATCGTGAGCGTAAGTTGTATGATTTGATCTGGAAACGCACTTTGGCCAGTCAAATGGCAGATGCTGAATTAGAAAAGACCACCGCTACCATATCCATTTCCACCACTCCTGAGTTGATGCAAGCCAAGGGGGAAGTCATCAAGTTTGATGGTTTTTTAAAGTTGTACATGGAGAGTACCGATGATGATAATACTGAGGAGGGTGGAGAGGAAGGGATGTTACCTGCCATGACTATCGGTCAAGTATTATGGAGAAAAGAGATTACCGCTACGCAAAGATTTACACAAAAGCCAAGCAGATATACCGAGGCGAGTTTAGTGAAGAGATTGGAGGAATTGGGGATTGGTCGCCCTTCTACATATGCACCGACCATCAGCAC
Source organism: Flavobacteriales bacterium (assembly GCA_947464415.1). Lineage (GTDB taxonomy): Bacteria > Bacteroidota > Bacteroidia > Flavobacteriales_D > Sanyastnellaceae > CAMCTV01. The sequence goes on from CANHWU010000040.1 coordinate 6,569, forward strand.
CATACAGCAGAGAGGATATGTGGAGAAGAAGGAGTTGGAGGGGATACTGCGTTCGTTTGAGGTCATTACCCTGAAAGGGGACGAAATAAAATCCGAGGTCAAGTCGGAAAGAACGGGTGTGGATAAAGGAAAATTATTTCCAACGGATATTGGGGTGGTAGTGAATGATTTTTTAGTGAATTATTTTCCTACAATTTTAGATTATCGATTCACGGCCAATGTCGAGGAAGAATTTGACATCATCGCGGAAGGAAAATTGCAATGGCAAGAAATGTTGCGCAAGTTTTATGAGCCATTTCACCAATCTGTCAGTGCAACCATAGAGACCGCCTCAAGGGCCTCGGGAGAGCGCGAATTGGGAACGGATCCTGCATCTGGGAAATTAGTGATAGCAAGAATTGGTAGATTTGGTCCTATCGTGCAAATTGGAAATGCAGAGGATGCAGAAAAGAAATATGCTTCTCTAAAAACCAACCAAAGTATCGCCAGTATTTCGCTCGAAGAGGCATTGGATCTTTTCAAGTTCCCAAAGCATTTGGGAGAGTGGAATGGTAAATCGGTAACTGTAGGCTTGGGAAGATTTGGCCCTTATGTGAAATGGGACAAAACTTACGCCTCCATCAAAACCAAGGATGGGGATGATCCGGGTACTATTGAGCTTCCTAGAGCCATTCAGTTGATTGAGGATAAAATCAATGGGGTCAATGCCAATTTGATCAAAACTTTTGAAGAACGCCCTGAGATTCAAATCATCAGAGGTCGATTTGGTCCCTATATCAAATGTGGAAATGACAACTATAAAATTCCTAAAGGAACAGAAGCGGATCAGCTTTCGTTAGATGAAGTTTTGGCCATCTTTGCAGAAACGAAACCTTCGGGAAAAAAGAAGCCGACAAAAGCGGCGGCAAAGAAGGCTCCTGTGAAGAAAGCAACTCCTAGAAAACCAGCTGCCAAAAAGTCGGCCGTTAAGAAATCGGTCAAGAAAAAGTAATAGTCGGCCTCATTCTATCACAAATCAATGTTGAAATGTCTTGCACGACATTTCTCCACGGATGTGCTCGGACACTACTTTAGTCCAATGGATATTTCTATTTTTTTAAAACGAAGTGCCTGGCATGAAAAGGATGAGAATACTGTCCCGCCCTCGGCTCTTTTTCATGATGTGACTTTTTATCGGGGTGAGGAAGATTTTGACTGGAATGGAGTAAAGTTGGCTTTTTTCAATGTGTTGGAAGATAGAAATTCAAATTACAATAAGGGTTGCGGTGAGGCCGGAGACACCCTGCGAGATAAGTTGTATTATTTGACAAAATGGGATTTACCCTCCGGATGGGCAGATCTTGGTGTAGTGGAGCCGGGTGAAACGGTAGAGGATACTTATTTTGCTGTGCGTAGTATTTGTGAGGGCTTGATCAAAAAGCAGATTGTTCCTGTCATTGTTGGAGGTTCTCAAGATATTACCTATGCTAATTATCTTGCATACGAGAAGTTAGAGCAAACCATTAACTTGGTAACCATAGATGCAAGACTTGATTTTGCAACGAGTCATGACGATCAAAGTTCGCAGGGTTACTTGAATAAAATTGTTTTACATCGGCCAAATTATCTTTTCAATTATAGTAATTTGGGACATCAGCGGTATTTAACGGATCCCGATTTATTGACATTGGTGAAGAAAATGTACTTTGATGCTACACGATTGGGTGAGGTTCAAGGAAATCTGAAAGGAATTGAACCCGTCATCCGCAACGCAGATATGATATCCATTGACTTGTCGAGTATTCGTCAGTCGGAGTTTCCGGGTGTGGGAACGGCCTCTCCTAATGGTTTTTTCGGCAATGAGATGGCTCAAATGGCGAGGTATGCAGGGATGAGTGATAAATTGACTTCCATTGGTTTTTATGAATTCAACCCTAGTTTGGACAGAGATGGGCAGTCAGCCAATATGTTGGCACAAATCATCTGGTGCTTTGTAGAAGGGTTTTTACAACGGAAAGGAGATTTTCCAAAGGCCGACTATTCTGAATACATACAATACTCAGTTTTATTGGACGAATCTGGAGACACCTTAGTATTCTACAAGAGTCCAATGTCAGGGAGGTGGTGGATGGATGTGCCCTATCCCGCCGGAAGTACAGAGAAATATGAGCGCCATCATTTGGTTCCCTGCACTTATGAAGATTATGAATTGGCATTGGAACAAGAGATGCCTGATCGATGGTGGAGAACCTTTCAGAAATTGATTTAAACAGAATGGTGCGACGCTTTGGTTTTGAAAAGGTTGCCTAATCTTTTTATGATTTTTAATTTTTTTTGGTAAAGTTGAAAAGTTTTTCTACTTTAGCATTTCTTCATTTGGTGTTTTGTCACTGAATGAAGGAAAAAAAAGAGAATAATGACTACTAAAAAAGCTATCCTCATATTGTTTGTATTCCTTGCGGGTCGTGGTTTTGCGCAGCAAGATCCTCAGTTTACGCAATGGATGTTTGATAAGATTTCTTTCAATCCCGCGTTTGCTGGTGCTGAGAAATTGCACACTTTACAAGCTTTTCATCGTACACAATGGGCGGGATTTGGTGGAGATCCAAAGACATTTTTATTCAATTATAATGGATATGCCCCTGTCGGAGAGCAATTGATTGGTTTTGGATTGTCTACCATTTCAGAGCAATTGGGTCAAGAGCAAAACAATATGTTTCGTGCAAGTTTTGCCTACCATCAAAGTGTTGGAGCAATGAAATTGAGTTTCGGTTTCCAATTAGGGGCTTTAAATAAACGTTTGGGAACGCAGTGGGTTTATATTGATCAAAACGATCCATTGTTAAATCCGGCTGACCAAAATTCACTTTATTACGGTCAATCTTCCACGGCATTCGATGCCTCTTACGGTCTGTCTTTTTATAAACCCAATCGTTTTTATTTCGGTATTTCGGGTACACACTTACCTGCTTCAAATTTAGAGGATCTGAATTACAAAATGGCCCGACATACTTATATTGTGGGAGGTTTCGACCAGCCATTGAATGCCAATATGGTTTTGCGCACCAACCTCATGCTCAAATCGGATTGGAATGCCAAGCCTGCTTACGATTTAAATGCCAATGTGCTGTTCAAGAATATGTTGTGGGGAGGTCTTTCTTTCCGTCCGGGTGATGCGGTGGCTCCGATGGTGGGTTTCCAGAAAGTTTTTGCAGAGAAAGTTTCTGGACGAACTACTTTCAATCAAACTTTCAGAATGGGGTATAGTTATGATGTTACTACTTCTGACATCCGCGATTACAGCGCTGGATCTCATGAGGTGTTTTTAAGTTATGGTTTCAGTGTTAGTAAGGAGCCGTTGAAGACATATCATGTCAATCCGCGTTTTCTTTACTAAAATAAATTGAAACAAAAGTGGTTATATGTTCGTAAGAAGTTTTTGCTCAGGAAGATTGGTGAAGGGGAAAATTTAAAATAGGAAATCATGAAAAAAGCGGTTTTGTATTTTTTAATCATTGCAACGATATCTAGTTGCTACGCTCCGGCAGGAGGAGAATTGGTAGGTGCTTATCCAAGAGAAGAGTGGGTACAGGCCAATCCTTATGGAATGAACTACATTCATTTCGGGTCATTTACCATGGGACCCTCTGATGAGGATGTTCCTTATGCACTGAATAGTCGCGCTAAAACAGTGACCATCCCAGCCTTTTACATGGATCAGTCAGAAATTTCCAATAATGAATACAGACAATTTGTCAACTGGGTAAAGGATTCTTTGATGTTGGACATCTTGGCCCAAAACGACATTGAGGGTTATTCTCAGAAGGAAAGAGAGGATGGTCGTGAGTTTGAACGTTTCGTTAATAAGGGCTATGTACTCAATTGGGATGAGCAAATAGATTTATCGAATGATGAGGTATTTGATCTGATCTATGATAATTTCTTTTTGCAAGGAGCGGAAAAGTTTTACGATCGTTGGGAAATCGACTCTCGTAAGTTAAAGTATCGTTACTGGTGGATTGATTTACAAGCAGCTTCAAGAAAAGAGGGGAAAGATGAATTCAGTAATCCTAATACTTTGGATCAATTACATTCGTTTAAAGGTCATAATGATCGCAGCAAATTTATCATAGAAGAGGAAATCAATATCTATCCTGATACTTTGGTCTGGATCCATGATTTTACTTATGGTTTTAATGAACCCCTGACAGAGAATTATTTTTGGCATCCTGCGTATGATGATTATCCTGTTGTGGGTGTGTCTTGGGGCCAATGTCAAGCTTTCTGTGCTTGGAGAAGCCAAATCATGAATGAGTTCCGTCATAAAAATGGACTTTCTTATATTCAACGCTTCAGATTACCCTCTGAGTCGGAGTGGGAATATGCTTCTCGTGGAGGTTTAGAATTATCTCCTTATCCATGGGGTGGTCCTTACACAAGAAACTATTTGGGGTGTCCATTGGCCAATTTTAAGCCAATGCATGGTGACTATGTTGAAGATAACGGTTGTCACACGGTACCTATCTTCTCCTATTCGCCCAACGATTATGGCTTGTTCAACATGGCGGGTAATGTTGCGGAGTGGACCAATACAGCTTATGATGAAAGTGTTTATGAGTTCAGTCATGATTTAAGTCCTGAGTATCAGTACCGTTCAACTACCAGTGATCCTCCTTCGTTGAAAAGAAAAGTAATTCGTGGTGGAAGTTGGAAGGATATTGGGTATTTTATTCAGACAGGTACAAGATCGTATGAGTATCAGGATACAGCCAAGTCGTACATAGGATTCAGATGTGTAATGAGTTATTTGGGTAGAGGTAAATCATCCAATGATGGTGAGTTCAACGCACCTATGGATATGGAATAAAAAATAAAAAACAACAACAACTAGATAAAATTTTAAAAAAAAGGAAAAGCTATGAAACCAGGAAGCAAGGCGTGGAAAAACTTTATGTCAAAATTGTATGGGAATGGAGCGGCAGTAGTAATTGTCGGTGCGATGTTTAAAATTCAGCACTGGCCAGGGGCGTCATTCTTCTTAGTATTGGGATTGTCTGTGGAAGCATTGATCTTTATCTTCTCCTCTTTTGAGCCTATTCACGAAGATCCAGATTGGACATTGGTGTATCCAGAATTAGCGGTTCCAGAAGATGGTAAGAAGCATGGTCACGGCCATGGTGACGCGCACAAGGCAAAGGCAAAAGATGGCAGTATGTCTCAGCAATTAGACAAGATGTTGGAGGAAGCAAAAGTTGATCCGGAGTTGATTCAAAGTTTGGGTGATGGAATGCGTACATTTAGTCAAAATGCCCGTCAGTTAAGCGAAACTTCTGATGCTGCTGCGGCTTCAACAGAATACGCGAGCACTTTGAGAAATGCTTCTGGCAAGGTTTCGAATTTGGCAGATACCTACGCTCAAGTTTCGGAGAGTTTAACAGGAATGGCTGAGCAAGCGAAGAGCGGAGCTACTACAGGTGCACATTTGCAGAAGATGTCCGAGAATTTGGCTGCTTTGAATAGCATGTACGAGTTACAGTTGACAGAATTGGCTCAAACAAGAGCGATGTTTGGTGATATGCATCATTTGGTGAGTAATCTTTCGGAGTCTGTTGAAGATACCAAGCGTTACAAAGAGAACATTTCTGAATTGGCGACTAACTTGAAGACATTGAATAATGTTTACGCCAATATGTTGAACGCAATGGGAACTGCACGTTCTTAATTATTGATTGCAAAGAAAAATAATCATTAAATTAAAAGCTTAAGAAATGGCAGGTGGTAAAGAAACCCCACGGCAGAAGATGATCGGGATGATGTACCTGGTTTTGACTGCCCTGTTGGCGATGAACATATCTAAGGATGTATTGAATGCATTCATTCAGATTAATAAAGGTTTAACGAAGACCAATTCCATTTTGGAAGAGAAGTCTCGGAGAACGATTGATGGGATTAACGCATCTACTGAAGGGGCCAAAGCGGTTCCCTTCCAGCAAAAAGTGGCTGAGGTAGACAAGTGGGCAACGGAATTAATGGCCTACATTGAAGAAATGAAGGGCCGTGTTATGGCTTCCTCAGACAAAGGAAACGAAACGGGAGAAGGATTTGAGGAGTTCATGAAAGAGGAGGGCGGTAAGAAGATCGCGATCATGCCCGATGAGAAAAATGCAGATGGTAAGTTGATCATTACCAAACCAGACGAAAATCAGAACAATACCTCATTGTTGATTGGGCATGAGCCTGCCACCCCGCGTGCAGATCCATTCTCAGCGGTGGATTTTAAAAATCATTTGCTGAAATTCAGAGATGATTTATTAGCCATTCAAATACAAAGGGCAGATAGTGGACAAGCTACTTTTACACTTCCTGAGGATATGCAAGAGGCTATCAAGAACACATTTACGTTTGATGGCCCTTATTTTGATTCAGAAGGAAAGGAAGAATCTTGGGAGGTGAATAATTTTTATCATATGCCTTTGGTAGCGGTGTTGGCAAATATCACCAAGTATCAAACAGACGTGATGAATGTGAAGAATAACGTGTGTATGGCTTTGGCACAAGGTATCAATGCTACGGATATGAAGTTTTCGGATATCACGGTGGCGGTAGTGCCCAAGCAAAGCTACATCATTCGTGGAGGTGAGTTTGAGGCGGAGGTGTACTTGGCGGCATACAATCGCTCAAGCAAATCAAAGATCTACATGGCTGGAGAAGCAAGCCGAGACGCCGTAGCTACCGTATTTGATGTGGCAGGTAGATCTCCTGAAGCGGAATCAGACAATGAAGGTAAATGCCATTTCAAGGTAAGTACAGGAGGACTTTCGGTTGGGGAACACGCTTACAAAGGGCAAATCGAATACATGAAGAATGGTAAGCCAGAGTACATTCCTTTCATTGTGCCTCCATTTTTTGTAGGTGAGCCGGTAGCTGTGGTCAATGCCTCTAAGTGTAATGTGATGTACAAAGGTGTGGAAAATCCTATCGAAGTATCGGTTCCTGGTGCGAATGGAAAGATTGTAGCTACTTGTCAAGGTTGTGCGGCATTCAATCCTTCAGGAAATGGAACGTACATGGCGTCCCCAGATCCTTCCCCATCAGTCAAAGAAGCCACCATCACGGTGAGTGCTGAGGTGAATGGTGAAATGAAGAATATGGGCTCGAAGCCATTTCGTTTGAAGCGTCTTCCAGACCCCAATCCGGAGTTTGCTACAAGAAAGGCCAGTGACACGGAAATTAAAAGAACGGCTGCTTCAGCCAATGATAAGATTTTTGCAAAGTTGGATTCAGATTTCTTATTTGAAGGCATTTCTTATTCTGTCAAGAGTTTTAAGTTTTATGTTTTCTCAGGTGGAAACTACAAAGAATTCATGGGCAATGGAAATACCTTGACTTCAGAAATGAAGGCGGCTATTTCAGCAGCAAAGAACAACGCACAAATTGGATTTATCAATATTATCGCGGTGGGTCCTGATGGAGCTGACCGAAAATTGAATAATATCATTTTGAAATTGGTGGATTAAAATTGAAAATATGAAAAAGAGCTTCTTGATCATTTGGGTATTTGTGTTGGGTTTTGCTTATTTCAGCAACGCTCAGACGGCTTTAGATGGAGCTTATGTTCCAGAGCACAACCCAACGCGCAGAGTAATTCCTTATCCTCACTTGCGTCAAGCTGACGTGATGTGGAAAAGAAGAATTTGGGAGCGAATTGACTTGAAGCAGAAAATGAATTTCTCTTTGTATTATCCAACCATTCCAATCAAGGGGCGTTATTGTTTGTTCGATTTAATTCGTCAAGGTATCTTGGATGGTCAAATCACGGCTTATAATACCACCAATGCGATGGGGCAAAATGATGATGAGTTTACAAACCCATTAACAGCGGAGCAAATTCAAGATGTTTATTATCCCAAGGTTCCAGAGGATTCCTTAGATGAAAATGGTGAGAAGGTGGGTTTGAAATATGTCACGAATGAGTTAAAGTCTGATAAGGTGTTGATGTATGAGTTGAAAGAAGATTGGATATTTGACAAGCAGCGTTCTGAGCGTTATGTTAGAATCATTGGAATAGCCCCAGTAGTGGAGAAGAAATTGGAGAGTGGTGTGAAAATCACGCAAACTATTTTTTGGTTGTATTTTCCAGAATGTCGTTACTTGTTCGCCAATGCGGATGTGTTCAATCTTCATAATAACTCTCAACCTATCACCTTTGATGATTTATTCCAAAAGAGAATGTTCAATGCCTATGTGGTAAAGGAAGAAAACGTTTACGATAGAAGAATTGCCGAATATTTCGTGGACCCTTTGAAGCAAATATTGGAGAGCGAGAGAATCAAGGAGGAGTTATTTCTCTTTGAGCACGATCTCTGGCATTATTGATGAAAGATATTTAAAAGCCACCGCTGAGGTGGCTTTTTTATTTCTATTCCTTCGGAGATAAGATGTAAATTTGCGCCGCTATGGTAACGATTGGGAATTTAAGCGTTCATTTTGGATCAAGAGATTTGTTCAGCAATATCACTTTATTCATTGGACCGAGAGAAAGGATGGGTTTGGTGGGAAAAAATGGAGCGGGTAAATCCACACTATTAAAAATTTTAGCGGGATTACAAACGCCGTCTTCGGGCAGTGTAGCGATGACTCGGGGAACCACTGTTGGTTATCTGGCGCAAGAGATGGAGCACCGGTCTGGAGTGACCATAAGAGAAGAGGCCGCTTCGGCGTTCTCTGAAACTTTAGAAATGCAGCAAAGGATGGACGAGTTGATGGATGCCATTGCGGTGCATGAGGATTATACCAGTGATGATTATGCCAACAAGATTGAGGAGATTGAGACCATCAGCCATCGATTGAGTTTGGTGGATGCTACTAAGATGGATGAGAAGATTGAGCGTGTTTTGCGGGGATTGGGATTTAAGAATGAAGATTTTGATCGAGAATTGAGCGAGTTCAGTGGGGGCTGGAAAATGAGGGTGCAGTTGGGTAAGTTGTTGTTGAAGAATCCTGATTTACTTTTGCTAGATGAGCCAACCAATCACTTGGATATAGAGAGCATTCAGTGGTTAGAGGAATTTTTAGTCGACTACGAAGGTGCTATTGTACTAATTTCTCACGACAGAACTTTTTTGGATGCCGTTACCAAGCGAACGGTAGAAATCTCGAAGGCGAGAATTTATGATTATAAGTTTTCTTACAGCAAGTACATTGAGCAAAGACTAGAGGAGATAGAAAGAGCGGAAAATGCGGCTGCGAATCAAGCTAAGTATGTGGAGAAAACCCAAAAGTTGATCGATAAATTCCGAGCTAAGAAAGATAAGGCCGCTTTTGCGCAGACGCTTATCAGGAAATTAGATAAGTTAGAAAAGGTGGAAGTGGATGATATAGATTCTACATCCTTGAATATGCGTTTCCCACCGGCGCCGCACGCAGGAAAGGTGATTTTAAAGGGTCATCATATCGGAAAGGCATTTGGTGAGAAAAGATTATTTTCTGATGTGGAGTTTATGATCAATAGGGGAGAGAAAATTGCTTTGATTGGAAAAAATGGAGTGGGAAAAACCACCCTGCTTAAAGTTATTTTAAGTCAGTTGGAGCATGAAGGAGATATTGAATGGGGACACGCCATCCAGATGGGATATTATGCCCAGAATCAAAGTGAGGAATTGGACGGAGAGAAGACGGTATTTCAAACCATAGATGATGAAGCGGTGGGTGAGATTAGAACACAGATCAGAGGATTGCTGGGTGCTTTTTTGTTTGGGAGGGATGAGATTGATAAAAAGGTAAAAGTGCTGAGCGGTGGAGAAAAGGCGCGGTTGGCGTTATGTAAGTTGTTGTTGAAGCCCACTAATTTTTTGATCATGGATGAACCCACCAATCACTTGGATTTGGTATCAAAGGAAGTGCTGAAGCAAGCTTTATCTCAGTATGATGGTACGTTGTTGGTGGTTTCTCATGATCGTGATTTCCTTAAAGAATTGACAGATACAGTGTACGAGATTCTCCCCAATCGATTGAAAACTTGGAAGGGCGATGTCATTGATTTTCTTAAAGAAAAGAAAGCAGAGAGCATTGCGATTTATGAGCAGGCTCAATTGGTAAAGAAGTCAGCACCTAGTGTCGGTAAGGAAATAAAAGTTTCTGCTAAAGAAGACGAAAGGGAGGGCAAAAAGAGGCAACAACAATTGGCAAAAATTGAAAGTCAAATTCAAGCCTTAGAGTTGAAGGTAAAAGAATTAGAAGAGGCGATGAATCATTTGGATTATACTGATATTGCAAAGGTGAATCAACAAGTAGGGTTATTGGATTCAAAGAAGAGGGAGTTGGATGATAAGTATCAGGAGTGGGAGGTTTTGAGTACCTCTTAATGTTAAATTTAGAGTCCAGACAACCCTATTTAGTATTTTTGGTCTAACAAAAAACAATAATTATGAAAAAACTTTTATTATTTCTTTCAGCGGCATTCATTCTGACTTTGGGTGCATGGTCACAAGGAGCGCCAGCTTCAGGGGTGGTGCTGAATAGTAATGGAATGGTGGTAGTAACCATTACTTATGTCGATTCTTTGGCGGGTACCTCCAACACTATGATGGTTACCACCGATGTAAACGGCGCTTTTACAGCCATGATTCCCTTTGTGCAAAATCCTTCAGGAGTTTCTCTATTCGCTTATGCTTGCATTACCAATTGCAATGGACAAACGGTTTGTGACGCCTCTTCTTGGGTGCCAGGAACTATGATGACCTTTGAGTTGAATTTCTGTGGTGGATTTCTTACAGATGCCGATGGAGATGGATTTGATTCTTCAGAGGATTGTGATGATAACAATGCGTGGGCGTATCCTGGAGCATTTGAGGAGTGTAACAATGGCATTGATAACAATTGTAATGGTATTGTAGATGAGGGTTGTAACGGGGATAGCACTTTTGTGGATGCAGATGGCGATGGATATCCTGCCTTTGCAGATTGCAATGATAATAATCCATGGGTAAATCCTGCGGCTATTGAGGAATGTAACAATGGTGTGGATAACAACTGTGACGGCACAATAGATGAGGGCTGCAATGGAGATACCACTGTGGTGGATTATGATGCAGATGGTTACAGCACTTTGGTGGATTGCGATGACAACAACCCTTATGTCAATCCAGGCGCTTTTGAAGAATGTAATAATGGAATTGACAATGATTGTGATGGAATGATTGATGAGGATTGTGGCGGGGTAGACTGTAGCGCAAATATTGTCTTATTGACTGATTCTGCGTTGAATGGAGCGGGTAATGCCTATGAAGTGTGGGTGATCAATGCCACCAACCTTGCTGGAAATACATTTGTATGGTCCACCGGCGATGGAAACACCATTACAGGAGCATTCCCAACCTATACATATAGTGAATTGGGTACATATACATTGTGTGTTTATGTTACGAATGCTGCAGGTTGTGTGGATTCAGCATGTGTAACCTTTACTGTCAATCCTGATGGCAGTGTTTCACCTGGAGGCGCATTGCAACAGACTTTTACTTTGAATGTAAGTGCGGCTGGACCAGTGGGTATGGATGAAATGAGTATTAGTAATGATTTAATGGCTTATCCAAATCCAGTTCAAGATCAAACAACCATCACATGGAATGCGGATAGAAAGGAGAATGGAACTTCCTATATCTATGGAATGAATGGTCAAGTAGTGGCATCTTTCCAATATCAAGGTGTTACGGGAAGAAACCAAATTCAATTGAATACTTCAGAATGGAGTGGAGGTCTTTATCAAATTTTGATGGTCTCAGAAAATGGAGTAACGCGCAGTATTCAGGTTGCTAAGTAGTA
>CANHWU010000041.1 GCA_947464415.1 Flavobacteriales bacterium
ACAAGAGGAAAGAAAAATTCTATACTCTGGTAGATTGCATTTGTTGGTTAAAAATGTGGATTCTACCATTGCCCAAGTAAAGCGCATTGCCAAAGAGAAAAACGGATATGTGAGCGCCTCTGGAAGTAATAGCACCACCATCTATGTTCCAGCCGACCGACTCAACGAGACCATGCAAGTATTAAAAAAAATGGGATCTGTTCAATCCTATCAAATCGAAAGTGAAGACGTGACGGAGAAATACTTTGACATGGGAATTCGTTTAGACAATGCCAAGAAGGCTCGCACTCGATATTTAGAATTATTAGCCCGTGCAGAAAATGTAGAAGCCGCATTAAAAGTGGAAAAAGAATTAGAAAGGTTGAATGGAGAAATTGACGTGCTCGAAGGGAAAATTAAATTTTGGGATCATCGCTTGGATTATTCTCCCATCACCATACGATACACAGAAAAGAAAAAGCTAGGTATTTTAGGATGGGCTGGATATGGAATGTACCAGACGGTCAAATGGTTCTTTATTCTAAACTAGAAGAATTCTATATCGAAAAATTTATACGGTATCAAAAAGTCTAGACAACTTACGAGCAAAGATTGCCGCGTCATCCAACTCAAATTGGATGATTGGTTTTTTTCCCGTTGACTTGCCGATTACACAAGAATCATTGTACTGCTCAATATCCAAAAGAGATTTCAGCGTCACCACTTTGTTCTCTGAATCGCCCTGAAAAATAATTCTTTTGTTGGTTAAGTATACTTTGCCCTTGCTGATTTGACGATACTCAAATCGCGCCTGAGGGTTTAAATTTTGAATAGAGCCCAATCTATAAAACAAACCACCACCCAATGGGATTCTTAATCCTAAACCATGATAGTTCCATGATCGCGCTTGATTGCGCTTGAGCTCAAACCAAGTGCAATCCTGATACATCTCATGGCCATAGACTTGGCAAAAGTTCCGAATTTGACTTCGACACCCTTTTATACTCCTTGAAAATCCCCTATTCCTCTTCCCATTATTCTACCCTATAATACTATATCCAGCCGATTCTTCTGTATTTAATGGGCTTTCGGAGGTGATTGGGAATTCCTTGCTCTATGAAGCTCTGAATGAATTCTAATACGGCCTTTCTGGAGAACCTTCTATGCACTACCAAACTGACCTCCCGCACGGGAGGGACCCCTGAAAATGGCACAACATTCCTTTGATTAATTTCCTTTCTTAACGCCATTTCCGGAACCACCGTATACCCACCTCCTTTTTCTACAAGGGCAATCAGCGTATCAATAGAACCTGCCACATAATTCACTTTTGACTTATTAATCTCCTTTCTGCCACCGCACATAGCCAAAGCCTGCGATCTAAAGCAGTGGCCCTCTTCGAGCAAAAGCATTTCATCCCCATTCAACTCCTCCATACTCACCTCCTTCTTACTGAAAAGAGGATGCCCTTCTGAAACAAACAAGAAAAAAGGTTCATAAAAAAGAGGGATTTCCACCAATTCATTGTCTTCCAAGGGGGTGGTTAAAATACCCATATCAATTTCTCCCGATTTTAATTGTGTGATAATCTGTTGCGTTTGTAACTCAGAAATGTGCAATTGAATGGGATGAGGATCCGACATCCACCTGGGTAACCAAAGCGGCAGCAAATACGGCGCAATCGTTGGAATAACGGCCAATTGAAAAGAACCCTCCAATTTTTCCACCTCATTATTAATTTTTGATTTTAGTGCTGAAATTTCATTTAGCACCCGTCTGGAAGTCTCAATGATTTCCATACCCAAGGGAGTTGGCACCAAAGGAGAAACAGACCGATCAATTAGTAAAGCTCCCACCTCTTCCTCCAATTTTTGGATTTGCATGGTCAAAGTAGGTTGAGATATACTACAACTATTGGCGGCCTTCACGAAATGACGATGTTCATCCAACGCCACTAAATACATCATTTGTTGCAATGTCATGTCGCTAATTTTTCTGCAGTATGATCAAAATATTCCTGCTATAAATGCTTGTTAATTTAACCGAATGGACTAAAAATTTCCGCTCAGCACAGCATACAATAATATAAAGAATAAGGTAAGACAACAAAGGGCAAAAATGCTTCCGTTAGCTAAAATAGCAACAAAATTCAACTTTTGTAAATCCTTATATCGGCCATCTGCATTCAACTCTTTGATCTTCTTATGCGTTTTGAGCGATTTAAAAAAATAAATACATCCCGAAATAAGCCCAATGAGATACAATGCTGATCCAAACAGTGACAATACTCCCCAAAGTACATTATTTGTTGCTTCGTTCATCAGCGCTTCACGATATGGATCGTAACATGGATCATGTGTGGTAGCATATTCATTTTTATTCAACCTTGAAGTCATAAAATCCTCATCGGTTGAATTTTTCTTTGGATCAGGGTGTATCGTATCCTTCCTTGCTGTGACGAAATCACTCTGATTCTCTCCTCCAATAGCATCCATATCTAACTCATTGGGATCATTCTCAAGGGAGATAGTCGCATACGCCAAATGATCGGTGCTTTGGACTATTTTTTCCTCTAAAATAGAAGGATTTTGAATAGATTCCTGCCGGGTAATTGTATTCGAATAATCACCCCAATATCCATGCGTATACTTCCTTTGTTGAAATCCACATGAGGTGATTATTACAACGATAAAAGCAAATAAAACGGCATTTTTCATAAGCTAAAAGTAATCAAAGTTGCCATTTTCAACAAAAGAGACAACATCCTCAATGACGCCAATTTCCGAACATACAATTTACTGTGCACAATGGCCGACCATCGCCGCTATTCCTTATCTTCGCGGCGTATGGAAAATGTCGTATATCAACCTCAACACAAAGTTAGAATTGTAACCGCTGCTTCACTTTTTGATGGCCACGATGCCGCCATCAATATCATGAGAAGAATCATTCAAACCACGGGTTGCGAGGTGATTCATCTCGGTCATGATCGCTCTGTAGAAGAAGTAGTGAACTGTGCTATCCAGGAGGATGTCCAAGCCATTGCGATGACCAGTTACCAAGGGGGGCATACTGAATATTTCAAATACATGTATGACTTGCTGCATGAAAAAGGAGCAGGACATATTAAAATCTTCGGTGGCGGTGGCGGCACCATCTTACCTGAGGAAATCAAGGAGCTGCATGCCTACGGTATTACACGCCTCTACCATCCTGATGATGGCCGTTCCATGGGTTTACAGGGAATGATCAATGATTTGGTTCAGCAATCTGACTATGCCACAGGAAAGGATATTCAGATAAAAGCTGTTGACTTAAAAGACAAAAATCCGGTTCATCTGGCACAAGTGATATCTGCCGCAGAAAATTATCCAGATGAACATCGCGCACTTTTGGACGAAATCAAGTCCATCGCACAAAATAACGCGGTACCTGTATTAGGCATCACGGGTACAGGTGGAGCCGGTAAAAGCTCCATGGTAGATGAATTGGTGAGAAGGTTTTTGATAGATTTTCCCGAAAAACATATCGGCTTGATTTCCGTAGATCCCTCGAAGCGAAAAACAGGAGGCGCCTTGCTCGGCGATCGCATTCGAATGAATAGCATCAAACATCCCCATGTGTATATGCGGTCGCTGGCCACTCGTCAAAGCAATCTAGCCCTCAGCAAACATGTAGCAGAAGCTGTGGATGTTTTGAAAGCCGCCCAATTTGACTTGATCATTTTGGAAACTTCCGGCATTGGACAATCCGACACGGAGATCATGGATCATAGCGATGTCGCTTTGTACATCATGACGCCTGAATTTGGCGCTGCTACACAATTGGAAAAAATCGATATGCTCGACTTTGCCGATGTGGTGGCCATCAATAAATTTGATAAGCGCGGGGCCTTAGATGCCATTCGCGATGTGCGCAAACAATACAAACGCAACCATCAACTATGGGATGCGGAAGATGAAACTCTCCCCGTGATTGGCACCATTGCCTCACAGTTCAACGATCCCGGCACCAATCGATTGTATAAAATGATCATGGATAAGGTGGTGGAAAAAACGCAAGCTCCCTTGCAATCTCAATTTCATATCACAGATGAAATGAGTGAAAAAGTTTTTATCATTCCACCGCATCGTACGCGATACTTGAGTGAAATTTCAGAAAACAACCGCGGATATGACAAATGGGTGCATGAACAATGCAATGTAATCGAGAAATTGTACGGATTGCACACCGCGATGCAATCTTTGAATGACGACGAATTGATCCAACAGTTGCAAGCATCCTTTGATCGAATCAAATTGGATTTAGATCCCCACAATTGGCAAATCATTCAAGATTGGGAAGCCAAGAAGAGTCAATATGCGCAAGAAGAATATTCTTTTTTAGTTCGAGGAAAAGAAGTGAAAGTGGCCGCCTCATCGGTGTCTCTTTCGCATTCCAGAATTCCTAAAGTGAGTACTCCCAAATACCGGAGTTGGGGTGATATTTTGAGATGGTGTTTACAGGAAAATGTTCCGGGAGAATTTCCTTATACCGCTGGTATTTATCCATTCAAGAGAGAAGGAGAAGATCCCACTCGGATGTTTGCAGGAGAGGGAGGACCAGAAAGAACCAATCGCCGTTTTCACTACGTGAGTTTGGGCATGCCCGCCAAAAGATTGAGCACCGCTTTCGACAGCGTCACCTTGTATGGAAATGACCCTGGTTACCGTCCCGATATTTATGGTAAAGTGGGGAACTCTGGTGTAAGCATTTGTTGTTTGGACGATGCTAAAAAATTATACAGTGGATTTGATTTAGCGGATCCCAAAACCTCTGTTTCTATGACCATCAATGGTCCTGCGCCGATGCTACTCGGTTTCTTCATGAATGCTGCCATTGATCAACAATGTGAGAAATACATCAAAGCGAACGGCCTAGAAAATAGAGTAGAAGAAAAGCTCACGGCCAAATGGGAATCGAAAGGGCTCACCCGCCCACGATATCAGGGCGCCTTGCCAGAAGGAAATGATGGATTGGGATTGATGCTCTTGGGAATAACAGGAGATGAAGTGCTGGAGGCGGAGGTTTATCAAAAAATTAAAGCAGATACGCTCGCCGCGGTGCGAGGAACGGTGCAAGCCGATATCCTCAAAGAGGATCAAGCGCAAAACACTTGCATTTTTTCTACAGAATTCGCCCTGCGTTTGATGGGTGATGTTCAGCAGTATTTCATTGATCAACAAGTCCGTAATTTCTACTCCGTTTCCATCAGCGGATACCATATCGCAGAAGCTGGTGCCAATCCGATCACTCAATTGGCCTTCACTTTGTCCAACGGATTCACCTATGTAGAATATTATTTGAGCCGTGGAATGGACATCAACGCGTTTGGTCCCAACCTCAGCTTTTTCTTCAGCAACGGTATCGATCCAGAGTATGCGGTGATTGGTCGCGTAGCTAGAAGAATTTGGGCCAAAGCACTTTCAAAAAAATACGGAGCCAACCCCAGAGCACAGATGTTGAAATACCACATCCAAACCAGCGGACGATCATTGCACGCGCAAGAAATTGACTTCAATGACATCCGTACCACGCTCCAAGCATTGTATGCTATTTATGACAACTGCAATAGTTTGCACACCAACGCGTACGATGAAGCCATAACCACTCCCACTGAAGAAAGTGTGCGCAGGGCCATGGCCATTCAATTGATCATCAACAGAGAATTGGGCTTGGCCAAGAATGAGAATCCATTGCAAGGGTCCTTTATCATCGAAGAATTGACCGATCTCGTAGAAGAAGCGGTATTGTCGGAGTTTGACCGCATCACAGAACGCGGAGGAGTTTTAGGAGCGATGGAAACGATGTACCAAAGAAGCAAAATTCAAGAGGAATCATTGTACTACGAAACTTTGAAACATACAGGGGAATATCCAATCATCGGAGTCAACACCTTTTTAAGTTCCAAAGGCTCCCCTACCATCATCCCAGGTGAAATCATCAGAGCCACTACTGAAGAAAAAGAGTACCAAATCAATATGTTGGATCAATTGCACCAAGCAATGCCTCAGCAAGCAGAAACACAATTAAAAAATATCCGACACGCGGCCATTCAAAACAAAAATATTTTCGAAGTGCTGATGGATGCAACAAAATATTGTTCTTTAGGACAACTCACACAAAGTATGTTTGAAGTGGGAGGACAGTACAGAAGAAATATGTAGTGCATAGAATAACAAAATACGGATTTGCTCATCTATCGTTGCGCTCTTTTAAAAAGAAAAAAGGCGAGCACACAAAAAACAATATTAGGTAACCATACGGCAAGTAACACCGGCAATCCAATATTGAGGGCCGCCACCGCTGCTATTTTTGAAATAAAAATAAAAGTAAAACCAATCACCACCGCGAGTAGCAAATGAACTCCTGTTCCTCCTCGCGCTCTTCTTGAAGCAATGACTAATCCAATCACTGTCAAAATTAATATACTGAATGGATTAGCCGTTCTTGAATAAAGCTCTACCCTTGCATCCACTACCCTGCTTGAGCCATTCATCATCAACTCATCCAAAAAGTCATATAGCCTTGAAGTGGTCATCGCTCCCATTACTTCTGCTCTTACCGTAAAATTCTCCATCTTCAAGGGTAAAATTGTATCCAAGGCAGGATAAAACTTCACGCGCTCACCTCCATCGGGCAAATAGGTTCTCATTACTGCCCTCTCGATTCTCCAACTGTCCTTATCTGGAAAATAAGTTGCTCCGGGAGCAGTAATCTTCTTGATCAATCTTTGTTGGTCCCAATATTCAATCGAAAATTGAGAACCGCTATGTGTATTTACATTTACTCTATGAAAATAGGCCAATACTCCTGGAGCCACTTCTTGATGAACATTGCTCTCAGACACGTTCAAATGCTTGCGGATGTATTGAAGTTCGAAATCATACTTTATTTGATTAGCCATCGGTACAATCCAATGCCCTAACACCAATGAAACCAAAACCATCAAACTCGCAAAAATCAAATAAGGACGCATGATCCGGGTATAGGGCACTCCGCCACTCAACATGGCTATAAATTCCGATTGTTGCGCCATCTTGCTCGTAAACCAAATCACTGACAAAAAGATGATAAACGCGCTGAGCAAATTACCGAAATAAAAACAAAAATTGATGTAATACTTTATCACCACCTCCCAAAAGGTGGCTTCAGATTTCAAAAAATCGTCGATGTTCTCACTGACATCAAATACCACCGCAATGATTACAAACACACCAATCATAAACAGAAAGGTGGTTACAAACTTCTTGATGATAAAAATGTCAAGTTTCTTCATTACAAACGCTGCATCAATTGAGGCGTAATTTTATTCTTCCAATCAAAGAAAGTCCCTGCGATAATTTGCTTTCGAGCCTCCCTAACCAGTCGCAAATAAAAATTTAAATTATGCGCCGTGGCGATTTGCAAGGCCAATAACTCTTCGGCAACGAACAAATGTCGCACGTACGCCTTGGTGTAATAAGTATCTACAAATGAGTCACCATTTTCATCCAAAAATGAAAAATCTTTCTCCCATTTTTTGTTCCTCATATTGAGAATGCCATTCCAAGTAAATAATTGTCCGTTCCTGGCATTTCGAGTGGGCATCACACAATCAAACATATCCACTCCCAAAGCTATCGACTCTAGAATATTAGCTGGAGTACCCACTCCCATCAGATATCTGGGCTTGTCTGCAGGTAAAATCTCACAAACCTCCTCGGTCATTCGGTACATCTCTTCATGGGGCTCTCCCACACTCAATCCACCGATTGCATTTCCTTCTGCCCCTTTACTGGCGATAAATTCAGCACTTTGCTTGCGCAAATCTGAAAAAGTAGAACCTTGCACAATTGGAAATAAAGATTGATGATAACCATACAATGGCTGCGTGGTATTCAATTGAGCAAAGCATCGATCTAACCATTGATGAGTAATGCGCAAGCTATTCTTGGCATAAGCATAATCACATGGATAGGGAGGGCATTCATCAAAGGCCATGATTATATCCGCGCCAATCACGCGCTGAATATCCATCACTCGCTCCGGAGTAAAAGTATGCTTCGAACCATCAATATGAGATTGAAACACTACTCCTTCTTCCTTGATTTTTCTATTGCCCGACAAGGAATACACCTGATAACCTCCGCTATCGGTGAGTATGGGTCGATCCCATCCGATAAAACGATGCAATCCCCCTGCCGCTTGTAAAATCTCCAATCCCGGACGCAGATATAGATGATAGGTATTTCCTAGGATAATTTGAGCTTCCACATCATTCTTTAAATCTTGCTGAGAAATGGCCTTCACAGAACCCACTGTTCCTACTGGCATGAAGATAGGAGTTTGAATGGTTCCATGATCCGTAGTAATTTCTCCTGCTCTTGCTTTAGAATGTATATCGCGATGCTGTAGTTCAAATGTCAATGCCATGACACAAAACTACACCAAAACCAGGCAAAGACATTCAACTTTAAAAATACATTACCTTTGTTGCCATGAGTGAGAACACCCCACCGCACAAGGCCGGATTTGTCAATATTATCGGAAATCCCAATGCGGGAAAATCGACTTTGATGAATGCCCTTTTAGGACAGAAGTTAAGCATTGTGACAGAGAAAGCTCAAACTACCCGTCATCGTATCATGGGAATTCTCAATGGAGATGATTATCAAATTGTGTACAGTGATACACCCGGAGTGCTCGACCCAAAGTATAAATTGCACGAGGGTATGATGAAAGCTGTCGGGTCGGCCTTACAAGATGCTGACTTGATATTGTTGGTCATTGATAGCGCCGATCGACAAGAATTTCATCCTTCGACTCTGGAGAAAATCAAAAAAATGAATGTCCCCATTTTTGTAGTTTTGAATAAACTGGATCTAATTGGTAATGAAAAAGCTGATGAGCTCTTTCAAAAATGGAATACTGAGTTACCGCAAGCTCATATTTTTCCCGTAAGCGCGCTTACTTACTTGTACACCAAAGAGCTTTTGAACAATATCATCCGACAACTGCCAGCGTCGCCTCCTTTCTTTCCAAAAGATGAATTATCCGATCGAACACTGCGTTTTTTTTGCAGTGAAATATTCAGAGAAAAGATTTTAAAGTATTACAACCGAGAGATCCCATATTCATGCGAAGTCACCATTGAATCATTCAAAGAAGAAGAACATGTCACTAAAATCAGAGCGGTGATTTTGACGGAAAGAGAATCGCAAAAAGCCATCCTCATCGGTCATCAAGGCAGTGCCTTAAAACGAATGGCTACTTCAGCAAGAAAAGAAATGGAAGCCTTCTTGGGAAGAAAAGTATTTCTAGAAACCTTTATCAAGGTGGATCCCGATTGGAGAAACAATCTAAACCGCTTAAAGTCGTTGGGTTATTGGGAATAAAATGATCACATTTCCGAATTGCAAAATCAATCTAGGTTTATTCATAACGCATAAACGACCGGATGGGTATCATCACCTACAATCCCTATTTTTACCCGGTCCGCTTACAGATGTTTTGGAAATTATCCCTAGAAAAGATCATGAATGCACTGTTCAACAATACAATGCAAGCTTCAACATTCCCATTGAGCAGCACTCGTGTTACAAGGCCTGGAAACTACTGCATGAAAACTTCGGCATTTCGGGAGTGGATATTTATTTATTAAAAAAAATACCCAGTGGCGCTGGACTTGGTGGAGGATCATCGGATGCCGCCTTTACTCTTAAAACGCTCAATGAGCTATTCTCCTTAAGCCTTAATGAATCCGAATTATTAAAATTAGCATCACAGCTAGGCAGTGATGACGCATTCTTTATCTACAATCAACCATGCTATCTGGATGGAAAAGGACATGAGTTAACTCCTTTGAATTGGGAATTTCCGTACCGCATTGAAATCTCCTCTCCAGGAGTGAACATATCCACAGCCGAAGCCTATTCTACTGTCATTCCAAAAGCAGCCCCAATAGATCTATTGACCATCATGAACCTCCCTCACAAAGATTGGAAAAATATCATCACCAATGATTTTCAAGTGGGTGCTATAAGTCTACATCCCACCATTCAGGACCATATCGATGCAATGTATTCGAAAGGTGCATTCTACGCCGCTATGAGTGGAAGCGGAAGTTCAGTGTTTGGCCTTTTTGATTAGCGGGTTAAACTCAACCATTGATGGAAATCATACTTCGTCCCGTCCCACATATCCACTCTTCCAATAAACAAATATTGTCCCTCTGCCGCATCGTTACCTTGGATCTTTCCATCCCATCCCCCATTGACATCTTGCCATGAATAGACCTCTGTTCCCCAACGATTAAAAATTCGACCTTCAAACTTCTGCACCGTAAACTCACCGCAATCATAATACAAACCTCCTAAGAAATTCTCACAAGCCACTCTAAACACATCATTCAAGCTATCTCCGTTTGGAGTGAATACATTGAAGCTTACCACTGTCGCGCTATCATACACCAAAATGATACTTGCATAAGTATCAATACATCCACCTGGGCCGATAACCGATACCGCTACTGTATCGAATCCTAATTGATTAAATTGATGTTGAACTGAGGTACCGGTGACCGTATTGAGACTATCCGAATTACCAAAGTTCCAAGTAGTTGTGGATCCATTCAATGAATTGTCATTAAAGACAACATCTAAAGGTAAATATCCACTGATAACGTTGCTGGTTATGTCCGCAACCGGAGCATTGGATTCCTCCACCATTCCGGTAAACACTTCAATACACCCGTTACCATCTGAGACCGAAACAGAGTATGTGCCATCATTGAGATTGGCTTGAGTATTACCATTAGATCCCTCCGACCATGCGTATTGAAAACTCCCAACTCCACCACTGGGATTCACAGTCAAAGAACCGGAGGCCAAATCATCCCCGCAAATATCATCAACACTGGTAAATGTAGCCGTGATTGCTGGTGGAGAAACAATGCTGAACGATTGATTGAATGAACAACCATTTTGATCTGTCACTGTTACACTTTGAGCACCCGCTGCCAAATTATCCACTTGATTTCCTGTCCCATTAGATCCTGACCAAACGAAATCATATCCTGGAGTTCCTCCTGTCACATTGATGATGGCACTACCATCCGAACTCCCCAAACACAGGGTATTTGTGGTACTGACGGTAGCCGTCATCGCCTGCGGAGAGGACATCACACCATTGACATTGGCGGTACAACCATTGGCATCTGTAACGGTAACATTGATTCCACCAGAGGCCAAGTTAATGGGCGTAATACTTTGACTTCCGTTGTTCCATGTGGCTTGATAGATAGGCGTACCTCCCGAAATATTTACCGTTGCCTGTCCATTGGCTACCCCCTCACAGGTAGGAGAGATAATATTAGAGATGCTCACCACAAGCGGCTGCGGCTCGCTAACAGTCACGTTAACGCTCATTTCGCAGCCCACCGCATCGGTTACTACAACATTGTATGTACCTGCATCAAGGTTAATGGCGGTAGGTGTATTTTGATTATTAGCACTACTTCCCCAATCGAATGAATAATCTGGAGTACCACCTGTGACATTGATCGTCGCTTCGCCATCGCTTGCATTGGCACAAGTAACATTTAATACTTCACTGATAAGCGTCATCGCAGAACTTGAAACATCCACAGTTGCCGATTGACTTTCCGTACAACCATTAGCATCGGTCACCAATACAGTGTATACACCTGCAGGAATATTATCCAAAGTGTTAGTAGTATTGGAGGGGAAATTCACCCATTGATATTCAAAAGGATCAGGAGCATTCAATGGATTGGCTGTAATGCTGCCCGCACCTGCGCCGGAACATGCGATGTCTGTGACATCCATCATGATGAACATAGGAAGGGGCTCAAATATTTGTAATGTATCCGGATTGGAGCATACTTGACCGGCATTGTTCACATATGATGCGGTAACGATATAAGTACCCGAGGTTAGTCCCGAAACAGCCGGTGATGTAGCAAAAACACTTCCCCCCAACGGAGCCCAAGTGTAGCTAAAAACCGCATTGTTTGGTCCTCCGGTGGCCAATACATCCAAAGCGCCACTTGAACCCCCATTGCAAATATTATCCTCCGCGTTGAGCACTGCTATGTTAATAGCCGGTGGCTCAGTAATGTTAATCATGATACTATCATTACATCCTGCCCCATCTGTTACCATCAGTTGATAACTACCCGCCAGTAAATTCGTAGCCGTCTGAGTAGTTTGTGTAATTCCTTCCCACTCATATGTCAAATCACCAATTGCCCCTGTTACATTGGCGGTGGCCTGTCCGTTACCCAAACCTGGACAAGTAACAGGCACAACGAAAGCCGTCACATTCAAATTGTTGATTTGCGGAACGAAGAACTCTCCTGTAACCTGACAATTAGTGGTTAAATCCAACACAGAAACAGAATAGGGGCCGTCATTCAATCCCGTAGGATTGGGAGTATCCACACCGGGTAACTGCGCCCAAGAAAATTGATACGGTCCAACGCCATTGAGCAATTGAACGTCAATAGAACCAGCCCCATTGTTACATCCTGAACCTTGTATAGTGGGCAAAGTTGCCGCAAAATCAATTTGTACTCCAGTCAATTCTACGTGCACAACATCACTAAAAGTGCCTCCGCCACATACTTGTGCCGTTGCCGTGAAGTCATCACTTCCGTTGATATTCACATTTATACTACTGCCATTACCTACCACTTGACCGGCACTATTCGTCCAAACAATGGTGGGAGTACCCGCGGGAGTGTAGCGCCATGACTCATTGGTAGCAGTCCAAGAAGTATTGTTTCTACCGGGTACGGTAACGGCAGCCGTGCCGTTAGCATTTTGTAAACCTTGCACAGAAAAATTAGGACTACCGCCTGGCCATGTGTTACAGGCAGGTTTAGACCATATGTGATTTTCTATGTTATTGCTGGTTTCATTTAATACTATTTGAAACTTGCCCTTGGTGGAGGTGCAAGAAAACATAGGCACTTGATTCCAGGTAACCACCAATTTTCTATTGGGAGCTGTTCCGATGGTTTGATATGAGATGTAAGGGCCACCGGCTATTCCTGGATGCCAATCTTGCCACGGAGCCATGATGCAATTCTTGGGAACTCCACCAGCAGAACTGGGTAAAGAGGCGGCGACATAATTGGTCGGTTGACCGGCCGAAAAGGAAACCCAACCGTTGGATCCTATATAAAAGTTAGTGTAAGTATTATTCAAAAAACAAAAAGAAAAACCAATAGGTAATGACCCCGAAACGGCGTCATCACTCAAACTCACCATGGTTCCTCCAATATTTTCTGGCTCGAAGGAGGCAAGTTGCGCAACCGTGTAATTGTTGGAGGAAGTTACTCCAGTGGTAGTGGCGGTTAATGTAACCGGACCCGAACATTGAAAGACATCAGGTCCCGCATCCACTCCTTGAGCTCTGCAGTCCATTAACTCCCCTGATATCAGGAAAGAGATAAAAATGAGTTGAAATATACCTCTACTTAAACCAAGCGGATGATTCATTGATGGTCAATTTTTGTTCCCCCTTAAACACCACTTCAAAACCCATCGCCACCATGATTTTTGCCGCATATTCCGGCTGTTGAACATCATTTAAGGTTAACGTACAATTGAATAAATCGTTCCCAGCAGATTGAAAACTAAATTGCGCGGTTGGATATACTTCATGCAATAGGGCTTGATGCTTCAGCAAAGAACCTTCCTTTCCGCAAAAATCAAAATATACTTGACTTCCGTTGGTAAACAATTTAAATGAATCTGCCCCATTCTTTAATTGAGCACCTGAACATTGGGCATGAGAAGCCATGGCAATACAAGCCACACCGATGAAACTTAAAATTAACTTTTTCATTGTCTTAATTTCTTTTTACAATAATACTAAAGACTCGACAGCTTAGCAAAAAGTTGTTTGATTAAATTCCCAATGCATTACATTTGGAACATGCAGAAAATAATATCCTTCATTTTTGTTATCGTAACAATCATTACGAGCAGACAATCGAGCTTAGCACAAATAGCATGTGAAAACAACTTTGCGGGTATATATCCGTGTAAACAGATGGACTTATTGGCTCACCTCACCAACGCCGAAATAGGGGGTGGAGAGAATACCAACGATATTTGGGGCTGGGTATCGCCCATTACCCAAAGAGAATACGCCTTGGTGGGTTGCAACAATGGCACGGCATTTTTAGACATCACTAATCCCGTGGCTCCCATTTATCTGGGAATTCTTCCGGCATTCGATGCCAATAGTCTATGGCGTGATTTAGAAACTTATAATGACTTTGTATTCGTGGTAAGTGAGTCTGGCAATCATGGTATGCAAATCATGAATTTACTGCAATTGGACAATGTAGTAAATCCACCTGTTATTTTTAATGAAGATGCACATTATGCTGGATTTGGTCACTGCCATACCATCAACATAGACCCTGTGAGTGGAATCTTGTGCGCGATGGGAACCAATACTTTCAGTGGGGGACCCCATTTAGTGAATATACAATCTCCCCTTACCCCTTTTCTTTTGGGAGGTTATGCCAACTCTGGCTATACACATGATGGATTCATCACCACCTACTCGGGTCCTGATACTGATCATTTTGGTGAAATCATCATAGTTTGCTGCAACGGCACCACTGGCCTGGCCATTGTAAACGCAACTGATCCTACCGATATTCAATTATTGGACACCTATCTATACAACCAAACTGGATATGTGCACCAAGGTTGGTTTACCAAGGATAACCGATATTTCTTGGTCAATGATGAGCTTGACGAAATGAACTTCGGCTCTAATACCAAAACCCATAACTTTGATCTACTCGACCTCGATAACATTGGATATCTTGGATTTCATGCATTTAATAATACCTCGATCGATCACAATTTGTATTTGGAAGATCAATTTGCCTTCGAGAGCAACTATCGCAGTGGAGTAAGAGTGTTGGACGCGATCCGATCCAGTGAAAACAATTTCAACGAAGTGGCTTTTTTCGATTTGGTTCCGAATAATGACAATCCGCAATTCAGCGGAACATGGAGCAATTACCCCTATTTGCCCAGCGGTGTTAATATCGCTACGAGCATGTATGATGGTTTCTTCATTACCCAACCCACCTTTCTTCAGTTCGGCTCTAATCTATATTCCGTTTGCCTCAATGAGCAATTCAATGCCAACCTAGAGGTGAACGCTGATCTTTATTTTCCGTTGCAAGTTTCGATGAATGGCCCCTCGTGGCTTCAATGGAATGGACCTATTGAAATTACCCAACAAGGTGTATTTAATTACAACCTGAGCATCCTGGGCAGTGTTGTTCCTGGCGATTATTCCGCTTATTGGAATTTACTCGCACCCAATGGGCAAACGTACACTGTAACTTTAAGAATGACCATCGAGGGCAATGCGGCCCCTGGATTAACCAACTTGATCAACCCTGGTGCAAATGCTAACATCAACACTCCTGATGTAAACTTCAATTGGGATAACAATGCTACAGCCAATGGATATGTTTGGACACTGGCTACTGATGCCAATTTCACTCAGAATGTCATGACCGTCACCACCCCCGATACCTTCTATGTTGCCAATGGCTTGGCTTTTGGACATTATTTTTGGAAAATTGAAGGACTCAATGATTGTGGAAAAGGTCTTGTGAGCCTAGGTGAATTCAATGTGGTAGATCCCAGTAGCATCTACGAATGGACTTCCGATTATCAGCTTTTTCCACAGCCTGCTGATGTTGTTATTTATTACAACGGAGCAAGGCCTATCGCTTTGTATGACGTCACCGGAAAGCAAGTAGACTTTACTTTTAAAAATGTACAAGATCAATACATCATTGATACTCGAGAATTACAGAACGGATTATATCTACTTCGCACAGAGAAAAATACTATTAAAGTATTGATTCGTCACTGATACCCTGGTTCAAATAGATAGCGCTTCAGCCCCGTTCTTCCAGCGTCAATGAATTGCTGTTTCTGCTCTTTGCTCAGTTTCTTCACTTTTGGACCAATTCCACAATCGCTAATGCTTACCGTGCGCTTCCAATCATATTCTGAAAGAATGAAACGGTTGAGATTTTCTTTCATAATGTAATACACAGCACCCACCAAATCCACTGTCCCATGAACAGAATAATACAATGGGAGCTTGGTTTTGGTTCGATCTACT
The DNA here is from genome assembly GCA_947464415.1 of Flavobacteriales bacterium. Taxonomy (GTDB): domain Bacteria; phylum Bacteroidota; class Bacteroidia; order Flavobacteriales_D; family Sanyastnellaceae; genus CAMCTV01. Next base: position 16,198 of record CANHWU010000041.1, read on the forward strand.
TGAATTTGATAATCACTATCGATTCTAAATCCAATCGTTTGATTGGAGTGACAATCAAACAAAGTACTGTCGTCAAATGCCCAAATAGGAAAATTGGACAAAAAACCACCATCCAATAATACATGGTGATGATCTTCATAATGCTTAACGTCCATCACATGGCCCGCATCATCAATCACCAATGGCTCATAATACAAGGGTACGGCCATGGAGGCGCGCACCGCATCCACAATGCGCATATTAGGATAAGTTAAATAGCTGAAATACTCTGGCTGTTGATGGTTCATGCAGGTAGCGGTTACCACCAAAGTCTTATACTTTTTGTCCTTCAAAGACCATTCATGCAATGTTTGAAAAGTGATATCGGCATCTTGGGTTTTAGCAGCAATCATCTTTTCCATCCACTTCACAAAGGATTGACCTTTGTAATACCCCATCCGTCTTTTTAATCGCAATAACCCCCCAATAAAAAGTCCTCCTCCATCATTGAATTTGGCAAAATTGGTGGTGCTGATGATATCAAAAATCTCCTGTGGTGAATATCCCACCGCCAAGAAAGCGGCTGTTATCGCGCCCGAAGAAGTACCCCCTACCCTTTCAACATATTGCAACATCCCTCTATCTTCCATCTCCATCAAGGCCCCACAATATGCCAAGCCACGGATGCCAGCCCCTTCAAAAACCAGATTTTCATAACGAATAGAGTCGCGAATCGCCTGCGCTTTGAGCATCGATACTTGGATGATCAAAAAAAGTAAAAGTGCTATTCTTTTCATGCATATTTCGTTTGACGACCTTCCCTGCAAAATCCCCATAACTCAATACCCCATTCTTTAGCAAAATCTACGGCCATGGTGCTCGGCGCTGAAACGGCAGCTATCGCCGGAATGGCCGCCATAAAACACTTGGCTATTATTTCGTATGAAATTCGTCCGCTCACCAGCAATATCTTTGCTTCACTCAATTTCCCTTTCAACCAAAGGTCTCCGATGCATTTGTCTACCGCATTATGTCTGCCGATGTCTTCAAAGCTCGTTACAATTTCATTGGCATCATTCGCGATTGCCGCGGCATGAGAACCTCCGCTTCTTGCAAATAATGCCTGATGAGATTGGAAAGCTTGCCACAAAACTGAAAAATCAAATTCACCTTTTTGTTGGGGCAGAACATTTCCATGGGGCAGTTCAAAAGAGGTTTTGCCGCATATGCCACAAGATGCGATACTCATCAAAGAACGGCGATTGCTTACCACATCCTCTCTATTCGCGATAAAAACATTCAAAGAGCATTCACCACTCCCCTCCTCTCTTTGCCATTGCCATTCCAATTCACTGGGCTCTTTCTTCTTGGTGATCCCCTCAGTAAACAGCAAACCCGCTGCCAGCTCACGCTCTTGTCCGGGTGTCTGCATGGTTACAGTCCATGGCTCGTCATTAATGGAAATAGAAAAAGGCGATTCCATCACCAGTTCATCCTGAACTTCGACAAAATCGCCTTTTTCTTGTTTAATCCCCTGGTAAGAGAGGTGCATATTATTTACCGTATCGCTTTTCAGCCAATTCCAAAGCTCTATACAAATTCACCACGCTTCCCGTTCTGGATAACTTTCCAAAAGTGTCTTTACCGGGAATCGTGTAAGTCAACGAAACACCATGCTGTAAATAGCTACCGCCCGCTTCATAATTATTTAAACCATACTTGGCTTGAGAGCTAATGTTAGCCGTCCAATCTGAACAAATTTTAACACCAAGGTTCAATCCAGTATTGGCTGTAATGGTATTGTTCAATGCTCCCCAAGTTCTTTTCGTGTAACCTACACCTTGGATGGTGGAGAACATTAGTGCGGATTTACCCAAAGATAATTGGTAAAATAAAAACTGACTGCTCAAATCTAGGTTCCAAATGTTGCCCATTCCAGAGTATGTGACCCCATTCTTTTTACATGCATTATACTTTGAATAGGTGAATGCAATGCCGGCTTTCCAACGATCATTGATTTCACTCCCTACCTGAATAGCCGCAGGGAATGGAGAATAGCTCCATGAATCTTTAATATCCAAAAGATCTCTAAATGGCTCACCATCGTCATC
>CANHWU010000042.1 GCA_947464415.1 Flavobacteriales bacterium
ATAGCGAGGCTTCGCTACTCGCGAGGAGGGGTGTCTCGGTTTAAACGAGACGGGGTGGTCTTTTCAGAGCCGAGACGAGCCGAGACTGTCGCGCTCACGAAGTGAGCATTTTCCCCTTATATTCGCCCTATAATTTTCAATACCATGAAAAAATCCTTGGTTCAAAATGTAATCTTAATGGTTACCTGTCTCCTCATAGCGAATTGCTTCGCGCTCGCTACCTCATCCCTTCTCGCTCAATCCCCGCAGGGGATCCCCTACCAAGCGGTGATGCGCAATGCGGACGGAACGGTGATGGCCAGCAGTGTGGTGAGCTTGACATTCATGATCCATGATGGCACCGCCAATGGAAATGTCGTTTACCAAGAGAGCCATTCTCTCACCAGCAATGCACAAGGATTGGTGTCTTGTGTGGTGGGCAATGGCGTTGTATCAGAAGGCAACTTTTCTCAGATCAACTGGGGCAGTGGGGCCAAGTTTTTGCATGTAATGATGGGTACAACAGATTTGGGAACGCAGCAATTGATGAGTGTGCCGTATGCATTGTATGCTGGAGCCTGCGACATTCAGGTTTCATTGACCGGAGATACGTTATACACTGGAGGAGGCAATTTTGTGATTATTCCCGGCATCAGTGCCGCCAATTTTCCTCCAGCTGTTTTGGGTTGCATGGACAATGCCGCTTGCAATTACAACAGTGCAGCCACACAGAGTGATAATTCTTGTTTGTACACAGGCGCAACTTGTGACGATGGCAATGCCAATACCACCAATGATGTGATCAATGGCAGTTGTGTATGCGCGGGCACACAATCCAGCGGCAACGGAACGGGTGCACAGTTTTTACCAGGCAATGCGACGTGCGCCACACAAAACATCAGCGTCACTGGATGTGGGGGACAAACTTCATTGACCTACGACGGCCGCATCTACGACTTGGTAGAAATTGGAGGACAATGTTGGTTTGCAGATAACCTGGCCACAGATCAATACCGCAATGGAGACTTGATTCCAACAGGATTGGACAACACCACTTGGCAAAATACCACAGCAGGTGCCTATGCCATTTACAACAACGATATAGTCAACGATGTCACGTATGGTAAGTTGTACAATTGGTACACTACTGTGGACAGCCGTGGCCTTTGCCCCGCCGGCTGGCATGTTCCCTCGGATTGCGAATGGATGTATCTGGAGGGTAGTTTGGGGATGTCAGTAACGGATCAGGAGATAGTCGGATGGAGAGGTACAAGCGAAGGCGGAGCCATGAAAGCCACCACCAATTGGAATTCCCCCAATTCGGGCGCTACCAACAGCAGTGGCTTCACCGCTTTCCCTGGCGGTTACCGCTACTACGATGGGACATACGGCGTCATTGGCTACTACGGCCTCTGGTGGAGTAGTACAGAGTACGATTCTACCAACGCATGGAACCGCGGACTGGGCTACACCAATTCCTCTGTAAACCGCTTCAACATCAATAAGCAAGACGGCTTCAGTGTGCGTTGCGTCCGGGATTAATCGCCGGCTGCTGATCTCGGCTTAGCCGAGATGAGACGACATTGGCGATTATTTAATAGGTGAACTATCGCCATACCCCGGATAGTAGTGGAAAGCCCGCCGGGTGCGCAGCACCCGAGGACTTGGAACGGATAGCCGGATTAGGTCCGAAAAAAGACCACCCCGTCCAGCCATCGCTGCGCTCGTCTGTCCACCCCTCCTTTCCTTCGCTTCGCTCAGGCAGGAGGGGAGATGTCTCTCTGTCCCCCTTGTCTCGTCTGGTCTCGTCTGGTCTCGGCTAAGCCGAGACGGGGTGGTCTTTTCAGAGTGATTAGCGAAGCTTCGCTACAGAATGAGTGTTACTTCAATCGTGCCAATATCTCCCCCAAAAATCCATCGATCCTCGAAAACGCAAACCATCGTTTGCCCAAATCTTTCAATGAGGCTCCAAGGTGATAGAGTTCTTTGTTGTCAATGATCAGAAACCGATCATGTACATTTTTGAGTATGCGTATTGCGATGGATGAATATTGAGAATTGTGTTTTTCAAGGTCTAATTTCATTGCTGGTGTGATGCGTTCTGTATAAATCACGCAGGATACGCCTGCATTTCTCTTGGACAATTGCAGTAAGGTGGTTTCATCGATGTAGTTGTCAATGAGTACAATGGACTTCTTGGCGCTTTTAATCAAATCACTGCTGAAGGCATAGGCATCAAAGATCTGGTTGTTGAAGAAGATGCCTTGGGTTTTATTATTCGGTTGCTCAAATGGTTGCATCAACCATTCAATTTCCTTTTCATGTTTATTGGTTTTTTGAACCAGTTGATGGATCTCCATTGACAAAACGCTCCCATTATTCTCGGCGTGTTTCATCCGAACAAAGGCATCGATAATGTTAATACTTATTTTTGCCGCCATTTCACTTTTCGCTAAAGTGGCCAACATGGATACCCCATATTCTGTGAAGGCAATGGGAGGATGAGAGGAGTGTTTTAGTTTGCTAAACCGGTCGCAATTTGCGACCAGTTCATATTTCTCGTTATTGTTTAGCTTGAAAAAGTAATAATCAGGAAAACGATTGACATTTCTTTTAAGCATCTCATTGATGCGCTTGGTGGGAATTCCAAAGAGATAAGCAATATCTCTGTCAATCATGATGGCCTTTCCTCGAATGATGAAAATACACTGATCAATTTCTTGTAGCTTGGTGGGTTTCATTTTGCAAAATTCAATTCTATTTGCTCCCATAGCAACCAATAAATTATGCGCATAAAAAGGCAGCCGAGACAGTCTTGTGCCGTGTATCGCCGCTTGTCCTTTGTCCCGTCTCGTCTCGTCTAAGCAGCGACGAGACTGTCGCGCTCACGAAGTGAGCAATTTTCCCTTATATTCGCCCTATAAATTTCCATACCATGAAAAAATCCTTGCTTCAAAATGTGATTTTAGTATTCACTTGTCTCCTCATAGCGAATTGCTTCGCGCTCGCTACTTCATCCCTTCTCGCTCAATCCCCGCAGGGCATCCCATACCAAGCGGTGATGCGCAATGCAGACGGATCGGTAATGGCGAATAGTGCGGTGAGTTTGACATTCATGATCCATGACGGCACCGCCAATGGAACCGTAGTTTACCAAGAGAGTCATTCTTTAACCAGCAATGCCCAAGGTTTGGTGTCTTGTGTGGTGGGAAACGGTGTTGAGTCTCAAGGCTCTTTTTCTAATATCAACTGGGGCAGTGGTGCCAAGTTTTTGCATGTGATGATGGGGACTACCGATTTGGGAACACAGCAATTGATGAGTGTGCCGTATGCGTTGTATGCTGGAGCCTGTGACATTCAGGTTTCATTGACCGGAGATACGTTATACACTGGAGGAGGCAATTTTGTGATTATTCCCGGCATTAGCGCCGCCAATTTCCCTCCTGCCGTTTTGGGTTGCACAGACAATGCGGCATGCAATTACAGCAGTGCAGCCACACAAAATGACAACTCCTGTTTATACACCGGAGCAACTTGTGACGATGGCAATGCCAACACCACCAATGATGTGATCAATGGCAGTTGTGTATGTGCGGGGACGCAAACCAGCGGCAGTGGTACGGGTGCACAGTTGTTACCTGGCAATGCGACGTGCTCTGTACAAAACATCAGCGTCACTGGATGCGGGGGGCAAACCTCTTTGACGTATGACGGACGCACCTATGACTTAGTTGAAATTGGTGGGCAGTGTTGGTTTGCGGATAATTTGGCAACGGACCAATACCGGAATGGGGACTTGATACCAACGGGATTGAGCAATACAGCCTGGGGTTCAACAACTAGCGGAGCTTACGCCATCTATAATAATGATCCAGTAAATGATTTGACGTACGGTAAGTTATACAATTGGTACACCACCGTGGACAGCAGAGGCCTTTGTCCCACCGGCTGGCACGTACCCACAGACTGCGAATGGATGTACTTGGAGGGTAGTTTGGGGTTGTCAATAACGGATCAAGAGACAGTGGGATGGAGAGGTACCAACGAAGGTGGAGCCATGAAAGCCACCACCAATTGGGCTTCCCCCAATACTGGCGCCACCAACAGTAGCGGATTTACGGGCCTCCCTGGCGGTTACCGCAACCTCAATGGCTCATACAACAACTTTGGCAACGTCGGCTACTGGTGGAGTAGTTCAGAGTACAATTCTAACTACGCCTGGTACCGCTTACTGAACTACTACAATTCCAATGTGTACCGCAGCAACAGCAATAAGCAACTCGGCTTCAGTGTGCGTTGCCTCCGGGATTAATCGCCGGCGGCTGATCTCGGCTAAGCCGAGATAAGACGACATTGGCGATTATTTTCCAACCTTTAGGTTGGTCAGCGAGAGCTTTTGCTCTCGCCATTAACCGCCGGCATTTAAAGCCGGCGGATTTTTGGAGGGCTTGTGGGGGGCGGCGCGTTTTTCCCAGATTCTGATATAGCCATTGCCCTAACCCAAATAGTAGTAGAAAGCCCGCAGGGTGCGCAGCACCCGAGGACTTGGAACGGATAGCCGGATTAGGTCCGAAAAATGACCACCCCGTCTCGTTTAAAACGAGACACCCCTCCTCCCGACCCATCGGGACTTTTGTTTCACAAAAGCAGGAGGGGAGATGCCCTTTGTTCCTTGTTTCGTCTGTCCACCCCTCCTCTCCTTCGCTTCGCTCAGGTAGGAGGGGAGATGCCCCCTCATCTCTTCTTTACTCATACCTCAACGCCTCAATCGGATCGAGCTTGGCGGCTTGGGCCGCGGGATACCAGCCGCTGATGATGCCTACTACCGCGCAAATCACAAAACCCATCAAGATCCACAACCATGGGATGGTAAACGGTGTGCTGAGAAACAACGATAATATGTTTCCTACCCAAATCCCTAAAAAAATACCTATCAACCCTCCCATCTGTCCAATGAAAATGGACTCCATCAAAAACTGCATTCGGATCCTCGCGGGTGTTGCGCCCAAGGCCTTGCGAATGCCGATCTCTCGGGTACGCTCGGTGACACTCACCAACATGATGTTCATCAATCCTATAGATGCTCCTAATAAGGTGATGATGCCGATGAATATACCACCGCTGGTGATGCCGGATATCAATCCCGTCAACTCTTCCACCAATCCATTGCTCATGCGGATCTCAAAACTCTCTTCTTCCCCGGGCTCATCCCCGCGGATCACTCGCATCAAATTCACCGCCTCATTCAACATCTTGGCCAATGCCTCATGGTCTTGAGCTTGCACCTGGATGCTGTAATCTGTATCATCTGCATTGAAACATTTCTTGACGTTCAATGTAGGAATCAAACATTGATTGTCTCCTGCAAATCCCATGGTATTGCCTTTGCTCGCCAACAAACCTATCACTCTGTAAGCATGACTTCCGATGCGCACCATCTGATCAATGGGGTTTTCTCCGTGCACAAATATCTTCTCTACCACATCATTCCCTAAAATGATCACATTGCTGCCCAAATTGATTTCCTCTTGGGAGAAGATCCTACCGTCTTTCAATTGATACGATGAGATCTTCAGATAGGCCTCGTCACAACCCAAAATGCTTACATTGGGGTTGGTGGCCTCTGACCCATAGGTAACGGTGGTGTTAAAAGAGGCATTGGCCGTGATGGAAACTGCAGAAGCCAATGCAAATTGATCTTTAAAACGATGCGCTTGCGCATATTGAATGCTCTCATACGCCTTGTTGTTTTTTCCTTGACTGCCCCCATGGCGCATGGAACTGCCCGCGCGGATGGTAAAACTATTGGAACCTAATCGGGAAAACTCACTCTTGATTTTGGCTTCTATAGCGGTTACTGCGGTGATCATCCCTACCAATGCTAAAATCCCCACCGCAATGATGCTGATGGTCAAGGTGGCTCTGAGCTTTTGACTCGTTAGCGATTGCCAAGCAATTTTGATGTTTTCAACAGTGGTGGGAGATATCCATGCCATGCAGCGAAAGTAGTGAAGGTTGCGCTGTGAGAAAAGTCTTTATGAAATCCTAACCTTTTTTGCGTTTCCTTGATTAAATTCGTGCCGTCAAATTATATCCATAACATGAGCAAAGTTTTCGACTTAGAAATGATCAAAGAAGTGTATCGTCGCTTCCCAGAAAGAATAGCTGCAGCGCGCGCTGTAACGCAAAAACCCTTGACCTTGTCTGAAAAGATTTTATACGGTCATCTGTGGAATGGCAATGCAGACGCCTCCTACGAGCGCGGAAAATCCTATGTCGATTTTGCTCCAGACCGTGTGGCCATGCAAGATGCAACGGCTCAGATGGCCTTGTTGCAGTTCATGCAAGCGGGAAGAAAAAAAGTGGCGGTTCCCTCCACCGTGCATTGTGATCACCTGATCCAAGCCAAGGTAGAGAGCAAAACCGATTTGACGGAAGCCGTCAACAAGAACAGCGAGGTCTATGACTTCCTTTCTTCTGTTTCCAATAAATACGGCATCGGCTTTTGGAAGCCCGGTGCGGGGATCATTCACCAGGTTGTATTAGAAAACTACGCGTTCCCAGGTGGAATGATGATCGGAACGGATTCTCACACCGTGAACGCGGGTGGATTGGGAATGATCGCCATTGGTGTGGGCGGAGCGGATGCGATGGATGTAATGGCCGGCATGGCTTGGGAATTGAAATTTCCTAAATTGATTGGAGTGAAATTGACGGGCAAACTCAACGGATGGAGCTCTCCCAAAGATGTGATTTTGAAAGTGGCCGGTATCCTTACCGTAAAAGGGGGAACGGGAGCCATTGTAGAATATTTTGGTGAAGGTGCGCAGTCTATGTCCTGCACTGGAAAGGGTACGATTTGTAACATGGGAGCAGAAATTGGAGCTACCACTTCTACCTTCGGTTATGACGAGAGCATGGAGCGTTATTTGCGTTCTACAGGCAGAGCAGAGGTGGCAGATCTAGCCAATACCATCAAAGAACATTTAACCGGCGACGCAGAGGTCTATGCCAACCCTAGTGCGTATTTTGATCAAGTGATCGAAATCAATTTGGACGAATTGGAGCCTTATTTAAACGGTCCATTTACTCCAGATTTGGCAACTCCGATATCACAAATGAAAGAGGCTGCAGCTAAGAATGATTGGCCCACCAAAGTAGAAGTGGGTTTGATTGGTTCGTGCACTAACAGCTCGTACGAAGATATTTCGCGCTCTGCCCACTTGGCCAAACAAGCGGTGGAATTGGGCATTACCCCCAAAGCGGAATTCAGCATTACGCCTGGTTCTGAGCTGGTACGTTATACCATTGAGCGTGATGGATTGATCGATACGTTTGATAAGATGGGAGCCAAAGTATTTGCCAACGCTTGCGGTCCTTGTATTGGTATGTGGGCTCGCGTGGGTGCCGAGAAAAAAGAAAGAAACACCATTGTGCATTCCTTCAACCGAAATTTCTCCGCTCGCCAAGATGGCAACCCCAATACCTTGGCATTTGTGGCTTCTCCTGAGCTCACCACTGCCTTGGCCATTGCAGGAGATTTGACCTTCAATCCTTTGACAGATACGTTGACCAACGATAAAGGTGAGCAAGTGAAATTGATGCCTCCAGTAGGGGAAGAGTTGCCCACTAAAGGTTTTGCCGTGGAGGATGCAGGATATCAAGCTCCGGCGGAAGACGGAAGCGGTGTTACCGTGAGTGTCCATCCGGCTTCAGATCGTCTTCAACTATTGGATGCTTTTGCTGAATGGAATGGAAAGAATATCGAGAATGCACGCGTATTGATCAAAGCCAAAGGCAAGTGTACCACGGACCATATTTCCATGGCAGGTAAATGGTTAACCTATCGCGGGCATTTGGACAATATCGCCAACAACACCTTGATCGGTGCTACCAATTTCTTCAACGGAGAGCAAAACAAAGTGAAGAATCAATTGACTGGTGAATATGGTGAAGTGCCAGCAGTACAACGCGCCTACAAAGCGGCGGGAGTTCCAACGATAGTGGTAGGTGATACCAATTACGGTGAAGGCTCCTCTCGTGAGCACGCCGCAATGCAGCCCCGACATTTGGGTGTTTCCGCTATATTGGTGAAGAGCTTTGCTCGTATCCATGAAACCAATTTGAAAAAGCAAGGCATGTTGGCTTTGACCTTTGGCAACGAGGCGGATTATGACAAGATCCAAGAAAACGATCAGATTGATTTCGTGGACTTGGTGGATTTCGCGCCTGAAAAGCCATTGACATTGATGTTGAAACACGCCGATGGTTCTCAAGATTCTATCTCAGTAAATCATACTTACAATGCTCAGCAGATTGAGTGGTTCAAGGCCGGTGGCGCTTTGAATTTGATCAGGAAGAGTATAGCGTAACTTATTTTTAACTTGTAAAAAAGTCGCCACCAGGCGACTTTTTTTATTGCTTATTTACGAATTACAATCATAGCGTAAACTCAACATGAAACATACCATTCGAAGTGGCTATTTCATCTTTCGTTATCTATTTTCCAAAAGAAAATCAGTCATTTTTTGGAATAAATGAAGTCGAGTTTTACCTCCGTAAATACCATGATTTTTATTCGGATAACTGAAGAAATCAAATTTTTTATTGGCCTGTATCAGCGCCTCAGCAAAATCCATGGAGTTTTGATAATGGACGTTGTCATCCGCTGAGCCGTGTATCAACAAAAAAGGTCCTTTGAGCTTGCTCGCATGATTCACAGGTGAGTTGTCTTCATATCCATTTTTGTTTTCTTTCGGCGTCCTTAAAAAACGCTCCGTGTAGATGGAGTCATAGTATTTCCAATTGGTAACAGGTGCAACGGCAATACCGGCGTGGTAATCATCGGCACCTTTAGTAAGACAAAGACTGGTCATGTAACCGCCAAAACTCCATCCCTGCATATTGATGCGGTCCTTCTTCACAAAGGGAAGGCCTTTTAAAAATTTTGCGGTGGCAATGAAGTCCTCCGTTTCCAATTTCCCTAGTTGTAAGTAAGTACTATGTTTGAAGGCCTTGCCTCTAAATTGCGTTCCTCTGGGATCTACACTTACCACAATGTAACCGTTTTGAACCAATAATTGATGCCACAAGTAGTTTTTTCCTTCGAATTGATCCATGACGGTGTTACGCCCAGGACCGCCATAGATGGCCACTAAGACAGGGTATTGTTGTCCATTGTTTTTGGCGCCTTCGGGCATCATCATCCAACCGTTGAGTTTAACTCCCTCTGCGGTTTGAAATTGGAAAAATTCCTTTTTAACGCAGCCGTATTTTTTCAAGTTCTCTTTTAATGGGATGTTGCCCACCAACTCACGAATTTGCTCGGCCTTTTGATTGTGCAATGTGATGGTGGAAGGGGCATCTGCAGTGGAATGGGTAAGAATAAAGTATTTCATACCCTCGCTGAATGAGGCAGTGAAAAATCCCCCCGTATAAGGCTTGCCCATCCAAGGTTCAAATTTAGTACCTCGTAAATTGACGCGGTAAATCCCTTGTCCGATGGTGTTTTCCGTTCCTGCAAAATAGATATTGTTGTTTTCATCAATGCCGTATATCTGTGTCACTTCCCATTCACCTTTGCTGATTTGACCTCTCAATTTTCCGTCATTGTCAAAATGATAGATGTGTTGAAATCCGTTTTGTTCGGAGGTCATCACATACCCTGCGCTTTTATGAAGAAAGAAAAGATTGTCGGTAATGTCGATGTAGGTATCGCTTTTCTCGGAAAAAATCAATTTCTCCTCAAGTTGGTTTTCTGCGTTGGATTGAATTCGCCATAAGTCCAGTTGGTTTTGTGTTCGGTTCATTTTAAAGGCGAATAGCGATCCATCATTGGTATTCCATGCAATTCGGGGAAGGTATTGATTCTCCATTCCACCTAAGCGTGTGGGTTGGCTTTGGCCGTTGAGGGTATTGTAGATGAAAAGATTCACCGTGCTATTGGTTTCGCCTGCTTTTGGATATTTGAAACTAACACGATCCGGATACAAACCTCCATACATGTCCATGCCATATTCAGGAACTTGTCTTTCATCGAATTGTAAATAAGCAATTTTTGTAGAGCTAGGATCCCATTGGAATCCTTGCACGAGTGCAAATTCCTCTTCGTACACCCAATCGGTGGCACCGTAAATGATTTCGTTCCATTTGCCATCTTGCGTTATAGCCGTTCTTTTGAAACTTTCAATTTCTAGCCAATACAAGTTGTTGTCTCTGACATAGGCCACTTTTTTACCATCGGGGCTGATGGTGGCCATGCGCTGAGCACCAAGATCGTCTAGGGCTTTGGTGGTTCCTTTTTGAAGATGATGCAGATAGTATTGCGCAAAATAACTGTATCGGTATAGGGACTCAACATTGGTTTCTACTAGAAGTTGTGTTTCGTCGGTACTAAATTGATAGCCATCAAATCCTTTTTTTACATCGTTGAAAATGCTTTTGGAGGAGGCAATGACAGCCACAGAATCTCCGGTTTGATAGGCATATTTGACAATGTAGTCTCCCAATGCGGTATTATGTTTTTTCAGTGTGTAGTGCAAACCATCCTTCATTGAGGGGCCTTGTGTGAAGTTTTCTGCGTTAAAAGTTCTGCTGTTCCAAATCAATTCATTGGTCAGCTTTTCTTGCGCTTGGGTGATGCCGGCTAACATCATTCCTCCCCATATAATCCAATTTTTCATGTTCATAGCTTGTGCCGCTAAGATAAAGATGTTTTATCTCTTGCCCTTACTTTTGGTACATGAGTCATTTTTTTGCCAAACTCCAATCTCACGACATTGGATTTTTTCGTGAGTTGTTGGGGGAGTCGTTTGTGTTAGGGTCAAGGGAGGAATGCCTTCCCTATGGCAGTGATGAGACGGAGGATTTGTCTTTTCCTCCAGAGGTGGTATTAAAACCACATTCAACCCATGAAGTAAGTGCTATTTTAAGGTATTGTAATGAGGCCAAGATTCCGGTGACACCGATTGGAGCGCGTACCGGATTGAGCGGTGGGGCGTTGAGTGTATACGGAGGGGTGGGATTGAGTATGGAACGCATGAATCGCATACTCGAAGTGGATGCGCACAATGGCCAAGTGACCACAGAGCCTGGGGTAATCACACAAGTGCTGCAGGAGGAATGCGCAAAGCATGGTTGGTATTACGCTCCGGATCCTTCCTCCAAAGGATCTTGTTTCATTGGAGGCAACATTGCCGAAAATGCAGGAGGTGCCCACGCGGTGAAATATGGTGTGACGAAGGATTTTGTTTTGAATCTTGAAGTGGTATTGCCCAATGGAGAGGTGATTTGGACCGGTGCCAATACATTGAAGAATGCTACGGGTTATAATATAACACAACTCATGGTGGGCAGTGAGGGAACGCTCGGAGTGGTTACCAAGGCCGTTCTGAAATTATTGCCTTTGCCTCAACACCAATTGTTGATGCTCATTCCTTTTTACAATGCAGAGCATGCTTGCCAAGCGGTGAGTGAAATTTTTAAGGCGGGTATCATGCCCTCTGCGTTGGAATTCATGGAACGCGATGCCATTGATTATGTATTGCAATTTTTGGATGATGTGGTGATTGAAGTGGAGGAAAAAGTTCAGGCACACCTCTTAGTAGAGGTGGATGGGAACCATTTGGATGGTTTGATGAAAGATTGTGAAAAGGTGATGGAGGTGGTGAGTGCTTTTGATTGTGGAGAGCCTTTATTTGCGGAAGATGAAGCGCAAAAAAATCAATTGTGGAAGATGCGCAGAAAAGTAGCAGAGGCGGTGAAAAGTCACTCGGTGTACAAAGAGGAAGACACGGTGGTGCCGCGTTATGCATTGCCCGATCTTTTACGTGGAATCAAGGATATCGGTAGAGAATATGGTTTTCGTTCTATTTGTTATGGTCATGCAGGAGATGGTAACCTACACGTGAATATTTTAAAAGACAATCTATCTGATGAGCAATGGAATCAAATGTTGCCATTGGCCATCCATAAAATTTTTGAATGGACGGTTTCTCTGAAAGGTACTTTGAGCGGTGAACATGGTATTGGTTATGTGCAAAGATCGTATATGCCTATCGCCTTTTCTTCGATTGAATTGGAGTGGATGAAAAAGATCAAGAACTTGTTTGATCCTCACGGAATCATGAATCCCGGCAAGGTACTATGAAAAAAGTAGCCATTGTGGGGGCCGGTGCGGCGGGATATTTTGCCGCCATTCAATTGTGCGAACAATTTCCAGATATCGAGGTGAGGTTGTATGAAAAGTCAACCCCCTTGGCCAAGGTGAAGGTGAGTGGGGGAGGCAGGTGCAATGTGACACACGCTTGTTTTGATCCTAAAGATCTGATTGCTTATTATCCAAGAGGAGGTAGAGAGTTGTTGGGTCCATTCCACCATTTTCAGCCAGGTGATATGATGGAGTGGTTGGATAAAAGAGGAGTAGCTTTGAAAATAGAAGACGATGGTCGAGTGTTTCCCGAAAGCAATCAATCACAATCGATCATCGATTGTTTTGAGCAATCACTGCCTGAGGGGGTATTGATCAAGCAAGGTGTCAAGGATCTCAAACCGTTGGACAACCAAAGATGGCAGGTGATTTTTCAGAATGATGAATGCGATGAGGTGGATGCTGTATTGATGACAACGGGCAGCAGCGAGCAAATGTGGAGATTGTTGGAGCGATTGGAGGTGCCCATCGTGCCTCGGGTTCCTTCTTTATTTACTTTTAATATAGCATTGCCCAGTTTGCATGATTTGGCGGGATTGTCTATTCCGGTGCGTTGTCGTATAGTACAATTTCCGGAGGAGACAGAGGGGCCTATGTTGGTTACCCATTGGGGATTGAGTGGTCCGGCTGTCTTAAAGATGAGCGCCTTGGCCGCTCGTTTTTTGGCGGAGAGAGATTATCGATTTACGGTGGAAATCCATTCATTGCCATTGCTGAGCCATGATGCGATTGAGGAATTATTGCACCAAGCAAGGCGCAATGCAGGGAGGAAGCAGATTCGTAATTATGTGCCCTTTCAATTTCCATTGCGATGGTGGCAGTTTTTACTGCATACGGAGGGGTGGAGCGATAAGAATTGGGGAGACATTAAAAAGGAGGAAATTCAGTTTTGCCTTCATCAGCTCACCCGCTTGTCATTTCAGGCAGAAGGCAAAACGACTTTTAAGGAAGAGTTCGTGACCGCTGGAGGGGTGGACTTAAAGGCCGTTCATTTCAAAACCATGGAAAGCAAGACCCATCCCGGTTTGTTTTTTGCAGGAGAAATTTTGAATATCGATGGCGTAACAGGAGGTTTTAACTTCCAATCCTGCTGGACCACTGGATATTTGGCCGCGAGGGGGATTGGAGGCAGGATGTAGTGAGAGCGCAGCGATTCGTTATGAGGTATTAAAATGGTGGTTCAGGTATTTCAATAGTAAAAAGTAGCGGTCAAAGATTTATTCCATCCGGCTTGCTCCCATTCCCAAAGTTGCATCTTTTCTCTAAAGGAACTAAATCCCATTTCAACGCTATGGTTCTTTCCAAATTGAAATTCGATTCCTGTATAAAAGCCTCCTCCAAACCCAATTTCAGTACGAGGTTGATACGCTTGAATAATGTTGGGATTTCCTGTATTGCCTAACATTAGCTCATAAGTTTCATTGCCTATTTTAATTGAATTGCTCTCTACTCTTAATCCGTTCATGGAAATGCTAGGTTGGAAAAAAAAGTCCATCGCTTCGTTGATTTCCCAGCCTTGACGGTAGCCAAGAGCCAGTTGAAATCTTTGTTCAACTCCTACAATATCGAATAATCGAATATCTTGTTGAGCATTGATCTGCATAGGCGTGCCAATCATGCGCAATGTAAATTTGTCTCCGGCCTTTACTTTCATGCTTTGAAATTGAAGAACCAACGAGCTATACCGATCAAAACGATAGCGCATATCCAATCCAAATGAAAAGCTAGGCTGGTAGCGCATATTCAAAGGAGATGAATCGTAAGGAACTTCTATACCGGTTGCATTGAACTGATCTAGTAAAATATTGTAATTGTTGGGTATCTGCTGAACCAAGAGCAGGCGTTCTTGGATCGAGTAATACTGAACACCCGCGTAATCCACACCGCTTTGTAATGATCCACTTCCATTGTAAAAATTAGCGGTCTTGGATGAAGCGAAATATGATCCCAAACGCAAACCAAATGAAAATCCCTTGAAATCCGACATTTCATCTTGTGCCTTTCCACAAAACATAATTGTTATGAACATTAAAACTAAGGAAGTTGCTTTCATGCTATTTCAGTCTTTAATTGCGGCTTAAAGTTAATACAATTGTTGTTTGCGATTACAGATATTGAGACGGTAGGCAGTGCGCCTGGTGAGGGCACTATCATAGAGATTGCTATCTGCTTGCACGATGGGCAAAAAATCATTGATAGGTATGAAACCCTTATCAATCCTGAGAAGACCATTCCACCTTTTATTGTTTCCCTCACCGGAATCAATCAATCCATGGTTCGGCAAGCGCCTGTTTTTGAAGATGTGGCGGATGAAATTTTTGAGATACTAAAAGATGCCGTGTTTGTAGCCCATAATGTCAACTTCGACTTTGGCTTCATCAAGGCAGAATTTGATGCGCTTGGCATCGTTTGGAAACCTCAGAAGCTATGTACAGTTCGCTTGGCAAGAAAGTCATTTCCAGGACACACTAAGTATGGATTGAGTTCTGTTTGTGAACGTCTGGAGATTCCCAATTTTGCATCGCATCGCGCGATGGGCGATGCTATGGCAACGGCCATTTTATTTGATAAGTGCATAGAGGCGCACGGCTTTGATCTGATCCATGAAATGCTCTCTCATGGAAGCACAGACATCTTTCTTCCGCAGCATATCCCCAATGAGCAGTATGAAAGGTTACCCGTCAGTCCAGGAATTTACTTTTTAAAAAACACTCTTGGACAGGTGATTTATGTTGGCAAAGCGAATAATATTAAAAAGAGGGTGCGTTCTCATTTCATTTCAGATGGGTCTGAACGCCAACAACTTTTTTTTCGTGAGATCGCCAGTATTGAGTTCGAATTATGTGGCACTGAATTGATTGCTCAGCTCAAAGAAGACGCCACTATTAGAGCATTGTTTCCTAAGTACAACAAAGCGCAGAAAAGGAAAGGTTTGCAATATCATGTAGTTTCTTTTGTAGATCAAAATGGTATTTTACGTTTACAAGTCAATAGAGGGAAATCGGCAGGTGCCATTCAATCCTTCTCATCTTTGAAATCCGCGTATCGTTGGTTAGGAGAATTAAAGGAAAATTATCATATTCAAGGAAGATGGATTGGGCTTCATGCTTATCAAGGAGAAGTGATTCAGCTCGAAGTGGAAGAGCACAATGAATTATTGAAAAGGGCTCTTGACGAACAAAAGCAAAAGGCAAAGACTTTTATCATCATCGGAAAGGGGACACAACCTCAAGAAAAAAGTTTGGTGTTATGTCGATCAGGAAAATTAGTGGGTTACGCGTTTGTTCCTTCCGGATGGCGGTCGGATGACATCGAGCTATTAACAGCAAAAATGACCATCTTACCGAGTTCGGAATTAACGGAGCATTTTATTCAATCGCATTTAGATAATCCCAAAGGAATCGTTGTAAAGTATTTGGCATGATAGAAAATGAAAATCAAAATCTATGGAGTGCTTCTTTTGAGAGTATAGTCAACCAAAGAAGATCAGTACGCAAGTTTCATCCAGAGGATTATGATCCAGCCGCTGTAACAGAGAGTTTACGGCGAGCTCAATTGGCTCCCAATAGTAGCAATATGCAGTTGTGGGAATTTTATCGAGTTTCAGATTCATCATCCTTAAAAGCAATGGGGGAGGCTTGCCTTGGTCAGAATACAGCGATGACCGCTCGAGAAATGGTGGTGGTGGTAGTTCGCCCCGATCTGTGGAGACAGCGTGCCCAAGCCAATTACGATCATGTAAAAAATGTTCATGGCGATCGGCCAAGCTTCAGAGGACAAAGCGCATTGGACTATTATGGCAAGCTCATGCCATTGTTATACAATAACGACGTTTTGGGCATAAGAGGTTTTTTCAAAAAAATGTATGTCACTTTTTTGGGATTAAAGCGTCCCATGGTTAGGCAAGTTACTGGAACAGATGTCCGCATTGTAGTGCACAAGAGTGCGGCATTGGCTGCTCAAACCTTTATGCTCTCTATGGTGGCGGAAGGACATGATACTTGTCCAGTCGAAGGGTTTGATAGCGTAAGGGTGAAAAAAATATTGCAACTGCCCAGCAGAGCAGAAATCAACATGGTGATCACCTGCGGCAAGAGAATTCCCGAAGGTATTTATGGAGATCGTTTCCGAGTACCCAGTGAATGGGTAGTGAAATAACATTATTTTTTCTGAATCAAAAGAAATCCATCTGCTGAGAAAATGCGAATGGGTGCAGTATGTTGAAAATTGATTTGGGTAAATTGAAAGCGATATCGGTACTGCTCATCCTCCCAACTGAATTGAAAGGGAATATTGAATTTGGGATTGGGACGTTCCAGAAGCAAGGCATTGGTTTGAATAAAATCAGCAAAAGAAGAAGTTAAATCGTAACTGATTTCTTCACCTCTTTTTGTAAGGATTACTTGCAAATCATCTCCTTGGCTGATCTGGATTTTGAAATTGGTTTGATCATAAACGAAATAAACCCCGCCGCTGTATGATTGAATGGAGTTCAATAAAAAATCAAATCCTTGAATATTAAATTCTTCGAAATAAATGGTTTTAATCATCGATGTCGCTTCCGCTACTTGAATAGCCGAAGTGTCTTCCATGGTTTGTAATTGCAAGGCTGTTAGACAGGAATCCAATGATTGATATCGTAAGTAGCGGCTTTCATTGGGGGTATCATCGAATACAACCATCGATGAATGGCAGTTCAAAGGAGCCATCCATTCTTTGGCATCACTCCAATGCCAATCATTTAAGTATTCCAATTGATCGTTGATGGTGCGTTCTGTATAAAGTTCAGGGTGCTGCATCATGTCCTGCCACCGTGCCAATTGACTGCGGTAGCTCCATTGGCTAGCGCTGATCGGGCCACCAAATGTGAAGACAATGGCGGCTACTAGCAGGCTAGTAGGAATAAAAATCAGTGTTTTTTTGTTAGATATGAGTACATAGAGGATAACCAGGGTTAGCCAAAATGCGATGAATAGAATAATGGCTCTGGGTTCTGTGATGCCGTATTGCAAAACGCGATATAAAATGGCCCACCACAATAGTCCTAACAAAGGAATCAAAGCCCAGAAGTAATACCTCACCCACTGGACAATTCGTTTGGCTTGTGCCTGAGCGAGCAGGGGATAAGCGAGCAACCAAGTTAAAATGCCTACAATAGTAAATGCCAAAATCCAAATGCTGACCCATCCCTCGGGCAGTTTTCCCATGAAAGTAATTTTAGCCGTGTATAAATACAAGATAGACATATAGATGACAACTAATGGAGCCAATATCCAAGTATTCAAACGGGTGAGGGTTTCTGGGTATTCGATTTCTTCCGGAAGATCACTGGGGATTTTGGATAAAAAGAAAAAAGTGTGAAAGATTCCGGCGATCAGAATAAAAGTATCGATGTACAAAGTTTCTGATATGATCTCATTGGATAACAATACGCTGATGGCAGTATAGGCGATGGCCAATCCCGCATAGATCACAGCGGAAAAAAAAGAGGATGAAAGAAACGTAGAAAACAGCAAATGATTGTAGTTCCAAAATGGTGTCTGACGAAATCGGAGTAAGAATGGAACCACGGAGGCCAATAAGTGCGCGATAATTAAAGTATTGAGCAATGAAATTATTCCTCCCTCTTCGGTGATGGCGATGTTTTGTATGAAAAAATAAAGCCCTAAATGCAATGCTATTCCCAACCCATAGACAATCCATTTTTGAGTGGATGAATATTGGGTTCTTTCGTTCAATATAGAAAAGCAAAAATGGATAGGCAGTCCAATGGCCAGACCGAAAATAATCTTCAACCATTGAGTAGTTTGATGTACTTCCCAGTCAGTGAGTTCGTGACTCAAGGCCAATGAGGCCATGGTGGCCAATAACATCGAAGAAACAGCAAGTGGAAAACGACGAAATGTAGATTGTACGATGTTGGATAATCGGTGGAAATTGAGTTGGCTCATAGAGAGAAATGTTAGTGTGCCAAAAATAGCAGATTGAGTGAAAAAATATTCACTTTCTTGTCGGGGATAAAATAAATGTTAAGGAGATTGGTTTTGTGTAATGAAAAGATTAATTTAGA
>CANHWU010000043.1 GCA_947464415.1 Flavobacteriales bacterium
ACCCATTTATGAGCCCCACTTGGATGTTCTTTTTGAAAGAAATATCAGAGAAGGGAGATTGCAATTCACCACAAAATTGGAAGAAGCCATCCAAAATGCGTCTATCATTTTCTTAGCATTGCCCACACCTCCGGGTGAGGATG
The DNA here is from genome assembly GCA_947464415.1 of Flavobacteriales bacterium. Lineage (GTDB taxonomy): Bacteria > Bacteroidota > Bacteroidia > Flavobacteriales_D > Sanyastnellaceae > CAMCTV01. The sequence continues at coordinate 144 of CANHWU010000043.1, forward strand.
GCAGTGCGGATTTGAGCTATGTTTTGAAGGTGGCTGATGATCTCGGTTGGCTGATCAAAGACTACAAAGTAGTGGTAGACAAAAGCACTGTACCGGTGGGAACCGCAGAGAAAGTGAGAGATGCCATCGCAAGAAAAGCTCAAGTACCTTTTGATGTAGTGAGCAATCCAGAATTTTTGAGAGAAGGATTTGCCGTTGACGATTTTATGAAGCCAGACCGAGTGGTGATTGGAACCTCTAGCGAGCGTGCAAAAAAAGTGATGGAGGAATTGTACAAGCCGTTTGTCCGCCAGGGAAATCCATTGATTGTGATGGATGAGAGAAGCGCAGAATTAACCAAATATGCAGCTAACGCTTTTTTGGCGACCAAAATTTCATTCATGAATGAAATCGCCAACTTCTGCGAAAAAGTAGGAGCCGATGTCGACATGGTAAGACTGGGGATCGGTTCGGATTCGCGAATTGGAAAGCGTTTTTTATTTCCAGGTATTGGATACGGCGGCAGCTGTTTCCCAAAGGATGTGCAAGCATTGGCAAAATCAGGTCTCGAAAGTGGCTATGAATTCAGAATATTAAAAAGCGTCATGAAAGTAAACGAACGTCAAAAAACAGCGCTCCTTTCGCCCATGATGCAACATTTTAACCAGCACTTGACCAAAAAGAAAATAGCCATTTGGGGATTGGCATTTAAACCTGACACGGATGATATCCGTGAAGCGCCTGCATTATATATGATTGAACATCTTCTTGAGGCCGGAGCAGATATCGTGGTTTATGATCCTGAGGCAATGGAAAATGTAAAAAAACAGAAGAATTATCCCATTCAATATTCCGATGATCAATACTCCCTCCTTGTAGATGCAGATGCATTATTGATATGCACAGAATGGTCCATGTTCAGAAACCCTGACTTCGCCTTGATGAAAAAATCAATGAAAAATTCGGTTATATTCGACGGAAGAAACTTGTATGATGTTGAAAAAATGCAAGAGATGGATTGGACTTATTATAGCATAGGAAGAAAAACTTTAAAAGCATAACAGTATGGCTAGAGTGCTGATAACAGGAGCTGCTGGATTTCTCGGTTCTCATTTATGTGATCGCTTCATCAAAGAAGGAATGGAAGTCATTGGGATGGATAATCTGATCACCGGTGATTTGAAAAACATTGAACACCTTTTTCAACTTTCCAACTTCCAGTTTTACCACCATGATGTCTCAAAATTTATTCATGTTCCTGGCCCTCTTGATTACATCCTGCATTTTGCCTCACCCGCCTCACCTATTGACTACTTAAAAATCCCTATACAAACATTAAAGGTAGGATCTCTAGGAACACACAATTGCCTCGGATTGGCCATGGCGAAAAAGGCAAGAATAATCGTGGCCAGCACCAGTGAAGTATATGGTGATCCACATGTTCATCCACAAGTGGAGTCATATTGGGGAAATGTTAATCCAGTGGGCCCGAGAGGCGTTTATGATGAAGCTAAGCGTTTTCAAGAGGCCATTACTATGGCCTACCACACCTTCCATGGATTAGAGACCAGAATTGTGAGGATATTCAATACATACGGCCCCAGAATGCGTCTCAATGATGGACGTGTACTTCCGGCATTTATAGGGCAGGCCCTGCGAGGAGAGGATTTGACTATTTTTGGGGATGGATCTCAAACCAGAAGCTTTTGTTATGTAGATGATTTGGTGGAAGGGATTTATCGATTGTTAATGAGCGATTATGCCCAACCCGTGAATATTGGAAATCCGGATGAAATCACCATTAAAGAGTTTGCTGAAGAAATTATTCAACTCACAGAAACCAATCAAAAAGTAATCTACCATCCCCTGCCTACCGATGATCCCAAACAAAGGAGGCCCGATATTTCTTTGGCAAAAGAAATCCTGAAATGGGAGCCCAAAGTTCACCGCGCTGAAGGTTTGAAATTAACCTACGAATATTTTAAAACTTTGAGCGCAGATGAATTGAATAAAATAGAACATAAGAATTTCGAACCTTTCAATAGAAAATAATGGAATTTTTCGCACATGAAACCGCCTTAGTCGATGAGGGCTGCACAGTAGGTATGGGTACAAAAATTTGGCATTTCTCTCATATCATGCCAAATGCAGTCATCGGAGAAAATTGTAATATAGGACAAAATGTGGTGATTAGCCCTGATGTGGTTTTAGGCAACAATGTTAAAGTTCAAAACAATGTTAGTTTATATACAGGAGTAATTTGTGAAGATGACGTATTCCTGGGGCCTTCATGCGTTTTTACCAATGTCATCAATCCCAGAAGCGCTGTCGTGCGGAAAAATGAGTATCGCAAGACCATTGTCCGCAAGGGGGTATCCATCGGAGCCAATGCTACTATCGTCTGTGGTTATGAAATCGGTGAATACGCCTTTATTGGTGCGGGCGCCGTTATCACAAAACCAGTAGCTCCATTCGCCTTAATGGTGGGCAATCCGGCTCGTCAAATGGGGTGGATGAGTAAATTCGGACACCGTTTGAATTTTAATGAACAAGGGATAGCCATATGTCCAGAGAGTCAAGAGCAGTACCTGCTGCGAAATAATACAGTAACTTGTATCCATCAATAAGTAAGATTATGATTTACGATCAATTAATAAAAAAAGAAAAAAGCCTTTGTGTGGTGGGATTGGGATATGTTGGATTACCCATTGCCTTGGAATTTGCCAAAGCCATCAAAGTTGTAGGATTTGACATCAATGCAGAACGCGTTGAAATGATGCGCAATCATATCGATCCATCGAATGAACTGAGCGCGGAAGCGTTTGCAAATTGCGATATCACATTCACCAACCAGCCGCAAGACCTTGCCGATGTTGGTTTTTACATCATTGCTGTTCCAACCCCGATCAATAACATGAATTTGCCAGATTTAGGTCCTGTTATAAGTGCATCTCGCACGGTAGGAAAGGTGCTAAAAAAAGGTGATTATGTGGTTTATGAAAGTACTGTTTATCCAGGTTGCACCGAGGATGATTGTGTCCCTGTTTTAGAGGAATTAAGTGGCTTGAAGATGGGAACAGATTTTAAAGTAGGGTACTCCCCTGAGCGTATCAATCCCGGTGATAAAGTCAATACCCTTCGTTCCATTATCAAAATTGTCAGTGGTTGTGATGCCGAAAGTTTAGATCAGATTGACGCCGTCTACACACTCGTGATTGATGCGGGTTTGCACAGAGCGGCCTCCATAAAAGTAGCAGAGGCGGCTAAAATCATTGAAAACACCCAACGCGATGTCAATATTGCATTGATCAATGAGCTCTCCTTGATTTTCGGAAAAATGGGATTGAACACTTATGATGTATTAGAAGCCGCTGGCACAAAATGGAATTTCTTAAAATTCCAACCGGGTTTGGTAGGTGGTCATTGCATCGGGGTAGATCCATATTACTTGGTTTACAAGGCCAAGAAAATGGGTTACTTTTCTAAAGTCATTTCCTCAGCTCGCTATGTGAACGATTCCATGGGGGCTTATGTTGGTAAGCAGACTGTCAAGAAAATCATGGAGATGGGAAAAAACGCTTTAGAATCCAAAGTATTGGTAATGGGAGCTACTTTCAAAGAGAATGTCAGCGATATACGCAATTCTAAGGTCATCGACATTATCAGAGAACTGGAAAGCTTCAGTGTGCATGTAGACATCATTGATCCGCATGCTGATAGTGCAGAATTGCAACATGAATACGGACAAAGTTTAGTAGCAGAAGCCGCTGCGAATTCGTACGAAGCCATTATCATCGCCGTGGCGCACAACGAATATTTAAATTTACCAGAAACCCATTTCAAATCACTTCTAAAGGACGGAAATGGAGTTTTAGTGGATATCAAGGGCACCTACAGAAATCAAATCAAGGACCTTCCCTATTGGAGTTTATAAATGAAGCAGCTTTCTTTCAGCGTTTTGGCTTTTGCCTTTTTTTCCGTGTTAAACGCACAAGAAAAACTGCCTAACATCAGCTCCATAAATATTGGAGATACACTTTTTTCCACATTGGAAATTATTCCCGAAAAGAGAATTAATGCCTCGAATTTGCAAGATTTCGGAAGTAACCTAACCATCCTCAGTAAAGCCGATATAGCACAACTTCCCGTCACGACGATTCAAGAGGCACTGCAATACATGTCTGGATTGGATGTGAGAGCCCGAAACCTAACGGCTCAAGGTGATGTGAGTTTGTGGGGGTCTACTTTTGAGCAAGTGCTCATCCTCATTGATGGCATCCCAATGCGCGATCCTCAAACCGGCCACCACCAATTAAACTTACCCATCGACCTTTCACAAGTTCAATCCATTCAACTCATCAAAGGTGCTGCGGCTCGCATGTATGGAGCGGGCGCTTTAGCGGGCGCCATCAACATCATTACACAAGATCCTGGCAAAGTGAAGGCCTCCATTCAATCCTTTTGGGGGACAAACGGACAAACGGATTCTATATCAGGTGAGACCTATATTTCAAATCAACAGCTCGTTAGCATTGGATTTCGAGCTGGCGCCACAAGCCACTCTTTCAGCTTTAGAAGACTGCATTCCAATGGATATGACATTAACACGGGTGTCGATCAACAAAACCTTTTTTATAGAGGAAAGTGGCAAAATGAAAAAGCTGCTTTTCATTGGATGGGTGGATATCTCAACAATCAATTTGGAGCAAAGAATTTTTATGCTCCTCCCTATGATGCCACCGCTATTGAAAGGGTAAACACCTCTTTTGCTGGAGCATCTGGGTATTTTAATACCGGAAAAATCCTTTGGTCGCCGAGAGTATATTATCGTTACAACACGGATGATTACACTTTAGTGGCCCTTCAACCGGAGATTTATCGCAATCAACACTACTCTACCTCTGGTGGGGCTGAAATCAATGGAAATTGGGCGCACAAAAAGGGAATAATTGGATTCGGTATGGATGGAAGAGGGGATTGGATCCGCAGCAATAATTTAGGAAAACATGAGCGATTTTTATATTGCGCTTATTTGGAAGAAAGATGGATGCCCTCCGAAAATTTAAATGTAACGGCAGGAGTCAATATGCAAACTAGTCCATCATACTCCACTAAGTTCTTTCCCTCTTTGAATGTGCTGTTCAAGCAAAACAAAGTGCATTTCTTTATCCACAGCGGTGCGGGGAGTCGACTGCCTTCTTACACAGATCTTTATTACTCTGACTATAGTAATTTGGGTAATCCCAATTTGACCACTGAATATGGATGGTCAGCTGAGACGGGGGTTCGTTACCAGGCAAAGTACTTCAAATTCCAAATGACCTATTTCTATCGTAGAGTCAATAACCAGATTGATTTTACGAAAGGATATGAAACGGGGATTTCTCCATCGGTTTGGTATCCTGTGAACATCGGTCTAGCTCAAACAGCCGGCACTGAATGGCAACTCAGCGGCACAGGGCTTGATTGGAATATTCTCCAAAACTCATTCTTCTCCATCACGCAGTGGGGATTGCGTTCCAACTTTTTGAAATCGAATTTGGCTAATTCTGAATATATCAGTAAATATGTGTACAATCAATTGAATCAACAGCATATAGCTTTTCTCGGTTTCCGCACGGGTAATTATGTTCAACATCAAATCACTTATCGGGGATTGGAAAGGGCGGGACAAGAGTTTCAGCACCTGCTAGATTGGAGAACATCCATCCAGATCAGAAATTGGAACTTCTTCGCGGATATTGCCAACATCACCAACCAATTGTACAGTTTATCTGGCGACGTTCAAATGCCGAGAAGATGGTATCAATTAGGAGTTCAATTTCAATTGCTCAATGATGTTCGATAAAAATATACTCATCACCGGAGGAGCAGGCTTCATCGGCTCTCATGTGGTTCGATTAATGGTCAATCAGTATCCGCATTACCGCATGATCAACTTTGATGCGCTTACCTATGCAGGGAACCTCATCTCATTGCAGGACCTTGAATCAAAAGACAACTATGTCTTTGTCAAAGGTGACATCACATCGGAGCAAGATGTAAGGCAAGTTTTTCAACAATTCCATATCACCCATGTGATTCATTTGGCCGCTGAGAGCCATGTCGATCGTTCCATTTTGGATCCCATGGCTTTCATTAAAACCAATGTATTAGGAACAGCTCAGCTTCTCAATGCTGCGCAGAAGCACTGGCAAGATGACAAGGCACATCTGTTTTATCATGTATCCACGGATGAAGTTTTCGGTGCATTAGGGGCAGAGGGTAAATTCAATGAACAAACACCATATGATCCTCATAGTCCTTATTCTGCAAGTAAAGCCTCGAGCGATCACTTAGTACGAGCTTATGCCGACACTTACCAACTCCCTGTGGTTATTTCCAACTGTTCCAACAATTATGGTTCTCACCAATTTCCAGAAAAACTAATTCCTGTAATCATCCAAAACATCGTAGATCAAAAGCCATTGCCCGTTTATGGCAAAGGAGAGAATGTGCGCGATTGGTTGTGGGTAGAAGACCATGCAAGAGCCATCGATTGTATTTTCCATAACGGACAATTGGGGCAAACCTATTGCATCGGTGGAAACAATGAGTGGAAAAATATCGACTTAGTGCACCAACTATGCAAAATCACAGATCGTCTATTGGGAAGAGCTGAGGGCAATGCTGCCTCGCGCATTCAATTTGTAACAGACAGAAAAGGCCATGATTTTCGATATGCCATAGATGCCAGCAAATTGGAAAACCAATTGAATTGGCATCCAACCCAAGATTTTGAGCAAGCGCTAACACAGACCGTGAAATGGTATTTAGATAATCAAGAGTGGCTGAGTTCCGTTAAATCCGGCGATTACCTCCGCTATTACGAAGCGAATTACCAAGATAGGATATAATTTATCGCTGCAAAAACCAACCAGTAATTGACATTCTATCACGCTGTGTCACATGCACCTCATGCATCAAATGAGAGAGAAAAATGATCAACTTGCCTGCTTCAGGAATGACTTTTTCCGATGTTCCGTTCTCTAAATCCAACACCAGCTCTCCACCATCACAGGACTCCCAAGTAGTATTCAAATACAACACAGCAGATACAACTCTTTTGGATCCGTGCTGATGACGATCACTGTGCTTTTTGTAAAATGCCCCTTTGGGATACAAGGCCAAATGCGCTTCTATATCTGACAATCCAAAATAAAAACTTCGATTCAATTCCAACCGGATCCTCTCCATTTTCCTAAAATAGGGTTTCAATGCTTGATGATTTTCCGCGGTATCTAACCAAAAAATATAATCTCCACGCTGCTCATTGACCACTTTTAGATCACTCCCCTTCCCAATGCCTGCCCTCTTGAGTTGCAGTGCTTCCTGTAACGCAATCAAATGACTCTGGACATCGATCACCTCTTGGCGACTAAAAAAATTAGAGATAATAGCAAAGCCCTTTTGCTCAAAACACTCTAATTCCAATGGGGATAAAACTATTTCTTCCAATCTGCTATGAAGATATTGGTATCTCTTGTTCTGCCATTGTTGCGATTACTGCACCACACCAATTGTTTACCATCTGGAGAAAACATGGGGAAAGAGTCAAACTCTGAATCATAAGTAATCTGCTCCAATCCCTTTCCATCTATTCCAATCATGAACAAATTAAAGGGAAATCCAATATTGCTCTTGTAGTTGCTACAAAACACAACATGTTTACCATCTGGAGTGAACGTGGGTGACCAGTTGGCATTGCCCAACTGAGTGATTTGTCTGGCCTCCGATCCATCGGCCTTGGCCACATAAATCTCTAAATTGGAGGGCTCTACCAAATCTTGCGCCAACAGATCGCGATATTTCTTAACTTCCTCTGCCTGTATGGGACGAGAGGCTCTCCAAACGATGTACTGTCCATCAGGAGAAAAGGTGGCTCCGCCATCATAACCCAAGGTAGAGGTGATTTGCTGCACATTGGATCCATCGATATTCATGGTATAAAGGTCCAAATCGCCATTTCGCAAACTGGTAAATACAATTTTATCCCCTTTAGGACTGATCGTAGCCTCTGCGTCGTATCGAGGACTTTGGGTCAGCCGATGAGTAATCTTCCCTTTCAAATCGGCCACATAAATATCATAGTTTGTATACAGCGGCCAAACATAATGCCCCGGTTTCTTTTCAGGTACAGGCGGACAAGCCTCATCCCCTTGGTGGGTGGAGGCGTACAGAATATTTTGTCCGTCGGGCATAAACCAAGAGCAAGTGGTACGTCCATTACCAGTAGAAATCATCTGTTTTCGGGTAGAATCACCTTCGGCATTTAAGCGCAATGTAAAAATTTGGTCACATCCCACACCCCAGCTCGGGTTATCACTTTGAAAAATCAATTGGTCACCTTTCGGATTAAAATAAGCCTCTGCATTGTTTCCTCCGAAGGTCAATTGTCGCACATTAGATAGATGTTTTTCCTTTTTAAATAAAATCGGCTCTCCCTGTGCCGAAATCATCGGCATCGACAAAATCAAAAACATCCAAAGGGATAATAGGATCTGATACATTTTGCTAAAATAACAACAACCCCTCACCACACGATGTCCAAAATAATTGAATTTAATTACAAAGTTGTTCAATCATTTGAAATGAGTGAAGGCACACAATACTCACTCCATCGCCGATCTGGGAGATAATAATCGGTTGAAATGATTTGAGCCCCCGACTTCACCGCGGAATAATAGGTATTCCAATCATTTTTCCTCGATTCGTAGGTTCCTGCATCCGCCCTTGTTCTCACCATCAAGCCGCTTTGAACACACTCTTGAATTTCCGCTTCGTTCCCTTTACAATTGTTTTTTAAAACAAACACTACATTTGGATTTTCTTCATTGCCGTAATAGAAAAATGGATAATCTAATTCATTCGATAGAACTTCTGATTTCAGATCTTCTGCTAAACCCTCCAAAATGAAGATGAACTTTCCTTTGGTGTCTTCCATAGTGGGCCAACCTTTCTGCACTACCCTTTCCTTCAAATTGAAATAATCACACATCATCTCTTTTGGGGTGTACAAATGCTCGCCCATTTCCTTTATTGCAACATTAGTCAACTCAATAAGCGCTTTTTTATCAAAAGGTTCCGCTGGCCGGAATCCAAGGTATCTAAGCCATCTTGAGCTACCTCCAGGGCTTTCATTTTTAATTTCCACATTCACAAAAACTACTGAATGACCAACATGACTATCACTCCATTTTGACAATCGCTGCATGGCCTCTACCCAGGTATTCACATTGGATTGGTAATCGACATCCTTAATGTGTAGGATCTTTATACCCGGCAATGTTAATTCATGCCGTTCACTATTTTGCTTCGGCCCCCAAATAAAAAAAGGCAAGCGCCTCTTTGAAAACAATCCACCCGCCGGGTCAGCATAAACATCCAACTCCAATCCTCTTATATTGAAGGAATCCAACTGCTCCTCGATGGGAATATGCCCATAATCCATCTCATCGGGGTTTAATCCATCAGGCAAAAGAAATTGAAGGCGATGCAAAAACCGAATGACACCCTTCTCGGGTAGGCATTTATAACTATTGTGAGAAGCCAATACTCTGACACGATTGATCGGTACAGATTGACCATTTATCCAAAATACCGACAAACACGACATGAACAAAAGAACAATTCTAAACATTAGACAATATTAATCTTTTGTAGTTTAAATTGCAGCATGAAACAAAAAATCATCATACTTTTTCTTCTTTTATCTTCACTTCCATCATTTTCTCAGCTCTTGTGGTCCATTGAGAAAAAGGGGCTGAAAAAAACTAGTTATTTATACGGAACAATACATGAAGGTGATTCATCTGTAATCAGTTGGGATGAAGATTTTATGGAACTTTTCTATTCGTGCGAAATGTTCATGGGTGAAATGGATTTAACTCAAACTGAGCAATTGAATAATGCTATGAATTACTTGACTCAAGAAGGTACGAGAGACCCCAATGAGGTCATTTCAAAAACACTCGCCGATAGTATATCTCTCATAGAGCAAAAAATTGCCGCAGAGTTGGATGAAGAAACGGCAAAGCAGTTATTGACCGTCAAGCCTATTTTATCCGCTATTCAACTCAGCGTATTGCGCAAAATAAAAAATGGAAATGCTATCTCTGAACCCTCTATTGAAAACCAAACCAAGCCCAACAGTGTAAGACCAGATTTTGTTCTTACTGAATACGCTCAAAATGCGGGTATCAATGTGAGAGGGTTGGAAACACCAGAGGATCAGATCAACGCTCTTTTTAAAATTCCCATGCACATTCAATGGAAAGCACTTTACGATGATGTAATGCATCAAGATACCACCATTCACCAACAGAAGGATATTCTTGAAGATTTGACCAAGGCCTATAAAATGCAAGATATAAATCAACTGAACCAGTTTATTAATGACCAAGAAATGCCCATAGAAATGGCGAGAGAATTGATCGTTGTGAGAAATTATCATATGTTGTCCGGTATTGAAGAGGTATTATTAGATGAAGAAAGTATTTTCTTCGCCGTAGGTGCTGGACATTTAGGGGGTAAAGAGGGATTGATCGAATTATTGAAATCTAGAGGATATCAAGTAAAACCCGTATATTTCAAATGGACTCTAAAATAGACTATTCATTTCCGCTTAAAGTCTACTATCAGATGTATTTAGCTAGTCATCAAAAAGTGTGTCCCAATAATTGGGATTTCGTAAGCCTCGGACCTCACTCTCCAGCCACACCTCTCATAAAATGGTACTGCTATTAGTCTAGCGTCGCACCAAAATTTTTCTCCGAGAAAATGTCCTAAGGCAAAAGAAAGCAGCTCTCTTGCCATTCCACTTCCTCTCACATCAGGATGAGAAGCCATAGCTCTGAGTCGCATCGAATAAACTTGACCTTCCACTATGCGTGATTCTGGCATTAGAGTGCAACAGGCCAACACATTATTTTCATTATCAAACGCAGCAAAATGTCTTGTACTTGGAAGAAAATCAGCATCAAGGATACAATCTTCCATCTTATCCTTGTGTGGCCATAAAACTAAAAAGCGCAATGAACGTAAATCCATTGCGCCTCTTTCTTCAAAACGAAATTGCATATTATGCCAAGACTTCCTTCACTTTGTCGGCGGCCTCTTGCAAAGTAATCGCACTGTGTACAGCCAATCCGCTATTATCTATCAACTCTTTGGCCTCAACCGCATTGGTTCCTTGTAAACGCACAATGATGGGCACTTCAATATTACCCATATTCTTGTATGCATCCACAATACCCTGCGCCACACGATCACATCGCACGATACCACCAAAAATATTGACCAAAATAGCCTTTACTGCAGGATCTCTCAAGATCATTCTAAAAGCAGTCTCTACCCTTTTTGCATCCGCTGTTCCGCCTACATCCAAGAAATTCGCAGGATCTCCGCCACTTAACTTAATGATATCCATGGTAGCCATGGCCAAACCAGCACCATTCACCATACAGCCTACATTTCCTTCCAGCTTCACATAATTCAAACCCGCTGCTCCTGCCTCTACTTCAATCGGATCTTCTTCCGTCACATCACGCATCTGTTGATAATCGGGGTGTCTGAACAATCCATTACCATCAAAAGTAACCTTAGCGTCTACCGCGATTACACGATCATCGCTGGTCTTCAATACGGGGTTTATCTCAAACATAGCGGCGTCACAACCCAAATAGGCCGCATAGAGCGATTTTACAAATTTTCCCATTTGTTTAAATGCCTCTCCGCTCAATCCCAAATTGAAAGCAATTTTTCTGCACTGAAAATCATTGACCCCAGTTAAAGGATCAATCACTTCTTTAAAAATTCGTTCGGGAGTTTTCTCAGCCACCTCCTCAATATTCATCCCTCCGTCTGGAGAATATACAATTACATTTCTTCCTAAGCCACGATCTAAAAGCACTGACATGTAAAACTCTTTGGGTTCACTTGCACCAGGAGCATAAACATCCTCAGCAATAAAAACCTTTGAAACCAATTTGCCCGAGGACTTTGTCTGAAGCGTTACTAGATGACCGCCTAAAATTGCCTGCGCTTTCTCGGGCACCTCTTCAATGCTTTTCGCTAATACAACACCGCGAGAACCGGTCTCCGTTACTGTACCCTTTCCACGCCCGCCGGCATGTATTTGTGCTTTCACCACAAACCAACCGGTTCCGGTTTCTTCTTTCAATTTGATGGCAGCAGCTTTGGCCTCATCTGGCGTGGCGGCAACATAACCGCGTTGAACCGCAACACCATATTGCGATAAAATGCTTTTTCCTTGGTATTCGTGAATATTCATTTTAAATATTTTTCGATTGCGAAGGTAATAGAAATCGGCTTTACTTTGCAATCGTGATCCGAATTGAAAATTTACACAAAAAATACAGTGATCTTGACGTTCTCAAAGGCGTTCAACTGGAGATAAAAAAGGCCGAAGTTTTGGCCATCGTTGGGGCGTCTGGAGCAGGCAAAAGCACTCTATTGCAAATCATTGGCACTTTGGACAGCCCCGACAAAGGAGAAGTATGGTTTGAAGACACGAATGTCTTTAAGCTCTCCAAGTCTTCCCTTAATCAATTTCGAAACGCTCAAATCGGTTTTGTTTTCCAATTTCACAATTTATTGCCTGAGTTTACGGCGCTTGAAAATGTGATGATGCCGGCCTTGATCAAAGGTGACTCTCACAAGCTGGCATCAGAAAAAGCGGTCGCATTATTGAATAAACTGGATATTCTTGCAAGGGCCCATCATAAACCCAATGCTCTTTCAGGAGGGGAACAACAACGGGTAGCAGTAGCCAGAGCCCTGATCAATCAACCTTCTGTTGTTCTTGCCGACGAACCTTCTGGCAACCTTGACTCCGCTCATGCCGAAGAATTACATCAATTATTTTTTACTCTCAGAAATCAATTTCAGCAAACCTTCATCATTGTCACACACAATGAGGAACTCGCTAAAATGGCAGATCGACGACTGAAAATGAGTGACGGTCTAATCAGTTAATGCACTCTTTATTTTGTATCTTCGCGCTCATGCAATTTCTGCAACCCGCGATGCTTTGGGCTTTAATCTTGGTGGTCATTCCCATCATAGTACATCTTTTCAATTTCAGAAAACACAAGTCAGTTTATTTCCCAACCGTATTCTTCTTAAAAGAGATCAAGGAAGAAACTCAAAAGCAATCAAAAATAAAACACTGGATTGTATTAACTTCAAGGATCTTGGCTCTTACCGCATTGATTTTTGCCTTTGCTCAACCCATAATTCCCGGTAAAGAACAAATTCAAGGTAAAAAAATCATCAGCATATACATTGATAATTCCTTCAGTATGGAAAGTCAATTGGAGGGAGTCTCCTTGCTCGAAATGGCCAAATCCCAAGCATTGGATATTGTGATGGCGTATGGAGAAAGTGATCGATTTCAGATCATATCCAATGAATTTTCAGGAGCTCAACATCACATAGTCACCAAGGACAATGCTTTAGACCTCATTCAGCAAATTCAACCATGCCCCATCTCAAGAGGATTGGACGATGTATTTGAAAGGCAGAAGGACTTGCTCTCCAAAAACGACGCTTATATCAAAAAATCGTTCATGCTTTCTGATTTTCAAAAATCAACCTGTCTCCATCAAAACTGGACTGCCGATTCAACTATAGATTGCCGTTGGATTCCAATTCAAAATGAAATCTCCAGCAATATTTTTGTTGACTCCATTTGGTTTGATATTCCGCACCACGCTGTGCAACAACCAGAAACCCTACACGTGAAAATAAAGAATATTGGAAGCGAGAGTAAATCAGGCATTCGTTGCGAAATCAATATTCAGGATCAGAACAAAGGGGTTATGAATCTGGATTTGGATGCACTATCGGAAACTACTCTGGATTTTATCATCACTCCGAATACAGAAGGTATTCAAAACGGAAAGATCATTCTAGAAGACTACCCCATTGTATTTGATAATACTTTCTATTTCAGTTATCAGGTAGACCCTACCAACAAAATAGGTGTTGTATTTGAAGGCAACTCTGCCTCCCAGTCTGTTTTTAAAAATGACATTCATTTTGATCTCAAATCTTATCCTTTCCAACAATTAAACTACAGTCAATTTTTAAATCAATCTGTCTTAATAGCCGAAAATATATCACAACCGTCCACAGGATGGATCAATGCTACTAAGGAGGCGGTTGAAAAAGGCGCTACTTTAGTACTCATTCCTAATGCTGAAAAAATGAGTCCGAATTGGAGTTCCATCTTCCAGGATTTCGAGCTCGGAAATATGGGGACATTGCAAATCGGAAGCTATCAAGCAAAACAACTCGATTTTCAGCATCCTCTTTTCGCCAATGTATTTGATCAAAAATCAGATTTTAGTCTTCCACTTTCAAATGCTAGATATTCTATTCAGCTCAATGCTGCTTGTCAAACATTAGTGGCCTATGAAGACGGCACACCTTATTTATTTCATCGGAAGTGGAAAGAAGGGGAGGTTTATGTTTTCAATTGTGGAATTCAAGGCGATAAAAACACCCTGTTCTCTCATAGTCTATTTCCGATCAGTCTTTTGAGAATGACGGAAAGAGCGGGTTCAGATCAACCGCTATTCCATAACATTGGTGAAACTACTCCACTTACCCTCAAAGGAATTAATTTAGAAGGAAATGAATCACTCAAGCTAAAAAATCAAAACCTTGATATTATTCCCACTTATCGAAATATCAACAATCGTGTTGAGCTCGATTTAAGCAATGGTATTCAAACGGCGGGCAACTATCAAATTCAATGGGGTAATCAAGTCATCGGTGCGGTCGGTATCAACTTTGATGCCTCTGAATCCGATACACGCTACTACTCCATTGAGGAAATCGAAGATCAAATAATACCTAAATGCCAAACGAACATCGAAATAATTGAAGGTAATATTGAAGCTGTAGGAACTGAGGCGTTGGCATTAGACAATGGTTTTCATTTTTGGTGGTATCTGATTATTTTAAGTTTAATTTTCTTTTTACTAGAAACCCTTTTGATTGCTTTATGGAAAATGTAAAAAATATTTTACTTCGTCAAGTTACTATCGTTGATCCTAGCTCATCTCATCATCTAAAGAAAAGGGATGTGCAAATTCAAAATGGAAAAATCATTAGAATTGCGTCTTCCATTAAAGTCAATGATATCCCTACCCTTCACCAAACCGATTCCTACCTCACCCCTGCATTCGTAGATTTACAAACCCGCTTAGGAGAACCTGGCAATGAAATCGCAGAAACTTTTGAAAGTGCCTGTAATGCCGCACAACAAGGTGGATACGGCGCATTATTAGCGTACCCTTCTCATTCCCCTGCCACCACACAAGCGGCACAAATTTCCTACATTCAACAAAATGCGCGAAAAGGAGTTCGCCTGCTGCCTGCGGGCTGTATTTCTGAAGATATGAACGGACTTCAATTGGCAGAAATGTATGAAATGCATCAAGCGGGAGCGTTCGCCTTTACGGATGATAAAAAAAATATTTCCATCACTTTACTCGCTCGCGCTCTTGAATATTCAAAAACTTTCAATGGTCTTATCATCGTATTTCCAATGGAGCCACAACTCAATCCGGGTGGATTGATGCACGAGGGAAAAACAAGTACTTTGATGGGAACTAAGGGCATAAGCAGTGTCAGTGAATCGATGAGAATCCAACGCGATTTGGAGATTCTAAAATATACAGGAGGAAGACTTCATTTTTCCAATATCTCCTGTGCCGCGAGCGTTGATTTAATTAGAAAAGCAAAAAGGCAAAAATTATCTGTCACCTGCAGCATCAGTGCACATCAACTCAGTTACTTGGATGAAGATTTAATCAATTTTCCAGCCAACCTCAAAGTTTTACCACCCTTTAGAACTGAACATGATCGACAGTCCTTGATAGAAGGAATCAATGATGACACCATTGACTGTATTGTCAGCGACCACACTCCCGTCATCATTGAAGACAAAGCTGTAGAATTTGAATACGCACATTTTGGAATCAGTAGTTTGATGACCGCTTTTCAAAGCGTACTCACCGCTACAGAAGGTGATATAGAGATCTCTCAACTCGTCAAAAAATTCAATACAGATCCTGCTCACCTGATTGGCCATGCCCTTTGTAGTATTGAAGAATCATCCAGTCCTGCAATGACGCTATTCACATTGTCACAAAATACAACATTCTCCAAACAAAATTGGAAAAGTAAATCATTCAACTCACCGTTCATTGGCGAAACCCTTCGAGGTGCCGTCCTACACACTTTCCTTCCCAAACCGTAATGGAATACTCCAAGTTTTCCCCTCCTCCGCGAGCGTAGTACATGGGAAAATAGATTTTGCTTCCAAAACAAAATCCTCTAAATGGGGATAACGGGCACTGAAATGTCCTAAAATAAGGGCCTTCGCTCGCAAGTTCAAAGCCACTTGTGCGGCTTGCTTAGCGGTGCTATGGAAAGTAGCCTTCGCTCTTTGCGTATGCTCTTCCAAAAAAGTGGATTCATGATACAAGAGATCAATGTTTTGAAGCGCTGTATAATCAAATGTCAAAGGCAAAGTATCCGTGCAAAAAAAATAACTTCGCGGCTGTATAATGGGCTCACAAACATCATTAGGGTCAAAGATCTCCCCACTCGCTCTTTTGATCACTTGGTTTTTTTTCAAAGCGATACTTTCTTCGATCCCAATCTTAAACTCCTTCACCATCCACTTTATCAATTTGCGCTCATGGGATTTCTCCTGAAATAAGAATCCATTGCATTGCACGCGATGCTTCAGTGGAATGGAATGTATAGACAACCAATCATTCTCCCAAATCACCGCATTTTCATTCTCAGAAGTAGGGGAAAAAAGCAGAGGATAAGTGAGATAGGATGAAGAAACTTTAAGTGTATTGAGAATCCAGGGTTCCAACTCTTTAGGACCAATGATCATCAATTCCTTGGTTCTTCCGAGCAATGCATATGTGCTCAACAAGCCAATCAAACCATAAAAATGATCTCCATGCAAATGGGAGATGAGGATATGTGAAATGCGCTGCATTTTGATACTCAAATCCCTCAATTGCATTTGAGTACCCTCACCGCAATCTACCAAGAAAAGGTGATCACGAATAGAAACAATTTGGGCTGTGGGTCGGTGACGTTTGGTAGGTGTCGCCGCTCCACAGCCCAATATGGTGATGTCAAAATTCATTGACCCCTTTACCGATTAGTGTTGTACCACCAATCGACGGGTCACTTTTGATTTTCCGTTATCGATGCTGTATAAATAAACTCCTTCTTCCCATTGGCTTACATCCAATTGATAAAGGTTATCTCCCTTCTTGGATTCTACCATTTTGTCCAACAAAGTATTACCCAATAAACCAGTTACCACAATACGCGCATCACCTTTATTGGACATGGCATAAGGAAAATTTACAAGATTTTTAGCAGGATTAGGACTAGCAAAACCTACCTCAAATTGTGCAGGAGCTTCGATAGTCACGCCAGCATCTAAACTGACATGAATGCGATATCCTGTAATAGGAAATTGAGGAACGGCTTGGGGTACAGGAAAACCAAATACCGTAGCCGTCGCTTGTCCTGATGCCAAAATCACTAAATCGAAATCTCCAATTTGATTAGGAGTACCCGAAACATTGACGCAGTTTTGATCTCCACCCGCAAATTCACAATTGTTGGCACTGCAATACAACGCATACTCTGGACCCATCAAGGCCGACATTGGGCTTTGCACTCCGTTGATCATCACATTGATCGAGTCAATTTTGATATAGTCAATAGTCGCCAAAGCCAAAAGTGCAGGATCAATGGTAGGCGGGATGAATTCAGCAGGAATCTCCGACGCCTGAATCGGCACTTTAATATACATTACCTGCTCGTAGGGAGTATTCAAAATACCCGTATTCAACCCAACACTTGTGTCTGGGTATATTCCATAAGGAGCCGCTCCAAAATCATAACCAGTTGGAGTACACTGCGCAGACGCCCACATTGAAGATGAAGC
>CANHWU010000044.1 GCA_947464415.1 Flavobacteriales bacterium
CATTGCCCAACGCGTTTCAAGCGATGAGCAATGGAGTGTTTTGGAGTATTCGTGGTAATCAAGGGTTGACTTTGTTGATTTGTTGAGTGCCTTGTTTATCGGCTTCTTGAATCAATTGATCTCCTTTTTTATTGGCATCTTGAACTAATTTGTCTGCTTTTGCATCGGCCTCTTTGATGCTTTTATCATGGGCTTGATCTGCCTTCTTCTTCGCCTCCTCTGCCAATTTTTTGTTGGCTATTTTCTCCAATGGATTTCCTCCTTTGTTGGCCAATGCATCGGCTTGCTTGTAAGCATCTTGCTTGGCTTTGGCCGCAGCCGATCGGGCTTCTTGCTTCATCTTGTCTGCTTGCGCTTGCGCCTCTTTTACCAGTCTTTCTTTTTCTGCTTTGGCCTTGTCCAACACATCATTCTTTAACTCTGTCGCTTGTTGTACCACTTCTTCTTTGATCAAAGTGACGGCTTGTTCCTTCAAATCTTGAACAGCTTCTTCGCCCAGTGCTTTGCTGGTTACTTTGACATCCGGATTGGTGACATCTCCTGTGATGCGACCAATCACATTGATCTTGTTGCCCGGTTTTAAATTAGTACCCAACTTGGCATTGATTTGTCCAACAAAACTATTGGCTTGGTTCACTACGCCCGCTGGGAATTTATCAAAGGGAATATCGGTTTCAATGGTGTAATCAATCTTTTGATCCAAAGTAGCTTGTCCTTCCATTTTCACCGGAATGTCATCAATCTTGAAAGTGAAAGGTTGAATCTTGATGATGCCATTTTGGATGATAAAACTCACATTGACGTCCCTCACATTTACGGGTTGTTTCCACCTATCCATATTGGTTTTTTCTGCCACCTTCACGAGAGGAGCGTAATCTTTCACCGTGATGGATTGTGTCATAAGCTTGCCTTGCGCATCCACACTGGCATTGATGGGCATCATCTGTTGATCTAATTTTGTATTTAAATGCAACAGCATGGAAACTTTCCCTTCACAAGATTTTGCTATGCTCGCCCATTTGTCCAGGGTAACAAAGGTTTTGGTAGTGGTTTGGATGTCCACTTGATTCATGTCAAAGTTCATGTCCATTGCAGGTGCGGTGCCTTCATGGCCATCGTACCAACCGTTTAGTTTTACTGAGCCGCCCAACCCGTTTAATCCCAGATTATTCATGATGGCTCTGCCTTCTTTGATTTGTACGGTTCCTCCAACGGCCGTGAATTGTGCCTGGTCATAAGTGAGTTGATCAATTTTCGCATTCAATGTGAAATCTACATGGCTCGGTAATACCACTACGGAAGAACTGGTATCAGTATTGGCAGCGGGTGCGGAAGCTTCTGCAGTGGCGGGAGTTTCTTCTTCACTGCCCATAAAATCATTGACGTTGATGGAAGGTGAGTAGAAGTTGAGCACCCCTTCTAATGGTTCGTCCTTGATGGCATATTCTAAATAATGCGTTACTTTTCCGTTCATTTGCATGTTGCTTTTCCCCACCATCAAATCAAAGGCGGTAAGGTTGGCAAAGGCAGGATTGAAATCCAAGTGCATTTTATTGACAAAAATGTCATAGGGCAATGAATCACTGTTGTAATCCAATTGTGTAATATCCAAAACCCCTTCGGCTTGTAATTCTCCGAACTGCGCATTTTCAGCGGCATTGGTGTGTCCCTTGAACATCATGTCGGCTTGGATAATTCCGGATAAGGTTTCGTTTTTACCCAATGGAATGACATCTTTGAGACTGCTCAGATCGATGTTTAAATGGCCATCAAAATCAATGTAAGGATCGCTTTCTGGTGTCTTCAAGTGAAGCACGATGTCAATGGGATTGCCGCCAATGCTCAGATGACATTGATCCAAGTCCACGGTGGTATTGTCTTCATTGTTCATGTCCGCTACTACCGCTAATTTCACTTGTACATCATCTACGCTTTTAGGTAAATTGGGGTATTTAAAATGTCCGTTTTCTATGTTGACATTGAGGCCAATTCCAGGCATACTCTTGTCGTTATAGGTTCCTTTTACATAGCCATTCAAACCAATTTTCCCAGTGGCTTCCACGCCGTTGAGGTCTTTGGCAAATTCCATGGGTACCATGGAAAGCAAGTTTTTAAATTCAGTTTTGGTTGCACCAAATTGAATGTCCATGTCAATGTCTTCGGCAGGCATAGATACCCAACCATTGGCTTGGAGGAACAATTCATTGAGTTGAATTTCGTTTTCTTTGAATTCAAATTTCATGTTCTTCAAATCCATTGTTAAATCAGCTTTGATATTGGTTTTGGCTTTGTTGGCATAGGTGATTCCATCAAACCAAAAAGTGGTTTGGTCAGCTGTGGTGTTGGTGTTGAGGGTGAAAATCTCATCTGCAAAATCCCCACTTCCCTCATGTGTAAGGTTTTTAAAGTCCATCAACATCGCCATGCTTTTGTCATCGTAGTGGATGTTACCGTTTTCGATGGCGTATCTGCTCAAAGAGAGAGAGACGGGTTTGCCAGGCTCTTCCTCCACCGGTGCGGGTGCTTTAGCGCTATCGGGTATGGCGATGTCATAATTAGCGGTGCCGTCGGCTAGTACACGAACATCTAGATTGGGTTGATCCAAAATGATTTGTCCGATTTGGATCTGATCTCCCAATAAACTTTTGATATTAATGACAACGGTGAAATTTTCAATTTTAGCCAATTGCACCGAATCAAATGGGGCCTTGTTGACCACCTTCAATCCCTCAATCGAAACACGTAAATGAGGAAAGTTGCGAAGCAAACTCAAATCGACATCCGTAAAGCTGACGGTAGCGTTCAGATTTTCATTGGCTTTCTTTTGCACTATTTCATAAATCTTTCCCTCAAAGGCAAATGGGATAATGGCCAATATCGCCATCAAGCTAAGGATGGTGATGGCTGTAATTTTAAGCACTTTTTTCATTTAGTTTCTATTTTGTTTTCTAGAAATGCATTGTAAAGTATCATCGCGGTGGTAGCTTCGATGATGGGCACGGCGCGGATCAGCACGCAAGGATCGTGTCGGCCCTCTAATGTCAAGTCGACGGATGTGCCTGATGCATCTTGGGTGGTTTGGGTTTGGCCAATACTGCTCGTGGGCTTGAACGCAACTTTGAACCAAATATCTTTTCCGTTGCTGATTCCACCAGTGATACCACCATCATGATTAGTACCTCCAATGATAGCGTCATTGTTTTGACTGCCAAATCTAAGGGTAGAAGAGAAGCCATCTCCCATTTCAAATCCCTTCACCGCGTTGATGCTGAACATGGCATGAGCCAGGGCGGCATTGAGTTTTTCGTAAATGGGCGAGCCCCATCCAATGGGAACCCCCTCACTCACACAAACGATGGTTCCTCCTACACTGTCTTTTTGGGATTTCACTTCTTCAATCAATTGCACCATCCTATCGGAGGTGGTCTTTTCGGGACAACGCACTGGACTTTCATCCACTGTGTGCAAGGGTAGGTATGCATATCCTTTGCTAACATGCAAATCTTTGATGGAATTGACATAGGCGGTAATGGTGATGCCCATCTCTTTCAAAAGCTGGGAGGCGATTGCGCCCGCCACCACACGACAGGCGGTCTCTCTGGCAGAGCTTCTCCCTCCGCCGCGGTGATCGCGATGTCCGTATTTTTTTTCATAGACAAAATCAGCGTGACCAGGGCGATAAACGGTTTGAATAGACTTATAGTCGGCAGATCGGGTGTCGTTGTTTTTTATGACAAAGGCAATCGGAGCTCCGGTGGTTTTTCCTTCAAAAATTCCGGACAGCCATTCTACTTCATCTCCTTCTTCTCGAGGAGTTACCCATTGATTTTGTCCAGGCTTACGACGGTTCAGTTGGTGTTGTATGGCTAGAAAGTTGATTTCAATTCCGGCGGGACAACCATCAATGATTCCACCAATGGCAGGGCCGTGGGATTCACCAAAAGTGGTGAGGGAAAAATGTTTTCCAAAACGATTACTGGCCATGGTTGATCTCTTGCTCAATCTCGTACTCATTGCGGTGGGCAGCATTTCTAACAATCATCTCTCCCAAAAATCCAGCTAGAAACAATTGGGTTCCAATCACCATGGCGGTAAGCGCTATGAAAAAAATAGATTCTTCTGCGATGTTTTTTTCTGGAATGTGTTGCGTCAAACAATAAATTTTGTTTCCTCCGATCCACAAAAAAGCCAGAAATCCGATAAAGAAAACCAAGCTGCCCAAGCTCCCGAAGAAGTGCATGGGTTTTTTTCCAAAACGCGACATGAATACAATGGATTGTAGATCTAAAAATCCATTGATAAACCTTTCCCAGCCAAATTTTGTCACCCCATGCTTTCTGGGATAATGCTGTACCACTTTTTCACCGATATTTTTAAAACCCGCTCGATGCGCTAATATGGGGATGTATCGGTGCATTTCACCGTACACCTCAATGCGCTTGACTACTTTGTTTTTGTATGCTTTGAGACCGCAATTAAAATCATGCAAATGGATACCGCTCATTTTTCTAGTAGCCCAATTGTACAATTTAGTGGGAATGGTTTTGGAAAGAGGATCGTGTCTTTTTTTCTTATAGCCACTCACCAAATCCAATCCATCTGAAATAATCATTTTATATAACTCGGGAATCTCGTCGGGGGAGTCTTGCAAATCCGCATCCATAGTGATCACCACGGCGCCTGATGCTTTTTGAAAACCTATATGCAGCGCAGCACTTTTTCCATAGTTGCGGCTAAATTGGATGGCATGAATGGGGTAGGAGGTTATCAAGGTTTGAATCGTTTCCCATGAACTGTCGGTGGATCCATCGTCCACCATAATGATTTCATATCGAATGTCCATTCCTTTCACTACCCTGTCAATCCACTCACACAGTTCAGTCAGCGAATCGGCTTCATTGTAAAGAGGAACAACGATTGAAATATCCATTCATTTTCAGTTTGGACAAAGGTAAATGTGAAATTCCAAATTTTCTATTGTTTTGAGAGGCAAACTATGATTACTTTTGCCGCTGAAGGCAAGTCTCATACGATCAGCTCCTGTCAAATCCTCCAGGGTCGGAAGGCAGCAAAGGTAGATGGTTGTAGCGGTGCGATATGAGGGGCTTGCCTTTACTTTTTTTCTATGGCCCAAGTAAATCTCAATTCCTACCGTCAAAAAGCGTATCGCGACAAAAAGCGATTGACGGCATTCCTTAAAAAGATTACTAAAAAAGCGGACAAGAGTTTATATCCTCTAGTGCGCGCTGCTGAGAAGCATGCTTGGAAAAAAATTGATTGTACCCAGTGCGGCAATTGTTGCAAGACGATGACGCCCACATGGAAAAAAGCAGAAGTGAAGAAATTAGCCGCGCATTTGGGAATGACTTATCAAGCTTTTTTCGATAAATGGTTGTATGTGGAAGAGTCCACGGGCGATATCTGCAATCGCACTACGCCGTGTCAATTTTTTGATGGAAAAAAAGGGTTGTGTACGGTATATGAGTTTCGCCCACATGATTGCGCAAAATTCCCGCATTTGCATCGAAAAGATTTTTATGATCAAACGGAGTTGTTTGCCTCAAATTTGCATCGTTGTCCGGCCACTTATGAAGCTATGAAGCATCTGTATGAATTAGCTATTCCAGCGGCGGTAACCGCTAAAAAAAACTGAATGCTTGGATTTGATTAAGGATGTTGGATGAGGATTTTTTCCCAATCCGAACTTCCATTTTCTTTTACACTTTCCACCCAATACATCCCTTCCAACCATTGACTACAATCCACTTGAGTAGCTTCAGTTAAAGTCAATTCAGAAATGAGCTGGCCCAAGGAGTTGGTAACTCGAATTTTTTTAGGGTAAATACCGGCTCGAAAGGTGAAGGAACGATCTGCAGGGATTGGAAAAACTTGAATAATGGATTCATTTTTTTCAGTGATGTGGTTACACAAAAGGCTACAGTTTTGTTGAGTTGAATATATGGATGCAGAAATGTTAGATTGAAAAGTATTTCCCGCTCCACACTCATCCTTGAGATAAAAATTGAGCCAGGGTAAAACGGCGTTCATTGTGGCCTCATGTTGCTCAGCTTCTGAAATGGTTGCCGGAGTGCCGCAAGTGAGTTCCCCGAAATTACAGGCAAGGTTGAAATTGGCAAATTGGCAGTGGCTGGCCCCTTCTATGGTTACCATGGTTTTGCAGATAGATGATAAGGCATCTTGCATGGGTTGTTGATGATCGGCAATGGGTGTGACACAATCATTGGATCCTGCCAATACAAGACTGGGTATCGCAATACTCGATGCCGCTCCAATAGCAGAGGGATTGGTTTCGGCCGGTGCGAAGGTCACCATGGCGTCAATATTTGCACTATTCTCAATCGCTAAAAAAGAGGATCCTCCACCCATCGAATGTCCCATTACCGCGGCGCTATTGGAAATCGCTCCGGCAAATAAAGAGGCAGCATTCGATCCTTCTAATAACATTTGATCGATGACAAAAGCTAAGTCCTTTCCAAAATCTCCGTGCGAAGGTGTGAAGCTGGTTTCGGTATTCACCATCGCCACGATGTACCCGTTATTCACCAGCGGTGTCCAAATGTTTTCATACGCGTTATATCCCATTACGAAACCATGACCGAAAGCAATGACGGGGAACGTTTCATTGGCTACAGGAACGTTATCCCCTGCAGTATTGGCAGGATAATAGATTTCCACCGGAATGTTACGGTTGTTCCTACTGGCGTCAATGAAAGCAGCGGAGTGGTGCCCCACTGAAAAGTTCTGCCCAGAAACAAAGGAGAAGGCTGATATAGCCAAAAGGGTGAATACAATTTTCATAAGTGTGAAGTTAAGGTAAAATCTTTACTATTTTGCTTTGAAGGCGGCAATGGCATTTTTAGTGAAATCAGATAGTACCAATCTCCCGCTGATTTTGGCGCGGTCAAAAAGCAGTTGATCCCAATGGTCTGTTCCTTGCCAAAATATTTTCTTTAACTCATTCATGGCTTCAGGATGGCTGTTGGCCAATGTAGCCACCAAAGTCTCAATCGCGGCATCCATTTCTTCTACCGTTTCGAAAACATGTGCGTACAATCCTTTCTCTTTCGCCCAAGCCGCACTTTGCCATTGGGTGGCATCGATGGCCAATTGTGACATGGCGCTCATTCCTATTTTTCGCTCCACAGCGGGCCCCACAACAAAAGGGCCAATGCCCACTGCTAATTCACTCAACTTTACCGAAGCGCTTTTTGTAGCAAAGCAATAATCGACAGAGGCGGCCAATCCCACTCCACCACCTACTGCCTTGTTTTGAACACGCCCAACGATCAATTTCGGACACTTTCTCATGGCATTGATCACCAATGCAAATCCGCTGAAGAAATGATCTCCTTTTTCTTCGCTATCAATGGACACTAACTCGTCAAAACTCGCTCCCGCGCAGAATGCCTTTTCACCTTCGCTGCGGAGTAAGATCACATTGACTTCTGAATTTTGTCCCACTTCTGTGATGGTCTTGGCCAGTTCACGCAACAAAGCGCCGGGTAAACTATTGCTTTTGGGATGAAAAAAAGACACCGTTGCAACGGTGTCTTTTATTACAACTGAAATATTTCCTTCCATTGTGAATTAATGTCTTTTTGCAATCGGAACATAATCCCGAGTAGTATGCCCTGTGTAGATTTGTCTTGGACGGCCGATGGGCTCTCCTTGCTCTGTCATTTCTTTCCATTGTGCAATCCATCCTGGCAAACGGCCTAACGCAAACATTACGGTGAACATCTCGGTAGGAATACCGATGGCGCGGTAAATGATGCCCGAGTAAAAATCTACATTGGGGTACAATTTGCGCTCCACAAAGTACTCGTCTTTCAAAGCTACTTCTTCCAATTGCTTGGCAATGTCTAAAACGGGATCATGGATGCCCAAACGGTTCAACACATCATCACAAGACTTTTTAATGATTTTAGCACGAGGGTCAAAATTCTTGTAAACGCGATGTCCAAAGCCCATCAAACGGAAGGGGTCATTTTTATCTTTCGCTTTTTCTACAAACTTGGCCACATTCCCACCGCTTTGATTGATCTTATCCAACATTTCAATCACCGCTTGATTGGCTCCACCGTGCAATGGACCCCACAAAGCAGCGATACCCGCTGAGATGGAAGAGTACAGATTGCTTTGCGATGATCCTACCATTCTTACTGTGCTAGTAGAGCAATTTTGCTCATGATCCGCGTGAAGAATCAATAATTTGTTCAACGCATCATCGATCACGGGATCGGGTTCAAAATCATGCGTTGGCAAAGCAAACATCATGTGCATGAAGTTTTGCGTGTAGGTGTAGGCGTTGCGAGGATACATGATCGGATGTCCGATGCTTACTTTGTACGCTTGTGCCGCCAATGTGGGCATCTTAGCCATCAAACGATGGATGGTCAATTCAATGTCCTTGAATTGTTGATTGGGATTTTGAGATTCTGGATAGAAAGTGGACATGGAAGCTATCATGGAGGACAAAACCCCCATTGGATGGGCACCTGTGGGATATGCTTCGTAAAAACGCTTCATGTCTTCGTGCACAAGCGTGTGATGTCCAATGCTGTTGGTGAAATAGGCCAATTCATGGTCGGTGGGTAATTCACCGTAAATGAGCAAGTAGGCAATTTCGATGAAATTTCCGTACTCAGCAAGTTGTTCTATAGGATAACCACGATACGAAAGTATGCCTTGCTCACCATCTAAAAAAGTAATGGCACTTTTGGTGGCTCCGGAGTTTTTGTAACCACTGTCCAAAGTAATGTAACCCGTGAGGTCTCTCAGTTTGGTGATGTCAATGGCTTTTTCATTTTCACTTCCTGTGACAACGGGAAGTTCGTATTCTTTTCCGTCTAAGATAATTTTGGCCGTTTCACTCATGGCTGTTGGTTTTCAATTTTCAGCCGCAAGTTACGAGTTTTTTAGCCTCCACAATGAGGAAATAGAAAATTTTGTTGAGATTAAATTAAACTATCATTCAACAGCTGAATGAAACGTTTGGAAATATTGTTTTGATAGGGTTTGGTTCGATAAGAAGCGGCCCATTCCACTCCTCTGATGGCGTTGGTGAGAAATACTTCATCTGCGGTCAACAGATTTTGAGGATTGATAGTGCATTCATACACTTTTAGCTTGTTTTCCAAAGCCAAATTAATGATATTCATTCTCATGGTTCCTCCCACACAGCCATCAGTCAAAGAAGGGGTGTACAGTACACCATTAGAAACGAGGAATATATTGCTCGCGGTGGCTTCTATGATGGCCAGTTTGGTGTTTTGAATCAAGGCATCGTCCCAATTTTTTTCTTCAGCAAAAATGGATGCCATGATGTACAGTTGTGCATTGAGGGTTTTGAAATTCGCAAATCGGTTGGGGTCTTTTTTTACTTCGGTATAAATGTCAATGATTTTGCCAGTTTCATTCAGTTCGAAATGATTGTGAGGAATGGGCTCCACCTCAATGAAGTAATCCATATCATTTTCTTTGGGAAGATAAAAACCTTTGGATTTTCGATAGAAGGTGATGCGCATTCTACCGCCCTCATGGATCTCATTTCGTTTCAGTAGTCCTTCAATCTCTTCGGTCAATTGCTCATATTCAAAATGGGAGGGTTGAATTTTTAAGATTTTGATGGTCTCAGCGATGCGAGCGAAGTGATTTTTAAGGAATTGTGGTTTTCCATTGGCCACTCGGATGCTTTCAAAAAAACCGTCACCAAAGCGGTGCGCTCTGTCATCCACATAAATAGTGGCTTGATTTCTTAACAGATATTCCCCTCTGTGAAATACAAATTCCATGAGTCCAATTTACATTAATCTATTGACATATTCCAAAAGCGGACCATTGACTTCCATTTTGATGCCCCGCACTCCTGCAGCCTCTGCGCAGGCTACATCGCGATCTCGATCTCCAATCATTACACATTGCGAAGCATCCAATTGAAATCTTTGCAATGCTCTTTCCACCATCAAACCATGGGGTTTTCTGGAGATGGAGTTGCCTACTTCTGGATGATCGATGGAGTAGTAAATGGCGGTGATTTCTACATTGTTTTTTTGACATTCACTTTTGAAAAAAGCGTGAATTTCTTCAACGGTGTCTTGAGTGTAAAGTCCCTTGGCGACACCTCCTTGGTTGGTGATCAATATTATCTTGAAACCTACAGATTGCGCTAATTGCAGGGCTTCCATCACCGTTGGCAAGATGTGAAATTCTGACAGTGAATAGGTGTAATCTCCAGGATCATGATTGATAACGCCATCTCTGTCGAGATACAAGGCTTTGCTCATATTTTGGATCTTTTGAATGTTCGGTAAGAAAAAAGTAAGCTCAATCCGCACAAGATACCCCCCGCAAAAAATGCGGCTCCAGGAAACTCAAAAGGCGCTTGGGGACTGGCAAAATAGGAGAAAATAGCCGGCATCGTGATGGGACCGATGATGGCAGTGACGCTATTGAGCGCGGTCAATGCGCCTTGTAATTCGCCTTGCTCTGAGGGAGGGACATATTGTGCCATTTCACTCTGCATGGCAGGAATGGTAATGCCCCCGAGACAGTAGGGAATTAAAATGGCATACATCATCCAACCTTGATAGGCAAAGGAAAATAAAAACAATCCTACCGTGTAAAGCAATGTGCCGACAATGATGCTTTTGTGGTTGCCTAGTGCAGGATTGATTTTTCTGATGAGATAACCTTGAACCAGTGCAGCAAGAAAGCCCACGGCCGCTAATGAAAGTCCTATTTCTTTTTCACTCCAATTGAAAAGGTACTTCGTGTAATACGACCAAGTACCTTGCACCGAAAATGAGGCCCAATACAAGAAAAAGAGGGCAAGCACAATGGCGGAAATTTCCTTTTGTTTTTGGATCATTTTAAATGCGCCGAAGGGATTGGCTCTCTTCCAATCAAAAGCTCGGCGATTTTCTTCTGGTAATGATTCAGGTAAAACAAAATAGCCATACAGCACATTGATCAGCGACATACCTGCCGCGGCCAAGAAGGGAATGCGAGGACCGAAGCTTCCTAATAAACCTCCAATGAGCGGGCCGATGATGAATCCCAAACCAAACGCGGCTCCTACCATTCCAAAATTTTGAGCACGTTTTTCAGGGGTGCTAATGTCGGCAATATACGCCGATGCCGTTGTAAAGCTAGCTCCCATGATCCCCGCAACGATCCTTCCAATCACAAGCCAATACAAGTTGGGCGCAAAGGCCATGAATAGATAGTCAATTCCCAATCCAAACAAGGAGAAAAGTATAATGGGTCTTCGGCCGTAGCGATCACTCAAGTTGCCTAAAATGGGCGAAAAAATAAATTGCATAATGGCATAGGCAAACATGAGCCATCCTCCTTCACTCGCGGCATCTGCAACACTCTCACCAGTAAGTTCTGTAAGCAATGTAGGTAAAACTGGAATGATAATTCCTAGTCCAATGACATCTATGAGGAGGGTGATAAAAATGAATAAAATCGCGTTTTTGTTTTCCTTCATAATGCAAATAAACAACGGAACTATCGTTGCCTTGTTGCATATTTGCGGAAAGTCGTTAAAATCATGACAAGAGCATTGGATTTTCCTATTTGGAATGAGGAATCATGGAAGAAAGGGTTGCAAAAAGAATTGGGTAATGTACCGCCAGATGCACTGGATTGGGATCCTCTCGGATTGGGCACATTGCCCTTGTATGCCAAACTGGAAGAAGCTTATGTATTAAAATCTTTTCCAACCTCGTGGTCTATCGGAGCCATCGCCCCTGATGGTGCGGAGCTTGATTGCCTACCCGCATTGATGGGTGGCGCCAATGCGTTGTTTTTTTCAGAGAATCAGTCTTTACCAGCCTCATTGAAGGAGGTGTTGGGAAACATCATTTCATTTCATTGTGTCGATTCCAATCAGTTAAACAAGGTTTTGGAGTGGTACAATGCGCAGCAGTGGGATTGGAAAGATTGCAGAATATCCTTGTATCGAGAGAATATTTCGGCAAGTAATCAGTATGTGTCATATCAACAAAAAGGCGCGTCCATTCAAGATGGTTGTGTTGAAATACAATTCCAATCCACTCTGCAGGCCCCACAGGCGATTGCCGTTGCGCTCAAAAAGGCAGGGCAATTGTTTCAAGATAAATTGGCATTGGGTTTCAGCTCCAAAATGGCGGCTGAGAGTATTTGCTTTGTGTATAGGAATCAACCCTCTTTTTGGGTGGATATTGCCTGTCTCAAATCCTTGCGTCTAGGTTGGGAAGATTACTTGCAATCACAAAATGTGGAGAACGCTGAAGTTTTCATTTATTCAATAGCTGAGGACAAGAGTGCCGCAGAGCAAGAGTATGATCGGTTGTTACCCCTCACCACCATGGCGATGTCAGCCATATTGGGGGGATGCAATGCCGTTTCGATTTGTCCTATTCAACATGAGCATTCAGAAGCAGCAGCGCGATGGAGCCGCAACATTCTTCATCTATTGGCTGAGGAATCATTGTTCAATGGGAAAGAGGATGTTATCAAAGGGGCATTTTCGGTAGAAGCTTTGATGAAGCAGATATTAGATGATTGTCAAATAAGTGGTAATAAAGTACAACTGCTTGCATCTGAATTGCGTTCTTTCGGTCCTGGACAAGCGCCATTTTTAGGAGGTCCTTACAGCAGCATGTACACCATTCGGCCGTGGACCATCCGCCAATATGCAGGGTTCAGCACAGCCGATGAATCCAATGCTTTTTATCGTCGCAATTTAGCGGCGGGTCAAAAAGGACTTTCTGTAGCATTTGATTTGGCTACCCACAGAGGGTATGACAGTGATCATTCAAGGGTAACTGGGGATGTAGGGAAGGCGGGAGTGGCCATTGATACAGTGGAGGATATGAAGCGCCTTTTTGATCAAATTCCTTTGGATCAAATGTCGGTATCCATGACCATGAATGGAGCCGTGCTACCCATCTTAGCTTTTTATATTGTGGCTGCAGAGGAGCAAGGCGTAAGACCTGATCAACTGAGCGGAACCATCCAAAACGATATCTTGAAGGAGTTCATGGTGCGCAATACCTATATCTATCCGCCGAGTCCGAGCATGCGCATTGTCAGTGATATTTTCCGTTACACCAGTCAAAACATGCCGAAGTTCAATCCCATCTCCATCTCTGGTTATCACATGCAGGAGGCGGGTGCTACATTGGAAATTGAATTGGCCTATACCTTGGCCGATGGGTTGGAATATGTGAGAGCAGGCATCGCGGCGGGAATGGATGTGGATGATTTTGCCCCTCGACTATCTTTCTTTTGGGCCATTGGAATGGATCATCTTTTGGAAATTGCTAAAATGCGAGCGGCTCGGGTAATTTGGGCGCAATTGATCCAGCAGTTCAATCCGAAGAATCCTAAGTCAATGGCATTGCGTACCCACTGCCAAACGAGCGGTTGGAGTTTGACCAGGCAAGACCCATTTAATAACGTGGCAAGAACTTGTATCGAGGCGATGGCCGCAGTGTTGGGCGGGACGCAGAGTTTACATACCAATGCTTTGGATGAGGCCATTGCGCTGCCCACCGATTTTTCAGCCAGAATAGCGCGCAACACCCAAAAGTACATTCAGCAATCTACGGATGTTTGCAAGGTGATTGATCCTTGGGCAGGATCGGAATGGATGGAGAGGCGCACAATGCAAATGGTAGAGGATGCTTGGAAATTGATTGACGAGGTGGAAGTTTTGGGCGGTATGACAGCTGCCATTGAAGCAGGAATTCCTAAGTTGCGCATAGAAGAAGCGGCGGCACGAAGACAAGCGAGAATAGACAGCGGTAAGGAAAAAATCATTGGCGTGAATTTATTTGAAGTGGAGGATGAGGTGAAGTTTGATATTCTCGAAGTGGATAACCAAGAGGTCAGGAAGTCGCAAATGGAATTGTTGAAGGAAGTCAAGCGTCGACGCAATGAGGAGATCACTCAATCGCATTTACAGGCTCTAACAGAGGCCGCAAAGAATGGAAATGGAAATTTATTGGACTTGGCCGTTGTTGCAGCGCGTTCTCGTGCTACTTTAGGCGAAATATCCGATGCTTTGGAAGTGGCTTTTGGTCGGCACCAGGCATCGATTAAAAGTGTAAGTGGCGTGTATTCATCCGAGTCTCAACAAGATCCTTCCTTTCAGTTGGCCTTGAACAAAGCCAATGAGTTTTCTCAGTTAGCAGGAAGAAGGCCGCGCATTATGGTGGCTAAAATGGGGCAGGATGGACACGATAGGGGAGCTAAGGTGATTGCTACTTCCTTTGCGGATATCGGATTTGATGTGGACATGGGTCCTTTGTTTCAAACGCCCGAAGAAGTAGCTAAGCAAGCGATAGAAAATGACGTTCATGTGATAGGGGCCTCTTCATTGGCTGCGGGACATAAAACCTTGATTCCTGCATTGATTGAAGTGTTGAAACAGTATGGTCGCCCTGATATCATGGTAGTAGCAGGTGGAGTGATTCCAGAAAGCGATTTTGACTTTCTATACAACGCAGGTTGTGTTGGGGTATTTGGTCCGGGCACTAAAATCCCAGCTGCCGCGACAGAGATCTTGCAGATTTTAATGGAGGGTTATTCGAAGCGTTGAACGTTGGTTGGTCAGATTAAGACAATCCTCTGATCACCCCATTGGCGTCAATGTCCATTCCTTCTGAGGCAGGAATCACCGGCAAGCCAGGCATTCTCATCATTTCGCCTAAAATAGGTATGATGAATCCTGCACCAACGGCAAATTCAAACTCTCTAACCGTAACATGAAATCCTCTGGGTCGTCCTATTTTACGTTCGTCATCGCTGAAAGATTTTTGGGTTTTAGCCATACACACTGGAAGTGTCGCCAAACCTAATTTCTCGATCGTTCTCAAATCGGCTTCAGCTTCTTTGGTATAATGCACCCCATCAGCACCGTAGATACTTTTAGCGATCTTTTCGATTTTTTCTTTTACTGGAGACTCCCATTTGTAAAGTGGGGTAAAGGCATTTCTGCCACTTTCTAGAACGTTAATGACTTCACGCGCTAAATCCCTCATTCCATCTCCGCCCTGTGAAAAGCCTCTGGCTACAACGGCTTTCACACCTTTCAAGGCACATCGATCCATCACATATTGGATTTCTTCCTCAGAGTCTGTTGGGAAATGATTCAACGCCACTACGGGTGTAATGCCAAAATGTAGGCAATTCTCGATGTGCTTTTCCAAATTTTCGATGCCTTTTTCGATGCGCTCCATGCTCGGCGTGTTGTACTCCTCTTTGGGTGCTCCTCCATGATGCCGCAATGCTCGAATGGTGGCTACTAATACAATGGCATTGGGCGTCAATCCTCCATAGCCACATTTGATATTCATGAATTTCTCTGCGCCCAAATCTGCACCAAATCCCGCTTCTGTTACCACATAATCGCTCAAGCTCAATCCCATTTTAGTTGCGATGATGGTATTGGTTCCTTGTGCGATATTGGCAAATGGGCCACCATGAATAATGGCAGGATTTCCTTCAAGCGTCTGCACCAAATTGGGTTTGATGGCGTCTTTCAATAAAATAGCCATCGCCCCTTCGGCCTTTAAATCTCGGGCATAAATGGGTTTTTTATCATAGGTAAATCCGACGAAAATATTACCGAGTTTTTTCTTCAGATCATCTATGTTTTTGCTCATGCACAAAATGGCCATCACCTCAGAGGCAGGGGTGATATTGAATCCATCTTCTCGAGGAATTCCATTGCCCGTGCCACCCAATCCGATAGTAATTTGACGCAATGAACGATCATTCATGTCCATCACTCGCTTCCAATAAATTTGTCTTGGATCTAACCCTAGATTATTTTGTTTGCTTTGAATATTATTATCGA
Organism: Flavobacteriales bacterium; assembly: GCA_947464415.1. Lineage (GTDB taxonomy): Bacteria > Bacteroidota > Bacteroidia > Flavobacteriales_D > Sanyastnellaceae > CAMCTV01. The sequence goes on from CANHWU010000044.1 coordinate 15,875, forward strand.
TCAAAGCAGCCAATAGATTGTTGGCTTTTTCTATGGCGGAGAAATCTCCTGTGAAATGCAAGTTGATATCTTCCATGGGAACCACCTGCGCATAACCGCCGCCGGCTGCTCCTCCCTTGATTCCGAAAACTGGGCCGAGCGAAGGTTCTCTTAATACAACGGTGGCTTTTTTACCAATTTTATTCAAGCCTTCCGTCAAACCTATGCTAGTGGTAGTTTTACCCTCTCCCGCAGGAGTGGGCGTGATGGCCGATACTAAGATTAATTGAGCTCTTTTCACTTTTTCATCATCGATCAGATGTAGGGGTAACTTCGCCTTGTATTTTCCATAATGCTCCAACTCTTCAATTGGGATATTCAATTTAACGGCAATGTCATTGATGTGGCGCATTTTACATTCTTGCGCAATTTGTAGATCACTTGGGAAGCTCATTTCTTCGTCTTTTTATTTTCCCAAAGAAAGCAGAAGCATTTTGATTTTGCAAAACAAAAACCAAACATTGTTAACCAAATTTCGTGAATGAGAATAAATCTTTGGTCAAATTATCGTTTTGCCTTTACTTCGCGTTACAATATAACATGATGAAAAAATTAGTGATTCCCATTATTTGTGCATTCAGTATTGCACCATCTTTTGCTCAAAATGCTAGTATTCAACAGCAATGGCAGCACGCGGATGCCCAAACAGATGGTTTGGTTGGAGTGAGTGCAGCCAAAGCATTGAAAGAATTTTCTCCTGCGTCAGGTACTTTTTCTCCTGTAGTAGTGGCCATTATTGATAGTGGTACAGAAACCTCACATCCAGATTTGAAAAATAATCTTTGGACCAATCCTGGGGAGATTGCGGGCAATGGAAAAGATGATGACAATAATGGATATATCGATGATATCCATGGTTGGAGCTTCATTGGTGGAAAAAATGGCGACGTGGAAAAAGACAATCTTGAGTTCATTCGCGTGTACAAAATGTATTCCGCGATGTTTCCGGATGGTCAATCCATCAAGGGAAAAGAGAAAGAATTTGAGCTCTATTCAAAGTTAAAAAAAGATTATGAGACCAGATTGGCAGGGGCCAAGGCAGATGTGGAGGAATATGAAAATTTCTCAAAAGTATACCGCTCGGCCAAACGATATTTTACTAAAAATATTGGGGAGGATTATACCCTTGATGAGGTAAAGGAATTTAAGGGTGATGGAGATTCACTCGAAATGTTTAAGCAACTGGTGGTGGTAGGCATTACCAATCATTTTGACGAAGTACTTCCTCAGTGGGAAGATCAAGTGAGAAGCGCGTTGCAATATGGTTATAGTTTGGATTTTGATCCCAGAAATATCGTTGGGGATAATTACAATGACGTAATGGAAACCAAATATGGCAACAATCATATCGATGGTCCAGCAGGTGAGCATGGCACACATGTGGGTGGTATTGTTGGAGCAGCAAGAGATGGTAAGGGAATGGATGGAATTTGTCCTAATGCCCAACTCATGATTATTCGTTGTGTTCCGGATGGTGATGAGCGTGATAAAGATGTTGCGAATGCCATTTTTTATGCTGTAAACAATGGTGCGAAGGTGATCAATATGAGTTTTGGAAAGGCCTATTCGCCTTTCAAAGAGCGTGTAGATGAGGCCGTAAAGTATGCTGAATCAAAGGGTGTCCTATTGGTGCATGCGGCAGGTAACGACAATAAGAATGTTGATGTTAAAGACAACTTTCCATGCGCAGACTACAAGAGTGGTGGAAAATGTAAAACATGGTTGGAAATTGGGGCGAGTGCATCTACTGAGGGTCAATTAAAAGCGGATTTCAGCAATTACGGCCGCAAGTCTGTGGATGTTTTTGCGCCGGGTGTGGATATTTACAGCACCGTCCCGAATGGAGAATACAGAGCTTTGAGTGGAACTTCAATGGCTTCACCGGTTACTGCAGGTGTTGCAGCGGCTATTTGGTCGTATTATCCCACCCTTACTGCGATTCAAGTAAAAAATCTTATTTTGGAATCGGCTGTTTCTTACCGAAATACCAAGGTCAATGATGAGAATGCGAAGGGGAAAGAAAGGTTAAGTTTTTTAAATCCAATTTTAATGAAGCCCATGTATTTCAATTTGGGTTATGCCTTTATCGATGACGATGGTGAGCCA
>CANHWU010000045.1 GCA_947464415.1 Flavobacteriales bacterium
CGATGAAATTTTAGAATTCACCGTGCCTCACTTGGAATCGGCAGATCGGGCCATCGTGAGTTTTGGACAGGGCTGTGAAGGAGAACCCTTGTTGGTGTGGCAATTGATTCGCGATGTGATCGTAGAAATCAGGAAACGTACCAAGAGAGGAATGATCAACCTCAACACCAATGGTAGCAAGCCAAAGGCGGTGGAGGAGTTGATGAAAGTGGGGTTGGACAGTATTCGCGTGAGTTTAAACTCGGTTCGCAAAGAGGTATATGAAGCCTATTATTTGCCCAATAATTATCAATTTGAAGATATCCGCGAATCTGCTAAAATTGTCCGCGATCATGGAGGGTGGGCGAGTATCAACTATTTCACATTTCCCGGAATGACGGACCATCCAGATGAATTGGCTGCCTTGAAGGCGTTCATTGCATATACGGATATCAGCATGATCCAATGGCGGAATTTCAATATCGATCCCGACTGGTATTTGGGAAAACTCAACATTGCGGAATTACCACATGGATTGGGCATCAAGCACGTGATGGATGAGATCAAGGCGACATATCCCCATTTGAAATACGGATATTTCAATCCTCCTCACGGCGATAGCCGAGGGAAACGAAAGGCTTAACCCTCCATCCCCATCGCCTTAGCGATATTGGGTTTGAAATACAATTCGCTTTTCATCACCTTTCCATCTTCCCGGAAAATGGGTTGACCATTCGCGTCCAATTTACTCATATTGGATCGCTGAATTTCTTCAAAAACAGGGGCCATCACCTGTTGTAATCCATGCGCGTTGATGGTGCCGCAAAGGATGTAGAGCATGTCACCCAAAGCGTCGGCAATCTCTACGATGTCTCCGTTTTTAGCGGCTTCCCAATATTCTTCGTTCTCTTCTTTCATCAAGTTGAAACGCAGTGTCATCTCTTTTTCCGGAATATGAGCAGCGGGTTCTTGGCGCACGGGAAGCAGGAACGCGTGATGAAAGTTTTTTACATGTTCAATGGCTTGTGCCAGGGTTAGATCTTTTTCCATGGGATAAATGTAGGAGGAAAAGAGGAAATTATTCGTCATCCCTTTTTGAACTGACTTATTTTTGCGGAGATGATGTTAAAAGATTGGGCGCGCAAAATATTGTGGACTTTGCATTTGGATGTGACGCGCAATCTTCGTTATGATCGGCTCACTTGGAAAGTGATGCAATCTCATTTACATCCCGATTCCAATGCCATTGACGTAGGATGTCACAAGGGCGAGGTGTTGGATTGGATATTGGCCTTTGCCCCACATGGAAGGCACTGGGCCTTTGAACCGTTGCCTCATTTGTCGGCGGCTTTGAGAAAGAAATTTGGAGATCGCGTGCAAGTGGTGGAAGCAGCGTTGAGTGATCAAGTAGGAAAAACGAAATTTCAATTCGTCAAGGACAGTCCCGCATACAGTGGGATTTTACGCAGAGAATACACAACCGACACACCGAATATCGAAGAGTTAGAGGTGGCGATGTCCACATTGGATGAGCAAGTTGGAACGGTTAAAATCGATTTGATCAAAGTAGATGTCGAAGGAGGAGAGTGGGCCGTATTGGCAGGTGGAGCAGGCGTGATACAAAGAGATCGGCCCTTGATCATTTTTGAATTTGGCAAAGGAGCCAGTGAGTATTATGGCACGACTCCAGAAAAAATGTGGGCCTTATTGACGGGCTGGGGATATTCTTTGTACGATCTCAGGAGCTATGTAAAAAGTGCTAATCCATTAACAGAAGCCTCGTTGGCTATGGCTTTCAGCACGGGAAGTGAGTATTATTTTGTTGCGTCTTCAAAATAAGTCTTGAGACATTTCACTTTTTTTTGCAAATCACACGCAACATTGGTAAAGAAATTGAGTTTAATAGAGTACTAGATTAGTTCTCGTCCTGAGAACATAGGTTTTGGTTAAGGATTAAAAAAGCCCTTTCAACGGAGAGGGCTTTTTTGATGGAATTACTTTATTCAGGACAACCGGCTTGCACCCATTGCTGACAAGCTTCTAAATCGCAGCTCGATAGAGGAGTGGACTGTGGCATGGCCAGACAACCAGGATCTCTCTGCACCGCACATAGCGCTTGACCACTGGTAAATTGATCTTTTACTTGAGTATAGGTTTCTAAAATCACTGAATTGCCACTGGCGACATCATGGCAAGTGATGCATTTTGCGGTCATCAGGGGCGCAATTCTCGCGATGTAGGTGAGGGTGTTATTGTTGCATGTTGATACGCCATAAAGTTCTTCTTCGGAATCATAATAACATGAAGCGAATACGATAAGCGAGGTGAAAAAAATCAAGCTGCAAAATCTTCTCATATCATCAGTTGTTAGGTGTTCCTGCTTCTATCCATTTTTGAATGATGGTTTTCTCACAGTCTGGCAGACCCACGCCAACAGGTTGCGGAGGCATTTCATTATTGCTTACCCGTGTCCAGATGGTGCCAATATTGTCTACAATATTTGGGTAGTTGGAAAAATCGCCATCACTCGAGCCAGCTCCATGACATCCTAGGCAGTTGCGCTCCAACAGAGGATAAATACCTTGGCCAAAGGTGAATTGAGTAGTATCGCACTCCATACATTGGTTGTTGATAGCACCCTGATTGATCCAGTTTCGGATGGCTTCAATGGTGTTCGTCGGTAATGGACTTGAGGGTAATGGAGGCATTTGATCATCGCCTGACTCCGTCAAAACCTCTTGTAATTCGCTGTCATAGGCATCCCATCTATCCACTATGTCTGATTCCATGATAGCAACATAGTCAGTCAAAATCACTCCATCTTGATGGGAGTCTTTGTCATGACAACCAGACATGGCACAGTTGGAAACAAGGATGGGGAGAATGTCATTCTGAAAGTAAATGGTGTCAGAAGAGCAGTTGTAAGATTTAATGGGAATATTACTCAGTGGTGGAACCGGTTTTTCGTGTTGGCACGCTATCAATACAAAGATCACAGCTGCCGAAAGTAGCATCATCCATTTCTTCATGATTCAAATATACACGAGTTTTTATTCATCCCAACTCAATGTCAACTCATCAGAAATGGGATGAGATTGACAGGCAAGAACGTAGCCTTGGGCTACCTCCTTGGGGGTTAAAGCGTGGTTAACCACCATGTGAGCCTGTCCTGAAATCACCTTGGCTCTGCATGATGTACAGATACCGCCTTGGCAAGAATAGGGTGGATCTAATCCCAAATCAATGGCGGTTTCCAATAACGTTTTTCCTTCCTTATTCATGGTTACTTCTGTCGAAGTGCCATCGATGATGATCGTTACTTTTGCTTCACTCATGGTTCATTTTTTTCAATTGTTGTTCTATAAATGCGTTGTCCCAAGCACACATTCCTTCTTCTCGTGAGATGATACTGCCTTGGCGATCGTAAAAGTAAGTCATTGGAATGCTAAACACGTTCAATGATTTCAATGAGGGCGTTCCATATATAGGAACTTTGAATCGCTGCTCAAATTGCAATTGGATGGCCAGCGGATCATCGGTGATGAGTATCAAGCGACATCCACTTTTATTCAGCCATTTTTTTTGAGCGATGAGTTCAGGAAGCTCCTTCATGCAGGGACCACACCAATGCGCATAAAAATGCACGATGGTGGATGAATCGCCTTCCAATTTTAGGGGCACTGTTACCTGATGTGTTTTGTCATATACGACAATATCGTGGATGGCAATTTGATGAGGCCATTGGGTGTAAACATAGATGGCAATTCCGATCAAGAGCAGTATCCAGAATCCATATTTTTTTATCCCTTGAAGAAGCGTCTTCATCAATAGCTCAGTACGTTTTCAATCTTATTTTTTATGTCCTCCACTGATGGCAAAAGGGATAATTCCAAGGTGCTATTCAAAGGAATTGCAGGGGTGCAAATGCTTCCCATTATATGAACGGGAGCATCCAAATATTCAAAGCAATGTTCCGAAATCCATCCACCTAACGCTTGCAAGAACCCATTGTTGGCGGGCTCTTCCGTTAACAACAGACATTTTCCAGTTTTTTGAACGCTGTGTTGAACGGTATGGTAATCAAGCGGGTTGAGTGACCTCAAGTCAACGATTTCTACCTGATCTTCCATGCCTTTACAAGCACTTTTTGCCCAATAAACGCCCATTCCATAAGTAATGAGGGTGATGGAATTACTCGATGCAGCCTCTTGAACCATTCTGGCCTTTCCGATGGGGATAACATAATCCTCGCTCGGTTCAATGGTGCGTGCATCCTCCGTGCCTTTCACTTTGCTCCAATACAATCCTTTGTGTTCTAGCACAACCACTGGATTGGGGTCGTAAAAGGCAGCCTTCAGTAGTCCTTTCAAATCCGCACCTGTAGAGGGATATACCACCTTAATCCCCCTGATTTGCAATAACACACTCTCTACGCTGCTGCTGTGATATGGGCCACCACTTCCGTAGGCACCAATGGGAACGCGAATGACACATCCGATGGGCCATTTTCCATTGGATAAATAATAGCTTCTGGAGACTTCAGTAAACAATTGATTCAATCCTGGCCAGATGTAGTCCGCAAATTGCACCTCTACAATGGGTTTCAAACCAGCGACACTCATCCCAACGGTACTGCCTATGATAAAGGCTTCTTGAATGGGCGTATTGAACACGCGATCATCTCCAAATTTTTCCGCTAGTGTAGCGGCTTCCCTGAAAACTCCTCCCAAACGTTTGCCTACATCTTGTCCGTAAAGCAATGCTTCCGGATGCTGGGATAAAATTTCCTGCATCGCAAATAAAGCGCTGTCCACCATTACAGTGGCTTCTTTGCCAGTGGGTGCTCTTTCACCCTTTTCCTCTGTGATGGGTGTCGGGGCAAAAATGTGTGTGGTTAAATCATCGGGTTGAGGGTCTTCTGCTTGCAACGCATGTTGGTACTGCGCAGTTACTTGCTCTGAGGCTTCTTCAGCTATCTTGTCCAAAGTGGATTCTGAAAATCCAAGGGCTTGCAATTGCTTTCTGAACTTCGGCAGTGGATCGCGTTTTTGCGCTTCCTCCAAATCGTGTCGATACCATTCTCTTCTTACTCCACTGGTGTGGTGACCCAACAAAGGAACTTTACAATGCAATAGCCAGGGTCTGCGGTGGGTGCGGATATCCAAAAGTATTTCGGCGATGGTTTCAAAGGCTTGTATGAAATCCGTCCCATCAATGCTTTTCACGCGAATACCGGGAAATGCCTTGGCCAATGTAGTAGCATCGCCAAAGCGAATTTCTGAGCTGTGTGCGCTGATATCCCATTCATTGTCTTGAACGAAATAAAGGATGGGCAGTTGTTTCAAAGAGGCCATGTGCATGGCTTCCGAAACTTCCCCTTCCGTGATAGACGCATCTCCCAATGAACAAACAACCACTCCGTTCTCACTGGGGTTTTCGGTTGAATGAAGTCCGTTTTTTTCTTTGTACCAAAGTCCCATGGCCACTCCGGTGGTAGGGATGGCTTGCATTCCAGTGGCAGACGACTGATGCGGAATCTTGGGCATGTCGTCTCGATTCAAGGAAGGATGAGAATAGTAAGTTCTTCCTCCGCTAAACGGATCGTCTTTTTTCGCCATGAGCTGCAACATCAACTCATAGGGCGTCATCCCAATGCCCAACAAAATACTGTCATCACGGTAATAGGCACTCAAATAATCGATGGCTTTGAGTTGCAGTCCCAAGGCCAATTGACAGGCCTCATGGCCGCGAGAAGTGGCGTGAACATATTTAGCGGTAACTTTGGCATTGGCTTCATAGATATCAGAAAGGCTGCGTGCTTGGCTCATGAGTTCGAAGCCCTTCATGAGTTTTTCTGCACTCAAAGTCTTGGACCGGATTGCGGTTGGATTCATATTGCGAAAATAGGGATGAACCCAATTAAATGGGAGCGGATTTCAGTGAAACTCTTACTTTTGTTGTATGAAGTTTCCATTTCAGAAATATCAAGGCACAGGTAATGATTTTATCATCATCAAAGCATCTGATTTGACTCGACCATTGTCGGTGAAAGAAATTCAAGATATCTGTGCGCGCAGTTTTGGAGTGGGAAGCGATGGATTGATGATCATGGGTTCCTCTGAAATCGCAGATTATCGCTTGGATTTTTATAACCCAGACGGGTCGCAAAGCTTCTGCGGCAACGGAGCGCGTTGTTCAGTGGCTTATTTTTATAATGAAATTAAAGCAAAGGAAAAGTTAGATTTTGAAGCATGGGATGGGTTGCATCAAGGGCAATACGACAAGGATGCGCCATCCATATCTGTTCAGCCACCCCATGATGAGCGGTCACTTCCTGAGGGCTTTTATTGTCATACTGGTAGCCCGCATTGGATGATAGAGGTGAAGGATCTGCACACTATGGATGTTCTGACAGATGGAAGAAGGTTCCGATATGATGATCGTTTCGCGCCATCGGGCACCAATGTCAATTTTTTGGAGAAGATAGAGGGACAATGGAACATGCGTACCTACGAACGCGGTGTGGAAAATGAAACACTATCCTGCGGAACAGGAGCCACAGCTGCGGGCTTATACCTCATGCGTGACCTCGCCCAAGGATGGAATCAAGTGGATCTCAAGGCTCCAGGGGGATGGCTTTCCGTGGTCGCGGAAAAAACAGGTCCATTTCAATTTAAAAGTGTATATTTGAAAGGTTCAGTGAAGCATGTTTTTAATGGAGTATGGCAAACATTAGAAGAGTAATATTTTCATTTTGGTTGATCCTAGTGGCGATTGTGGAGGGAAATTCCGTTCCTCGTATTTCCGTCCTTACTTGTTCTCCCGGCCAGGCTTTGTATACAGGATTTGGCCATACCGCCATCCGATTGCAGGATACTTTGCAAGGGAAAGCCATGGATTTGGTTTTTAATTATGGAACATTTCGTTTCACAGAGGAATTCTATGTGGAATTTGCGCAGGGGCGTTTAGATTATTTTCTATCGGTCAATCCATTTCACGAGTTTCAACAAATGTATCTTTTCGAGGGAAGAGGCATCCAGGAGCAAGAATTGTTGATGAGCAATGAAGATTTGGAAAAGTTGGCGGAGCTGTTGATAGAAAATGCCGAACCCAAGAACGCCACTTTTAGATATCATTTTTTTTATGACAATTGCTCCATTCGTGTTTGGGAAATCATCAAGAAGGCCGCGAGCCAACCAATAGTCGTTCCTGACCTCAAGGTGACAACCACTTTCAGAATGGCCATTGACCATTATTTAGAACCTTTCCCTTGGGGCGATTGGGGGATTGATATGGCATTGGGAGCCCCTTGCGATCAAGTAATGCGTACCCAAGATTTGGCTTTTCTTCCTGATTCATTGTTGTTTCTTTTGTCTAAAACTCAATACGGGGGTGCGCCGCTTTGCTCGCCCGCTAAGGAAGTGATTCCGATCGATGATTCGATTTTGGAAATGGAATTTGAGGATACCTCAAGCGAATCTTTTTTGGGAAAAATAGGCAATGAGCTTTTCTATTGGGGAAGAGAATTGATGCATACTTTGCCTCCCAATGCTTTTTTTGGTATCTTGCTGATACTGACCATTTCCTCTGGATTTTGGGTGGCAAGAAAAGGTAAATTGCGCACATGGTTGGAGAGCACCTTTGCTATCTTTTTTGGAATATTGGGAAGTTTGATTGTCTTTTTATGGTTCTTTACCGATCATGATACCACTCATCAAAATTGGAATATTCTTTGGGCACATCCTTTTTGGTTTTATTTGTTGTCATGTACGCCAAGAAGATGTGGTACTTGGATGAGAAGAATTTGTTTGGTGCAATTAGTGATTTCGTCTTTTACTTTATTGCTCTTTTTATTCCTTCCTCAAACCTTCCATGTGTCTGTAGTTTTTGTTCTTTTGATTCAAATCTATATGATGCTCAAAAGTTATAAGCCTTTCTGGTTTACCAAGACGCTCAATGAGAAAAAGGTCGCTTAAATATCTTTTCTATTTTTCGATCGCTGTAGCCATCCTCTTGGGAATGAGTTGCAGAAAGTCGCCCACAGATTGGAATACCTCTTGGACAGCACCCATCGGTAATGGAAGAATTACGCTCGAAGACATCATCGGAAACGAAAATTTAGCGATAGACGAGTGGGGGTGGTACCATTTGGTGATAGATACCACTGTCAGTGATTTTGGGTGGGACGATATAGTTCAGATTGAAGATACCACCATTACAAAAGCTTATTTTATGCCCTTCACTTTGGATGTGCCACCAGGGGTCAGTATTATCAATCAATTTCAAAATGAGAGCTTCCTCAATACCGGTTCAGCGGCCTTGCGGAAATTGTATTTGAAAAGTGGGAAATTGAAATACAAGATATACAATTACATCAATGGGCAGATTCAATGTACTTATGAGTTGCCCACAGCCTTCGTCGATGGCGTGCCCCTACAAGTCAATGCAGTGGCCTATCCGGGTAGCGCTTCGGTGCCATTTGTATTGGAAGGGGAAGTGGATTTGGCGGGATGCCAAATGGACTTGTCGGGTCCCAATGGTTTTAGCGTCAACGAGCTCAAGAGTCACATCGTGATCCAAACGGATCCTAATTCAAGTCAAGATGCTCAAGTCAGTGCAGGAGATCAAGTGAAAGTGGAAATGGAATTGGTGGACCCAGTTGTATCTTATGCCAAAGGATATTTTGGCATGCAAACTAGGACATTCGACAGAGAAATTGCATTGTTGACGGGCGTAAAATCAGGACATGCGCAATTTGGCGGTGGTTTTGTTCAGCTAGATGTTGCGAATTTTATTGGGGTGGATGCCTTTTTTCAATTGGATAGCTGTCGGTACTATGGCGTCAACGGGGAGCAGACAGAGTTGATACACCCGATGCTTGGGGTGAATCAGACATTGTCTCGTGCCACTGAAACATCGTTTGGAATTTCCCCAACGCATTGGCTATTCGATATAGGGGAGGCCAATTCCAATATCATCGAATGTATGGAGACTTTGCCCAATCGAATGAAAATGAAGGCCAAGGCTACTTTCAATCCTTTTGGAAATATCAATGCTTACAATGATTTTATAGATTCAGATAACATCGTTTCTGTGAGAATGGTGACCGATATCCCCATGCGCATGGCTTTTCAAGACGTAGTTTTGGAATCCAAGATTGCTTTGGATTTTTCAAATGAGTCGATTCAACAAGGCAGCATCCATGTTCGTTTGACCAATGCTTTTCCGATGCAAGTGGAAGCCAATGTGTACGCAGGAGAAATTTCTTCAGCGCATCATTTGGGTAAGATCGAGCTACCCTCGGCGCCGTTGGATGCCAGCACTTGGGAAGCCATTCCGCACCCCTCTTCATTTGAAATTCAATGCACGGAACAGCAATTGGAAGAGCTAAGACAGCAGCAATATTTAACCGTTCAATGGGTGTTGAATACTCTCGATTACCCTAATTTGGTGGGTTTCCGACCAGGTTATTATTTAGATGCGGTGTCGGTAGGAAACGCAGAAATCAATGTAGTGGTGGGAAATGAGTAAAAGGCATCAGTTGAAATTCTGGATAACGATGGTGGCGATATTTTGCTGGATATTGCCAATACATGCTCATTTCTCTGAGCTTTGTGTCAAGGATACGGTGCCTGTGGAGACCGACACTTTGAGAAGGCGGTCGGGATTTATCTTGCAATTGCACTCAGATAATTTCGTTATCGGAAATGCCCTAAATGTCAATTTTTATCAAACATTTCTGCAGGGAGGAACCTGGGATGCAAGCGAGAATCAGAAGGTGTTGGACGAGTTGTCATTTTCTAACCGATCTTTTTTTCAATCCCAAACCGGGTTCAGTTTTACGGAGTCCAATTCATCCAAAAACGGAAAGCGTCCCATGAATTTTAGGTTTCATTTGGGAGAGGCTCAATACGGTCATGCTAAATTCTCAGGTGATTTGTACAGACTGGTGACGAGGGGGAATGCTGCTTACTTGGGCGATACTCTGCGGATGGGACAAAATGATTTAGAGCGGCAGCATTACCGATATTTTGGGGTGGGAATTGCTTCTAAAGACGCTTTGGATTATTGCATGTTGTCTTATGTCGATGGACTTGATTTTTATCGAATGAGATGGAATCAGGGAAGTTTTTACACATCTTCTGTTGGCGATAGTATTGCAGTGAATGCGCAATTGAAGCAATGGGCGAGTAGCGGCAATCGGAAAGGGGTTGGTTTCAAGTGGGATGTAAGAAAATCGTGGGCAGGAAGGAAATACCTTTTGACAGTGGATTTATTGGATGTGGGGTGGGTGAAATGGAATGATTTGGAACAAAAAAAATGGAATATTCAAGAGAACTTTACCGGGGTGCAATGGGTGGATTGGATTCAGTTAGATGACCCCATTGGACAGAATGTAGATCGTTGGTCTACTGCGGAAGAGCGTTCTGTCTCGAAATGGATTTCCTTACCCACTTCCATCCGAGTACAAGCCGCTTGGCAAGTAGTGCGAAAGTGGTCTGTGGACTACGCGTTTCAAAGGTGGGTGCATCAGGATCAGCAGGGGTATCGTTGTCTTTCAGTACAACGAAATTGGGAGCGTTTTTCTTTGACACGTCCGGATTTGCAATGGAGAATCAGTGCTTATCAATCATTCACCAGACAGTATTGGTGCGGTAGTGATATTACTTGGCAATGGCTCAATGGTTGCAGTGTTCAACTGCAGACCTATCAAATATTAGGTCCCATGCGAAAGGCAAGCAAACAGTTGGGTTTTGCTTTGAGTTTTCAATATGTTTTTAAAGGCAATGCCAACGATCCCCTCGAAGTACCACAAGAAAATAAAAAAGATGAGCAACAATACTTTCAGTTTTAATAAGCGTTATCAGCTTCCACATTTACAGGGCGATCGATTTTTACTCATCGCTGGTCCATGCGTGGTGGAGAATAGAGAAATGGTTTTTGAGATAGGAACGGAAGTAAAGCGCATTTGCGATTCGCTTTCCATTCCCTACATTTTCAAGGCGTCTTATCGAAAGGCCAATCGTTCTCGATCTGACTCATTCATGGGCATCGGCGATGAGCAGGCATTGGAGTGGATCCAAGAATTGGGTACTACTTTGGGAGTCCATACGATTACGGATATTCACACGGCCGAAGAAGCCGCCATGGCAGCCAAGTATGTGGATGTTTTGCAAATTCCTGCCTTTTTATGCAGACAAACAGATTTGTTGCAGGCGGCTGGAAAAACTGGAAAGGTCATCAGTATCAAGAAAGGGCAGTTCCTGTCTCCCGATGCCATGCAATTTGCTGTGAGGAAAGTACAGGCGATGGACAATGATAAGGTGTGGTTGACGGAGCGAGGCACCATGTTTGGATACCAAGATCTGGTAGTGGATTATAGAGGCATTCCGATCATGCAAGAGTATGCTCCTGTAATTGTGGATTGTACGCACAGTTTGCAACAGCCCAATCAAACTTCTGGTGTTACAGGTGGGAAGCCTGAGCTCATTGCGACCATCGCCAAGGCAGCGATGGCTACGGGTGCGGATGGCTTGTTCATTGAAACGCATACTAATCCGGCCATTGCTAAAAGTGATGGTGCCAACATGTTGCGACTTGATTTATTGGAAAATATGCTCAAAGACCTTTGTAAAATCTATGATGCGGTGCATTGAATATTCTGTTGTTGGGTTGTTTTTAACGCTATTGAACCTGCCTCATTGCAGTGCCCAGGCGGATACCGTTTGGATGACTACGCAAGGCGGGTTGGGTACCGATCAATGGAATGAAGTTGTACTTTGTGATAACGGTGATTTATTAGTTGTTGGAACTACGAGCAGTGATCTGGTTCATGGAAATGAGGTGTATTTGGCTCGATTGGATTCATTACACCATTGCATTTGGACAAGGACATTGGGTGAATTTGGAGTAGAATTGGGTCATGATGTTGTGGAAGACTCTTCGGGTAAAATATGGTGCTTGGCAACAGTGAATGGTTCCAATACAAGTGAGTATGATATGTGGCTGTTGCAATTAGATGAAATGGGAAACTTGATCTATCATTTTTTGTTGGAGCGAGAAGGGATTCAATTCGGTCAGAAAATGGCTTTTAATGGTCAACATCAAATAATGATTACTGGGACTGAAGCAAATACAACAGGTGGAAGAGATGTCCTATATTACTTGTGGGACACTAACTCATTTACTGAACAAGTTTTTTATGTTGAATGCGAAAATCAAGATTTAAACATCACTGTAACGGAATGGGATAGTATCCAATCGGAATGGTTCATAGCAGGCAATGCCTTGATGCCGGATAGTATATATCAGGTGGTAGGTTGGGGAATCGATACATTGGGAATTTCGGTTTGGGAGAATATGAATGATCCGCAGGGCGATTCTCTCAGGGTGTTTGATGCAGTATGGAAAAACAACTATTGGGTGCTGGCTGGCTGCGATTGGGTAAGCGATAATTGGAGGGCCCAAATAGTGAAGTGGACACCAGGACAAGCGTTGGAAAAGATGAGTTCCTTTGCTGTAACTGGAGCGGAGACATTGTTTCATAGCGTGGTGCACCGAAGTACAGGAAATGGTTTTGTTTTCGGGGGTTGGACTTACGACATGGGGGCTGGTATGAGCGATGCCTATGTGCATGCCTTTGACGATGATGTCAATTGGGATGGGGGAGCCATTTTTGGTGGAAGTAAGGAGGACAAAATTTTCGCGATGGTCAATGATCAACAAGGAAATCTTCATTGGGTGGGGATGAATGGAAGTTACAATGCTCCGATGCAGTTGCAGGGATGGGTGGCCCGGCTCAATGCAGGCTTTGTTCAATCATCCAACATTCATTCACAGATGGAGAATGACGATTGTTTTATATTGAGTGTCGAAAATTCTTCCGAAGACGGAGCCTTGCAAGTCAGTTATTCCTTGGGTTTTTTGAAATTTTCGGAAGCGGTAGATATTATCGAGGTGTTTGATTTACAAGGGAAAAAGATAACAGTTGCTGAGGATACTGATCATTTGTTCAAGAATTTTTCTTCGGGCTATTATTTAATACGATGGGCAAAAGGGAGTAGGAGGGGTATTCAAAAGTGTATTTTATTGGATTAGGTAAATTGGCTTTATCTCACGATAAGGACATTTCCCTCAAAACTGCGGGTATCTTCCAGTCCGAAGAGTGTAACTTTTAATTTCCAAGTATATACATCGTCTGCTACGTAGTACGAACCATTATCAAAATTACCATACCAATATTGGTCGGGATCGTCTGTAAAAAACACCTTGTTTCCCCAACGATCATAAATCAGCAATTCATAACGTTTCACCTCGCGGGGACTCACAATAACAGGTTTAAATGCATCGTTTCTTCCGTCATTTCCAGGAGTAAAAGCGGTAGGGGCAAATACTTGAAAGGCGCTCACAAGAGGTACAAAATCACAACCGATGTTTTCACAACCATTGGTATCGATAGCGGTTAGACAAACTTGAAACTCACCGGGAATGACGCTTTCGAAGGAGTGGTAGGTGATTCCACCAGAGCCCGAACCCTCGCCGGCAAAATCCCAGAGATGACTGACTAATCCGGGATTATTACTACTGAAATATACGATCGGTTGATCGATGGTGGGGATGAGTGGATTCATCTCAAATTCAATCCAAGGATCTTCAAAAGGACAAATCAGTTGAAGGGAATCGAGTGTATCTCTGCAACCGAATAGGTCGGTGAGCGCAAGCCCAATATCATAACAGATGGCATCTTCAAAAGTGTGCGTATAGTTATCATCAAAACTGGGCATCTGGTTTTGATTAATAAACCATTTGTAATCACTTCCACTGTTGAGTGTTGTGTTTTCAAATACAACTTCTAAAGGCAAGCATCCTTGAAGAGCAGATGCGGTAAATTGTATGATGGGTAAAGAATGCACAGTCACTTGGATACTGCTTGAAGATCCGCATTGGCCGGGCATTGAATACACGATAGTATGAACACCGGCTTGAGCGATGCCGGGATCGAAAATACCCGTTGGACTGATACAGTTGAAAGGACCTGACCAAATGCCGCTGGGGTTGATGGCGGTGAATGGAGTTAATGGATCATTGATACAAAATTCACCGGGATCGTTGATAGTGCTTTCGATGGTGGGATTTACGGTAATGGTTACATTGGCCGCGATATTACAGCCAGGCGCGGCATCAGTGGGAGTGTACTGTAGAGTATAGTTGGTGGGAGTATCTATGTCAAAAAATGCAGGATTGAATTGCCCTGTATTATTATCCACGGCAGGACTTCCAGACCATATTCCATTGATAGGGGAGGCACTTAAAACGCTAGGAGGGTCATTTTCACAAAATGTACTTGGACTGGTAATTACCGCAATGCTAGGGCCCTGGAAAGTATATGAGGGAATGTTGTAAAGACATCCCGATTCATTGATCATTTGCATGCCAATGGTTTGCCCTGCCATTACATTGCCAATCGATATGGCATTGCCATTAGTGGCGATGCTCGGAAAATTGGCAGAGGATGGAAAAGGGTTGGAAATCGTGAAAGTTGAAAGGTTCGTGATTGGATTACCTTCGGTAATGGTCAATATCACTTCATTGTTGAGACAATTTTCAGTAAATTGATGTTGGATATTGGGTTGAAAGACAAGCGTGAGGTAATTACTGGCTTCAAGATCAAAGTTAGGTCCGGAAAGTGAGGAGTAAGGAGTCAGTGAAGAAGTGTTATAGAGAGTAACTACTTGAAAATAAAGTGTAACATTACTGGAGGGAGGTTGATTAAAAGGGGCGGGTAATTGATTCCAAAAATTGACATCATTGCTGATAATAAAAGGGTTGTAAATGGCGGAGGCATTTTGAGCTGAATAAATTCCAATAAAACAAGGGTCAGAAAGTAAATCATTGTTGGTATAGACCGGAGAACAGGAAAAAATGGCAATTCCGATTCCTGGTTGATAAGGGGTTAGGGGATCGCTAAGATCCGCAGGCATGGATTGTCCGTTAAGCGGTTGGATAATACAACTTTCGTTTTGACACAGGATGCCGTTGCTACCAATTTCGTTGATAGTGAAATTTCCAATTGCAGCCTGACTTCTGACTTCAGAAGCTAGGAAAAATGTAAATAAAATGACTGCAATCCTTAGCATGAATCAAAAATAGAACTTTATAAAGATCAAAATTTGAAAATCACATGAAGTGTTAACCAACTTTGGTTAACATTGTTTAGCGCACAACGCTGAGCGATCCTTCAAATTTCTGTGTAGCATCCAAACCGAACAAAGTAATCTCCAATAACCAGTGATAGACACCATTGTTAACATAGTATTCATTGCCATCGGTATTGGCATTCCAATATTCTGTCATATCGGTACTTTCAAATACGATATTTCCCCAACGATCGAAGATACGCAAGTGATAATTTTTTACTTGATCGGCTCCATTGATGATAGGTCTAAATGCTTCATTGAGATTGTCGTTGTCAGGGGTAATGGCAGTGGGCGTGAAAACGGCAAAGGCATCTTTGATTACTACATTATTGCAGTAAGTATTCTGACATCCGTTGGCATCTGTACCCAATAAACACACTTCATAGGAACCTGCACTTGTAACATCATCAAATGAATATACTGGATTTTCTAAACTGGAATTGCTGAAGCCAGCGAAATCCCATTCCAACGCACTGAGATTTGGTGATGTGTTGGTAAAGAAGAATTGTGGATCGTCCATAGTAGCAGAGGATGGAGCTGAAATAAAGGAAACCTCAGGAGTTGGAAATACACAAATCAAATCTTGTGTTTGTAAGGTGTCTACGCAGTTGTTGATATCGGTAGTTGTCAAGGTGAAATCGTAACACCCAGGATCTGTAAGCGTTGTTTGCAAAGAATCGTTGGTTCCTATTACATCAGCACCATTTATTTTCCAAACAGCATTGATAGAATTGGGATTATTGTTGTACAAACTGATCTCGAGGTCTTCACAACCTTCAGTGAGTGAAGGTGTCATCACAGCGAGCGATGGATCATTTACCGTTACAGTGATGGGGATGGACGGATCATTGATGGTACCGCATGTCACTCCTGGTGCGTTGGTTACATCATAGGTAAGGGTGTGAGTTCCCGGCCCAGCTAGAGATGCATTAAATTGATTGTTGACAACACCATTGCCTGCCCATTCTCCGCCATTGGGTCCTCCGAAAAAGGCAAGATTCAGCATTGGGCTGTTGGCACAAAGATTAGGAATAGTAGAGGCCGTTGGAACAACCGTAGGTTGCACCGCGATGGTAAATGGAGGAGATACTTCTGCACATCCAGCAGGGGTGAATAATATAGTGGTGAAAAGCACTGGATCTTGCGCAAGCTCCTCAGAAGGATAGAACATCCCAGTGGCATCCAAAGGAGGACCTGATAAGGCAGGACCTGTCCAAGGATTTGCGGGATCTAACGACCAAGTACCATTGGGGTCATTTCCCACCAAATTGAAGGGCGGTGTGCTAGCACAAATATTATTGGCACTCAAACCGGTGGGTAATGAAATAGAACCCACGAGAGGACCAACAAATGGACCATGTTCAATGGTAGATATGCATCCCGAAGGATCGGCAATCTCTACAATCATGTTATCGCCATTGTTCAACCCGGTAATAGTGACATCCGTACCATTCGGAAACGCATTGACGACAATATTAGCGGGGCTTGAAGAGATAATATTCCAATCGAAAGCGTTGATGGCAATGTCCCCTTGTGAGGCATTGATGGTGAAGGTTTCACTCTGACAATTTGGAATACCGGTCGATAAAAGGATGGGAGGCGTCATGGTGATATTGTAGACTTGACCTACATTTCCGCAAGTACCGGAGAGAGGATCTAGCAAATCTTCTAATGAACCTACACCGGCAATCGTTATTGGAGAGGTGCTGGTATTGTACAGCGTCACAATGGCGGCTTGAAACTGAATTGGAACATCAAAATTAGGCGATGCTCCAAGCAAAGGGGCAATGAGGGCATATTGGGCTGCATTATTCGTAATCTCGAGGTCTCCAATTGTGCCGCCAATGATATCTTCAAAATCTAAAATAGTCAATGGAAGCTGGTTATCTGCGGTTGTAATATCCCCAGCAATCACCGTTTGACTCAAATCGTAAATCGCAATTCCTAATCCTACTTGAGAGGGGTTGCCTGAAACATTGCTCGGTGCTGTGAAGTCGTCGTTACTGTTGAAAATCAGTGTTTCGTCGTTGCAAATCACAATATCGTTCGCATTGATGGAAGCTCCTGAAATGTTGAAAGTTCCCACATTGGCATTGCAATTACACGAGGCGGGAGCATTGAAATCAAAGGTGGTAGCGCAACCTGCAGGTGCTACAAATCCTGTGAAGCTGGCAG